>JBGOUJ010000081.1:0-18686 GCA_041477005.1 Terriglobia bacterium | reverse complement strand
GATAACGGCTCGGCGGAGGCGCGGTACCGTCGGCCGTCCACCGATCCATGGCGAGCAGCAGCGCCTTCATGGCCCATCGGTAGTCGAGCGGGTTGTTGCGCTGCTGTCCGATCGTCTGCGTGGGCGGGAACGCCCCGGGACCATGCTGTCCAGCCGCGAGGAGATAAATCCGCACGTTGTCCATGAGCGGCGCGTCGGTCTTGCCGTCGACCGTCGTGTGAATGAGCGAGGCGGCGCGGCCCCAGTACTCATATTCCGAGTTCGTATAGAAGATCTTCGGCAGCAGCTCGGGCGAGCCGGGATGCGTCAGCAATCCGTCGGTCACGCCGGTCTCCGGATCGTTCTGCGCGACGTCGGTGAACGGGAAGATGTCCGTTGGATAGAAGAAGTTGATGTACGGGTGGCCGTCTCTTGACGCCTGCGCAAACCGGTGGTTGAAGCTGCCCCGCCCGGCGCCGGCCACGTGAGCCATCACGCCGTCCAGAACTTTGCGGCCGCCCTTATCCTGGTTGAAGCCGTAATAGAGAAACGTCCGCAGGAAACGGCCGCTCTGCGAGACGCCGAAGCCGTAGGCGCGGCGCACGGCCTTCTGCTCGTACTTGAGGTAGGAAAGATAGTCCCGCATGGCGGCCGGCCCCAGGCCCACCAGCACCGGATCTTCAGAGGTGTAAACAACCTCGTAGATGCGATGCGGCTCGAAGCCGGCGGCCATTTCCACGTGCCCGCGGTCGGCGGAAAACTTCCATTGGCTGCGGGGAATCGTCTTTCGCGGCGACTCGATCTTGTCGCGCACGGTCAGCGTGGCGCTCGCGTCATTGGGATCGGCGACCAGATACGGGATCATGGTGCGGTCGGCGAGCGTCTGCGAAGTGATCGTCACGGTGGGCATGAATTCGGAGCGGACCAGGCCCTTGATGCCGGGAACCCGCGGGGCGTAGAGACGCAGCAGTCCCGGCTGTTCCGGGGGATCCCACTGCCAGCCGAGCCAGGCGAGGGTATAGCCTTGCTGCATCAGGAAGCCGTCGCCGAAGTCGGCTTCGGAGGCGGGGTCGCGGCTCCCGCCGCTGGCGCGGTTGAACATGCCGACCATGCTTTTCCCGCCGCGATTCGAGACCTCGAACAGCACCGCGCCGTTGCCGCGGTCCGCCTGCTTCGGCCGGAGCAGGTAGAGGTCGGAGGAAAACTCCACCTTGCCCTGGGCATTGCGCGGAGCCTTGTCGATATCGGCGATGATCCGGTTATTGGGATTGGACGGATCGACCGCGAAGTAAACCTTCCCGACGATCTTCTCGTAGGGGCCGGCCAGGCCAAAGCTGCGGCCTCCCAAAACATCGGTTCGCGACTGGATCTCCACGCGCACCACCCCGGCCGAAAGCGGAGCGAAAAAACACAGAACAGCCAGCAGGAGTCTTGAAGGCATTGCCGTTTGACCACCTCGGAACCCACAAAGTACCATGAAAGGTGAAGTGAAGAGATTCCTTATCGCAAGCCTTCTGGGCGCCCTCGGTCTCGCCCCGAGCGCCTCGGCCCAACTGGCCTCCGTCCGCACGGTGTTCGTCATCGTGATGGAGAACACGGATTGGTCCGACATCAAGGGCAACTCGCAGGCGCCGTACATCAACAAGACGCTCCTGCCGATGGCCTCGCACGCCGAACAATACTATTCGTCGGGGATGCACCCCAGCCTCGCCAACTATCTCTGGCTCGAGGCCGGCGACAATTTCGGAATTCTCGACGACAAAGAGCCGCGGTCCAATCACCAAAGCACGCGCCTCCACCTGGTGCGGCTTCTCCGCGACGCGGGCATCTCGTGGAAGGCCTACGCGGAGGACATCCCGGGCAACCAGTGTCCACTCACCGCCACCGCACAGTATGTTCCCGAGCACGTCCCGATGATCTACTTCGAGGACGTCACCGACACCAACAGTGCCAATTCGGCCTATTGCATTGCCCACGTGCGGCCCTACACGGAGCTGGCGGCCGATCTGGCCGCCAGCACGGTCGCCCGTTACAACTTCATCATCCCGAACCTCTGCAATGATATGCACGACTGCGACGTCCGCACCGGCGACACCTAGCTGGCGACGGAGTTGCCCAAGATCCTCAATTCGCAGGCTTACAAGAGCGGCGGCGCGCTGTTCATCACTTGGGACGAGGGCGGTGAGGGCAGCGACAATCCCATCGGGCTGATCGTGCTTTCGCCTTTCGCCAAAGGGAACGGCTACTCGAATCAGATTCGCTATACCCACAGCGCGACGCTGCGCACGCTGGAGCTGATCTTCGGCGTGAGGCCATTCCTGGGAGACGCTGCCAACGCCAACGATCTATTGGACCTGTTCGGCGCTCCCTCATCCAAAAGCCGGCCGCCCCGTGCGCGGAGGCCGCTGCACTGAGGGCGGCTGAGCGGCTGAACCACCTGTGACTCCGAATCCACGATGCGCCTCCCGGCGAAGGTCAGCTCGAGTAGGGCGATTCGGTTTCCCGCGACTCCCGGTCTTCTCTGTCCGGGATCACCGGTCCAGGCGCTCGCCGGCGCGAGCCCACTGTTCTAACGAACTCTTCACTGCCGCGAAGCTCAGCCCCTCCCCGCGCCACGCGTACTCGCGCAGACCATCGATTGCCGTCCACGTCGTGTGATATCGAACGTAAGCATCCTGGGCCTGCACATCGCCCCAACTGCCGTCGCTGTTTTGCGTAGACAGGATGTAATCCACACCCGCACGAATGGTCGGATCGGCATTGGTGAGTCCGAACGATCGGAGCGTATCCAGAAACTCGCCCATCGTCTCCGGGTCCCCGATCGCCTCTTTCAGGTTCTCCCGTAGAAACTGGAATTCTTGCGGCAACCAGCGAGGCGAGAGCCGGTACGCGCTGTAATCATTCAGCGTATAGACCACATGCGTGATGGCGTAGACGGTGTCGTAGAACTCGTCGTCGGTAACGGCGCCACGCCGCCCATACGGGCGCATGGCAGGCAACCACTGGATCACGTCTGTATAATGCGCCCCCAGGGTGACGCCGTAGCGGTCGCCGGAGTAAGTGGTGATGAGCGCGTCCAGCCAGACCTCATAGCGATTCCACATTTTCAGCCGTGCGCCGCATTTCCGGCAGGTATCCCGCCCGCGCGGATTCCTGGCGCCGCATTTCGAGCACCTTTTAGGCACGTCGCTGGGCGGTGGCTCGATGGTGGGCCGGAAGCCGAGATAATCTTCCGCCGAGAAGCGGGCCGCCGCCTGCCGGATCCGTTCTTTCAGTGGATCGTCCCGGACGCCCAGCAGGTCCGCCCCGTAGCTGCCGTAAGCCAGGTCCGCAACCTCGTCCGAATCCGCATCCAATGGCGCCGTAGGGTTGTCACGCCGCCACTGGTGAGCGCGTTCGTTGCCCATCGCCCAGGCAAGCCTCCGGAGGTCAGGGTCCGCGGAGGTTGACGCGATGCAGTAGAAGCACCACAGATAATCCGGACCGTAACTCGCGAAATTCCGCCGATCGCAGGCAGTGCCGTAGATGAACCGGATCCCGTGCTGCAGGGCGCGAGCCCGATCCGCTTCGGTGAATCGCCCACCGGGCCAGAGCGGCTTCTTGTGCGGCGAGGGTACGGCGCAGAGGATAAAGCCAAGCGCGACCAGAATCAGCCATAACCAGCTCGCTCGCTTCATGGTCGAACGACGGGCCTCTTCCCCGCCCCACGTTGCCGTTTTAACGATTCAGGCGCTACACCGTAAGGCAAACGTCTCTGCGCACCACCCCGTTCAGCGCAGCAGAGCGGTGGCGGCGGTGATTTGCTGCGTGACGGCTTCCATGGTCTTCTTCACCACATCCACCTGCAGGCGGGCGGCCGGCCATTGCTTCTGCTCGAGGGATTCGCGGAGGCCGGGAAGGGTCTTCGCCTCGTAGCCGGTGTGGACGCCCGGGGCGTAAAACTGGTGGCGGTACCATTCGCGGCCGGGCAGACCTTCGGCCCTCAGCATGGCGCGCTCGGTGCGATAGATCGCGGCGTTCAGCTCGCGCAGTCGGTCCGGGCCGAGCGGCTTCGCGCTTTGGCGCGCCGCCTCGAACGCTTCCGCCGCCCTCTTCATCTCGGCCACGGCCGGATCGAGCGGCGAGAGGTCCACGTCCTCGGCCTTCAGCTTCTTCAGCTCGTCCACGTAGAGCGCCAGCGTGTCGGCCAGGCCGGTGAAGTCGAACGGCACGATATCGGCGTCGGCCAGGCGCAGCAGCAGCGTTCCCGTCACCTGCGCCAGGGCGCGGCCGTAAACGAAAGTCGGGTCCCCGAACCGGGAATACCAACCGAACGAATCGTAGATCGAGTGATAGATGCCGCCAGCCTCGCGGCCGGAGAAGCCGACATTCAACGTCGCTATGCCGAGGTGCTCCTGGAACACGACATAGTCGGAGCCGGCGCCCGGCGGCCCGATGCGCAGGTCCGCCCGGCCGGTAATTTTCTTCTTCTCGTCGTCCGTCGGCGCGTTTTCCAGCCGGTTCGCAAGCATCATTTCCCAAAGCGGCTTGCCGGTCAGCGGGTCGGTCAGATCGCGCGCCGTGCCATTGAGCAGCCGCTCCAGGGTGTGGGCGCCCGAGGCGCTGAGCACGCCTTTCGAGTTGCTGTCGGTATTGATGTAGGCCACGGCTTTCCGGCCCAGCTCGTCGGCGTGCTTTTCGCCCCACTCGGTCGAGCCGATCAGACCCCACTCCTCGGCGTCCCAGCTCGCCAGCAGAATGGTCCGCTTGGGCTTCCAGCCGAGCTTGGTGATCTCGGCCAGGCCCCGTGCGGTTTCCATCAGGGAGGCGTTGCCGCTGGCCGGGTCCTGGGCCCCGTTGACCCAGGCGTCGTGGTGGTTGCCGAAAATGACCCACTGGTCGGGAAACTCCGAGCCGGGAATGCGGGCGATCACGTCATAGATGGGCTTGATGTCCCAGTTGAAGGCCAGTTTCAGGCGCACCTTGGCCGGGCCGGGACCCACGTGATAGGTGAGCGGCAGAGCGCCGCGCCAGGCTTCGGGCGCCACCGGCCCGCCCAAGCTCTTCAGGATCGGCGTGGCGTCGGCGTAGGAGATGGGAAGCACCGGAATCTTCGGCAGCGCCGGGGCCTCGCGAGGGTCCAGCCGGCGGCTTCCCTTCTCCGAAGCCCATCCCGGCGAGAGCGGATCGCCGGAGTAGAGCGGCATGTCCATGGTGCTGCCGCGCTGCACTCCGTCCGGCGGGCGAAAGGCGCCGCGCGGATACACGTCGCCCTTGAAGTAGCCGTCGTCCCGCGGGTCGGAATAAATCAGGCAGCCGATCGCCCCGTGCTCGGCCGCGAGCTTCGGCTTGATGCCGCGCCAGCCGCCGCCGTAGCGGGCCAGTACGATCTTGCCGCCAACCTCGATGCCCAGCTTCGCCAGTTGCTGGTAGTCGGCGAGTACGCCATAGTTGACGTAGACGACCTGGGCCGATACGTCCCCGTCCGGCGAGTAGGCATTAAAGGTTGGCAACTGGCCGGCGTCGGTGGAGTCCTGGTCTTCGGCGATCGGCGGCTCCTGCAGCGTCGCGGTGAATTTCTCGGGCTCGACGAGCTCCAGCGAGCGCTGCCGCGGGGTGGGCAGCAGCGCCTCAAACTCCTCGATCTGCGCCTCCAGGCCCCACTCGCGGAACCTGGCCAGCACGTACTCGGCGACGCGCTTGCCGGCCGGCGACCCGGCGTGGTGCGGCTCCTTCGACATCGCCTTTATGTATTCCCTTACGCGCTCCGGCTGCGGAACCTGGCGAAACTTCTCTTCCCAGCTCTTATCCGCCCCCAGGGCCAGAGACACGGCCAGCCAGCCTCCGGCAACGTACCATCTCCGATTTCTCCACATGGCCGTAGATTCTACCAGGGACACCCGCGGACCGGGCGTGTTGCCGGCCTTGCCTTTCCATGCCGGCAGGGCCGGCAAGCGGAGCCGGCGGGCGTCGGGCCCCATACGACCCTCAGCCCTCTTGAAGCTCCCGAGGACTGCCGGATGGCACCCCCGTCTGCCAGTCAAACATGAATGATTTTTAATGTTTGTTTCATCGAGGCTTCATCTCCCGTTGGCAAACTGGGCTTGGTTCGCTAACAATAGCGGCCGAATTCTTAGGAGACAAACCATGAAGAAACTGTTTAGCCTGTTCATGCTGCCGGTGATGGTGCTCACGCTGTCGCTGACCGTGATCCCGTCCCTCAAGGCTGCGGGAGACGAGCCGGATAAGAAGACCGACAAGAAGAAGGGAAGCAAGAAGAAGAAGAAGACAGACGACGCAGCGCCGAAGTCGTAACTGCGGTCCCCGAGACCTTCTGGCTGGTGGGGGACTGCGGTCCCACCTTTTCGTAGTTCCCCCAGCCGCGTTAAGATCATATCAGGGCGCTGCGGGCGCCATTTCCCGAGTACGGTCGTGCGCATCCTCCTGGTGGAAGACGAGTTGAAGGTCGCCAGTTTCATCCGGAGCGCCTTGGAAGAGACCTCCTACGCAGTGGATGTGAGCCATGAAGGCGAGGAGGGGTGTTATCTCGCCGAAGCCACCGATTACGACCTGGTCATCCTCGACATCATGCTGCCGAAGATGGACGGGTTTCAGGTGCTGCGCCGGCTGCGGTCGCACAAACCGGGCCTGCCGGTGTTGGTGCTGACGGCGCGGGGGACGGTGGAGGACCGGGTCCGGGGCCTGGATCTGGGCGCCGACGATTACCTGGTCAAGCCGTTCGCGCTGGCCGAGCTGATCGCCCGCGTAAGGGCGTTGCTGCGGCGGGGCGTGCGGGAGTCGGCCGCCGAGCTGCGAGTGGACGACCTGGTGCTCGATTCGGCGCGCCGCCGGGTGACGCGGGGCGGCAAACCCATCGAGCTTTCCAACAAGGAATACAGCCTGCTCGAATACCTCATGCGCAACGCCAACCACGCCGTAACACGGGGCATGATCGCCGAGCACGTGTGGGATTCCAGCTTCGACAGCTTCACCAACGTCATCGACGTCTACATCAATCACCTGCGCAACAAGATCGACCGCAACTTCGGACGCAAGCTGATCCACAGCGTGCGAGGCGTAGGTTACCGCATCTCGGCCAACGAGCCCGAACATGAGTCGGTAGCGTAAAATAGAGGTGGGCCCCGGCCGCCACGCCTATGACGCGGCTTCTTAGAACCGTTCGCTCCCGCATCACCGTGCAGCACACGGTGGCGTTCTCGCTGCTGTTTACCGTCTTCAGCGTGGGTTTGTATTCCGGGTTGCGGCACCTGACGGCTCTTTACGTGGACCAGGAGCTGATCCACCGGGCCAGGCTGTTGCTGCCGGAGCTGGTGATCGTGGAAGGCGAGCCGATGCTCCGTCAGGCGGTGGAGGAGGTGGCTTCGCAAGAGCTGCGCACCGCCTACTTCCACTCCGAGATCACCGATCAGAAGGGGAAGATCCTGAAGCCGTCGCCCCGCTTCCGGACGCCCAAGAAAGGGCCGCACAATAATATACCGATTTCCCGGAAGCTATCGGCCGACAACCCGGTTTTTACGACCTTCACTTCCGAGAACGAGCGCTTCCGCATGGCCATCCTGCCGCTGCACGATGAAAGCGGCCAGGAATACTTCGTGCGCATCGGCTACCCGCTCAAGGCCATGGACGAGGCTTTCGAAAACCTGCGGCTGTTCCTGCTGGCGGGCGGGCCGCTGATGGTCTCGCTGGCGGCGTTGGGCGGCTGGATCCTGGCGCGGGGCTCCTTGCAGCCGGTCACCGAGATCACCCAGGCGGCGCGGCAGATTTCGGCCCAGGGCCTGAACCAGCGCATTCCGGTCCGCGGCGTGAAGGATGAGCTGGACGAGCTGGCCCAAACCTTCAACGAGATGCTGGAGCGGCTGCAGGCCAGCTTCGAGCAGGCCCGCAATTTTTCCTTCGACGCCGCCCACGAGCTGCGCACGCCGCTGACCGCCATGCGCGGGGAGGCCGAGGTGGCGCTGCTGCGGCACAGCTCGGCCGAGGAGCTGCGCCAGGTGCTGCGCTCCAACCTCGAGGAAATCAACCGCATCACCGCCATCGTCAACGATCTGCTCACGGTGGCCCAGGGTGAGGCGGGAGCGCTGGAGGTGCGCCGCGAGACCGTGGCGCTTTCCGATCTGGCCGGCAGCATTGTGGAGACCGTCCAGGTGCTCGCCGAAGACAAAAAGGTGACGCTCGAGGCCTCCATCGAGCCGGGAGTGCGGGTCACCGGAGACTCGATCCGGCTGAGCCAGTTGATGCTGAACCTGCTCGACAACGCCATCAAGCACAGTTCGCCGGGCCAGACCGTCCGGCTGCTGCTGGAAAAGAACGGCGGCGGCCCCACTTTGAAGGTTGAAGATTCCGGCTGCGGCATCGCCGAGAAAGACCTGCCCCACATCTTCGACCGCTTCTTCCGCACCGATCGCTCCCGCTCCCGCCAGGTTCCCGGCTCGGGCCTGGGCCTGAGCATCTCCAAGTGGATCGTAGACGCCCACGGCGGCTCGATCAGCGTGGCCAGCAAGCTGGGCAGCGGCAGCGTCTTCACGGTCCAGCTCCCCAGCACGGGCTAGAGCCACCGAGGAACACCGCTTGCCTACAGATAAAACATTTCTGCCGGGATCCGTGTTATCGGTGTGGATCTGTGGTTAAAAAGTTTTCTGTTCTTTTCCCGCCTGTTCGGTCATAATATTCTTGAGCCCTGGAGGCGATGCGAATGTTGGAGCGGAGCAAGCGCTGGTTGTCGGTCGGCCTGGCCGGCTCGCTCGTCCTTGGCGGCGCCCTGCCGGTCGAGGGCGGGCAGGCCGAGCAGGCGCCGAAGCTTCAAATCGTGATTCTTGAAGGCGAGGGAGCCATTAACAACATCCGCCAGCGCACGGCGCGGGAGCCGATCGTCCAGGTGGAGGATGAAAACCATAAGCCGGTGGCGGGCGCTGTGGTTCTGTTTGCCCTGCCGAGTCAGGGCCCGAGCGGCGTGTTTGCCAACGGGCAAACCAGCATGACCGTTATGACCAACGCGCAGGGCCGGGCGGTCGCGACCGGGCTCAAGCCCAACGGCGTGCAAGGGAATCTGCAAATCCGGGTTAACGCCTCCTACCAGGGGCGGACGGCCAGCGCCACTATCAGCCAGACCAACGCCCTCGCGGCGGCGGCCGCGGCTGGGGGTGGGATTTCCGCCAAGGTAATCGTCTTGCTGTTGGTGATCGCCGGGGGCGCCGCGGGCGGCGCGATCGCGGCCACGCGCAGCGGCAACAAGCCCGCGCCGGCAACCACGCCGGCCGGTCCGCAGACTACAACTGTTACCGCCGGAACGCCGACGGTTTCCGCTCCAGCACGCTGAAAGGTCGGACATGAGACTGCGTTATCCGAAGGCCTTGGTCCAGATTTCGTGGAGCGCTTTGCTGAGCGTTTTGCCGGTCATTCTGCCGAGTCCCGGCCTGGCTGCCTCCCCGATCGAGACCTCCATCAGCGGCCCTGTCCTGGGATATTTCTTCGACCCCTCGCTGGGCGGGCTGCGGTCCATCCTGGGCATTCCCGGCTCCTCGACGCTGGGGGCGCTGGTGGACACCGGCGTAGCGCTTCGCGGGGCCGAGGTTTCCCCCCGTCAGGACTACGCCCTGGGGCTGACGGCCGAGCCGGCCGCGGTGGTGCTGGTCGGGCTGCCGGCAGGAAAGATCGCCGCCCAGCTCGCCGAGGGCGCCCCCAGCCGGATGGCGCTTAGCCCCACCGGTTCCGCCGCCGCTCTGTACTATCAAGATAAACAAGCGGTGCGGGTGATCACTGGTTTGCCCCTGAATCCGGCGCCCGGCGTCCTGGACGTTTCCTGGCTGCCGGCGCCGGTCGCGGCCCTGGCGGTGAGCGACGACGGCATCGTGTTGCTGGCGGCCGGCCAAAACCTGTACGCTGCCGGCGGGGGCCTCGCGGCACCCGCGCTGGTGACCACCCTCGGCTCCGCGACCGGGCTCAGCTTCTTCGAAAACTCGCGAGACGCCCTGATCGCCGACGCCGGTCGCGACGAGGTCGTGTGGATTAGGGATGTCACGGGCGCGGCGGAGCGCCTGAAGCTGGCCGGGGCGAGCGACGGCCTCTCCGGGCCGATCGCCGTGGCCGCGGCGGGCCAGACTCGGCGGGTGCTCGCCGCCACGCGCACAGCCATCGCCCTGCTCGACCTCGACGGCGGCCCGCCCGCGCTGCTGCCTTGCTCCTGCGCCGTGGCCGGGATGTATCGCCTCAACGGAAGTTCTGTCTTCCGATTGAACGCGCCCTCGGGCGATCCCATGCTCCTGCTGGACGCCGGAACACCGGCGCCGCGTCTTCTGTTCGTCGCCTCCGGCGCTCCGCGGCCGCTCCCCCCGCGTGAAAGGAGCCGGCCATGAGGCGCGCGGGGTGGTTGGCGATGGCCGTGGCCGCAACCGGTACGCTCTGCGCCCAGGCGCCCTTCACCGTCACGCCCGGCGCTATTAGTTTTGGAAATGTCGTAGCTGGGACCATCACCACGGCTCGCGCTGTTACGCTCACGGCTGCGCCCAACAGCGCCATCACCATCACATCCATCAGCTCTGATCTCCACGAATTCGTCTTGTTTAATGTTCCCGCCGGTTCTTTTTTTCTCAGTGCAGGAGAGCCGGTGACCATAGCGGTCGCCTTCGCACCGGATGCTCTCGCCAATTTCAACGGCAAGATCACTGTGACCGGCATGTCTTCCTTCAGCGCCGCACCGTTCACCCAGACTGTCTCCTTGACCGGCACGGGGTCTGCGCCTTTCTCGGTGTCACCTGCCAGTTTGAGCTTCGGTAACGTTCTCCTCGGCTGTAATGCATCCCAAGCCGTGACGATCACGCCGCTCGTGCCTCTCGACTTCAGCCTGACTGCTTCAGGTAGCGGCTTCAGCGTGAGTCAGACAAGCTTCAGCGCGTTCACCAACCAAAACGTAGCTGTGACTTTTAAGCCGCCGGCTCAAGGCAGCGCTTCCGGCTCTCTCACCATCATCGCCTCGCAGCAGGGCGCCACGATCCAGACGGTGACGATCGCCCTCGGCGGAGTGGGCGTCGACCTGACTGTGACGCCGAACACGATCGACTTCGGCACTGTGGTTCTAGGGACCACGTCGGCCGGCCAAACGGTCCACCTGGCGACCAACCCTCCCGTCTCGGGCAGCTTCCAGGTCTCGAGCGGTAACAGCGTCTTTGCCGCGACTCCGGTTTCCAGCAACGGCGACACGCAGATTACATTCACGCCCTCGTCGGCCGGGAGCGTCACCTCAACACTTACCCTTGCGTTCACCGGCAGCGACCCGTCTTGTCCAATAGTCCGAACGCTCTCGGTAACGGGCACGGGCGCCGTCGTGGCTCCCACCATCAGCCCCACCTCCATCGATTTCGGGAACGTGGCGGTTGGAACCACTTCGCAGCCGCCGCAGACCGCCACGCTGACCAACAACTCGACGGTCAGCCTCAACGGCACGGTATCGAGCAGCAATTCCAGCTTCCTCTTCAGCCCGGCTTCGTTTACGCTGGGCGGCAGCAAGTCGCAATCGTTCAACCTCAACTTCAAGCCGCCGTCGGTCGGGCCGCAGACGGGCGTCATCACCTTTACGCTGGCTACGCTGGCCACCTCGGGGCCACCCTCCGCCGCTCTCAGCACTACGGTCGCTTTCACCACTACGGTGACGCTGGCAGTGAAAGGACAGGGGCAAGCGTGCGACCTGTCGCTTTCGCCGACCTCGAGTTTGGATTTCGGCGATGTGGGGGTGCAATCCTCGGCGACGCAGAGCGTCACCGTCACGGACTCGGGAGGGGGACAGTGCGACGTGACCGCCACAGCGGCGGGCGGGCCGTTCGCCGTGTCGCCGGGTTCATTCAGCCTGACGGCCGGCAAGTCCCAGCAGGTCAGCATCTCTTTCGCGCCCACCGCCGCCGGCTCGTTGCAGGGCACGGCGACGTTCGCCGCTACCGGCGTGAGCCGCAGCCTGACGCTGGCGGGCCGGGGCGTTTTGGCGCCGGCCCCACCGCCCTGCGTGAAGAGCGGAGCGACCTGCGCTCCCGTCTTGCCGGGTGGAACGATTTCGTTGCCCCGCACGCTGGTCGGATCGAGCAACACGATTGAGGTCGATCTCAACAACAGCGCAGGGGTGGTCGCCAGTGTTAATAGCATTACCACTAACGACCCGGTGTTCGCCCTGGAGAACCTGCCGAAGCTGCCGGCGTCGGTACCGCCGGGAGGCAGCCTCAGCTTCGTGGTGCGGTTCCTCCCGGACCTCCCACGCCTGACCAACGCCACGCTGAACATCGACAGCAGCACCTTCAGCCTCATTGGAACAGGAGTGGTGACGGGCGCCACGATCAACGGAACCGGCGGCACGGTCGGCCCGGCCCAACAGCCGAACGTCGGGGTGACGCTCGGGCAGAGCTACAAGACGCCGCTCACGGGCCGCCTGACCCTGACTTTCGGGTCCAACGCGCTGGGGGCTCCTGACGACCCGGCCATTCAGTTCGCCGGCGGCGGCAGGAGCATCAATTTCACCCTCCCGGCCGGCGCCACCGCAGCACTGTTCGGCAGCGCCAATCAGATCGCGTTTCAATCCGGGACCGTGGCCGGGGCCGTCCGCTTTGCGGCGACGTTCGCGGACGCCGCCGGCAACGATGTCACCCCGCCCACGCCGCCGAGCGGCTCGGTCACCATCAACCGGTCCGGACCCGTGATCAGCAGCGCCACTCTCGCCAACCGCAGCAGCAGCGGGTTCCAGGTGGTTATCGTCGGCTTTGCGACCACCCGCGAGGTGAACCTGTTCGACGGCCAGTTCACGGGCGCTTCCGGCGCCACGCTGCGAATCAACAATCTGCCGGTGAACGTCGGCACGGCCTTCGCAAACTTTTTTAACAGCACCGCGGCGGCGCTCTTCGGCGGCCTGTTCAACCTCACCGTGCCGTTTACGGTCGATGGCGACATCAACACCATTCGCTCTTTCTCCTTCACACTTTCGAACGGCGACGGCGCTTCGGCGGCAACGCAAGTGACGGTCTCGCCGTAGAGGGACCTCGCAGTTCAAGGACGGCTACGCCGAGCTGGCCGCGGCCCTGGACATCCGCATCGCCACCGGCGAAAACGAACACACGAAGTTCGCCTACCTCGACCTGATGTTGGATTATTACGTCTCGCACAATACGGTGACAGAGGCTTCGAGGCTGATGACGTGGCGCGGGCTTCCGCCTGCCGGGTCGAGACTCGTCTCGACCCTTGTCCTGTGCGCCACCGGGCGTCGAGACGAGTCTCGACGCGGCACGCAGGAGTGCGTGCGCCACGTCGGCGCACGCGTCACTGTATTGTGCGAATCTAACTACTATAAAGACCTTGCGAATGCCTCGCTTGTCGACGGACCGAAGCTGGTTCGCTCGCCTGAGCCCTGCCAAGATTGTCCAACGGGAAATCTGATGCAGTTCTATAATGCTACCGGTAGTTCCTATGGCGCTCCCTGCCGGTAGCCGTCTCGGCCCCTACGAGATCCTTTCGCCGCTCGGCGCGGGCGGCATGGGCGAGGTGTATCGCGCGCGGGACGCAAGGCTGGGGCGTGACGTGGCGCTGAAGGTCCTGCCCGAAGTTTTCTCGAAGGACGCCGAGCGTATGGCCCGCTTCGAGCGCGAAGCGCAGGTGCTGGCCTCGCTGAATCATCCAAATATCGCGTCGCTCTACGGCCTCGAAGAGTCGGACGGCGTTCGAGCGCTCGTGATGGAGCTGGTCGAAGGGCCCACCCTCGGCGAGCGCATTGCCACCCGCCCTGACGGCCATCCAGGCGCTGCTGCCATGTCGCTGGACGAAGCGCTTCCCATCGCCAAACAGATCGCCGAGGCTCTCCAAGCGGCCCACGAGAGAGGCATCATCCATCGGGACCTGAAACCGGCCAACATCAAGCTCACCCGCGATGGCGCCGTGAAGGTGCTCGACTTCGGCCTGGCCAAAGCGCTCGACGACGACCCGGTCTCCGGCAGCGTGCCCAATTCCCCTACTATGAGCCTCGCCGCTACGCGGGCCGGGGTGATCCTGGGCACGGCGGGGTACATGAGCCCGGAGCAGGCGAAAGGCAAGCCGGCCGACAAGCGCGCCGACATCTGGTCGTTTGGGCTGGTGCTGTACGAAATGCTGACCGGCAAACAGATGTACTCGGGCGAGACGGCGGCCGAGACTCTAGCCGCGGTGCTCATGAAAGACCCAACGCTCGACGCTCTGCCGGCGAACACGCCCGCCGCGATCCGCAAGCTGCTGCGCCGTTGTCTTGATAAAGATCCCAAGCGCCGGCTCCGTGACATCGGCGAAGCGCGCATCGCGATTGAGGAAGCCCTTAGCGGCGCGGTGTCAGGGCCGGCCGGGCCCTCGGCCGCCACCTCGCCCCAGTTGCCCTCTCGCCCCCTCGCCTGGATCGCCGCCGCCGCCGCGCTCCTGCTCGCTCTCGCAGCGGTCTCGCTCGTCCACCTTCGCGAAAAGCCGCCGGTTACCGACCTGGTGCGGTTCCAGCTCCAGCCGCCGGAACATGGCAGCTTTGGAGTCGCTTTTGCCCTTTAGCCCGACGGCCGCCAATTGGCATTTACGGCGACAGGCCCCAACGGTCAAAGTTCTCTTTGGGTTCGCTCGCTCGATTCGCTCGAGCCGCGGCTTCTGCCTGGCACCGAGGGTGCTTTTCTCCTCCCCTTCTGGTCGCCGGACAGCCGCTTCCTCGTATTTGCAGCAGGAGGAAAGCTGAAGAAGATCGAAGCGGCCGGCGGGCCCCCGCAAGCGCTCTGCGATGCGCCGGCTGTGGTCATCGGCGGCTCCTGGAACCCCAATGGCGTAATCCTGTTCAGCAGTAACTTTGGCGTCATCCTGAAGGTTTCGGCTGCGGGGGGCATCGCCGCTCCGGTCACAGCCCTTGCTCCCGAGGAAACATATCATAGCCATCCCTTCTTCCTGCCTGACGGACGCCATTTCCTCTACACGCGCCTAGCCCAACGGGCCGAGAACACCGGTATCTATGTCGGCTCCGTGGATGCAAAGCCAGAAGACCAGCGCGCCAAACGGGTGCTGAATGCCGGGTATGCCATATACGCTGCTTCCGCCGACCCGGCCCGCGGCTACCTGCTATTTTTGCGAGAGCGCACGCTGATGGCGCAGCCGTTTGACCCCGCTAAGTTGGAGCTCGCGGGCGACCCTGTTCCGGTCGCCGATCCGGTGGGGCAATACGCCAATCGGGGTCTGTTTTCAGCCTCGGCGAATGGAGCGCTGGCCTATCGGTCTGGCGTGGGCGGAGTCAACCGGCTCACGTGGTTCGACCGGCAAGGCAAAGTGCTGGGTTACGCCAGTGACCTTGGCGCGTACAACACGCTGGCCCTGGCGCCGGATGCGACGCGCGTGGCGGCGCAGCGAACCGAGCTGCAAACCGCGAATTTCGACATCTGGCTTATCGATTTGCTGCGAGGAGGGAGCACACGCTTTACCTTTGATCCCGCCTTCGAGTCGAATCCTGTCTGGTCGCCGGACGGCCGCCGCATCGTCTTCGGTTCCAACCGCGATGGCGTTTACAACCTCTACGAAAAGGATTCGAGCGGCGCGGGCGCCGAAGAACCTCTCTTCAAATCGAATGGAAATAAATATCCCCACGACTGGTCTCGAGACGGGCGCTTTCTGATCTACGCAGAAGTGAGTCCCAAGACCGGCTACGACCTGTGGGTTTTGCCTATGACGGGCGAGCGCAAGCCTACGCCGTTCCTGCAAACCCAGTTCCGGGAGGATCAGGCTCAGTTCTCTCCGGATGGCCATTGGGTGGCCTACCTGTCGGATGCATCGGGCGCTCCCGAGATCTACGTTCGGCCGTTTCCCGCGTCACAGAGTAACGGCGGGCAGTGGATGATCTCGAATGGCGGCGGGACGCAGCCCCGCTGGCGCGGCGACGGGAAGGAGCTGCTCTACTTTTCCGGCCGGAAGCTGATGGCAGTGGATATTTCGACGAATCCGGCCTTCAAAGCCGGCATACCGAAAGTCCTTTTCGAGGCTCCCCTCTTTGCCGGAACTACGCTCAGCCTGCACCACTGGGACGCGGCTGCCGACGGGAAGCGGTTCCTGATCAACACGGAGGCAGGAGAGAACAACTCTGCGCCGATCACAGTCGTGCTGAACTGGGCTGCGGGGCTAAAGCGATGAGCCTCTCCGCCGGCACGAAGCTCGGCCCCTACGAGATCATTTCGCCGCTGGGCGCCGGCGGCATGGGCGAGGTGTACCAGGCCAGAGACACGCGGCTCGATCGGACCGTGGCCGTCAAGGTGCTGCCTTCCCACGTGGCCGCCCGGCCGGAGCTGCGGCAACGCTTTGAGCGCGAGGCCCGAGCCGTCTCCAGCCTCAATCACCCCAATATCTGCACGCTGCACGACATCGGCCACCAGGACGGCATCGACTTCCTGGGATCTGGCGAGCGAATTAAAGTGGATCGCCGAAGGCGGCGTCGCGACCACGGTGCAAGCCGCCCCGGTCTCCCAGGCCGCCCCCTGGCCCCCTGTGGCTCAGGTGGGGCAGGCTTCCGGGCCGGCCCAAGACAGGCTGGGAAGCCCGTCCCACTGGGTTTGGAAAGCGGCGACTGCGGCGCTTCTTGTTGCCACGCTGGCCCTAGCCGCCATTCATTTCCGCGAGGCGCCGCCGAAGGCGCGCGCCATCCGGTTGACGGTCTCGCCGCCGGTCGCGGCGAAGGGGCACCGACTTCACGTATAATCAGCCATAGGAGGTCCTGCCATGCCAACCTACATCACGTTGCTCCACTGGACGCAAAAGGGGATCGAGAACGTCAGGGAAAGCCCCACGCGACTCAAGAAGGCCAAAGAGGCGATCAAAGCCGCCGGCGGTGAGATGACGGCGTTCTATATGACGATGGGCCAGTACGACGCCGTCACCATCAGCGAGGCGCCCAACGACGAGACCTACGCGAAAATAATCCTGGGTCTTGCAGCCCACGGAGCCATTCAGACCGAGACCCTGCGCGCGTTCACCGAAGACGAATACCGGAAGATAATTGCTGCCTTGTAGTAAGTTGCACAACCTTCCGTACACGTCGAATCCGGGCAGCACTCGACCTGCCGCTTCCAGCGTGGTCTGGGACGCCCCCGCCCAACCGAGAACACCGGGTACTGGGCCCACGAGCCCACCAACAACAGTCAGCCCTACCGGGTAAAGTAACTCCAGTATCTCCCGTCCCGGGGTATTCGCGAGTCTCGCGGTCTGGGGATTACCGTATCGTGCGGATTAGCCGCACGATTTCGCGGTCCAATCTGTGTTTTGAAGTGCTTCCTGCGGTCATCCGATCGGAAAAAGTGACAAGCCGATTAGAGCATTGGTTGTCTTATTTGTCCAATTTGTCCGCTAACCGCCGTGTAAAATTTATCTCATTCTCATTGATTTTCGATTTGACACGTACGATTAGTCATTTATAATTAACCGTAGCTCAATGGCGACATGCTCGCCTGCTGAGAGCGATGGATCAGAAAGAGAGGCCCAGTATGGATCGAAGGAACTTTTTCGCAGCATTGGCGGCCGCGCCTGGAGCCCTGAATGCAGCGGTTTCCGCACCGGCCACAGAAGGCGGATCGCCCGCACGCGAGAAGCCCCTCAGGGGCAAGCCCTGGGGCCCTCAATACTACGATGAGAAAGAACGACAGGAACTCGGGGAGGTATTGGAAACCGGCCTGCCCTTCCGCGGGTCTGAGCGCGCCCTGAAAGTCGCGACGTTCGAAAGAGAATTCGCCGCGCGCATGCAGACCCGCTACGCCCTGGCGGTCACTTCGGGCACCGCTGCCCTGGAAACGGCGGTTACCGCTCTCCAGATCGGACCCGGTGACGAAGTGATACTCCCAGCCTGGACCTGGCATTCGGACATGACCGCCGTGGTCCGCGCAGGCGCTTTGCCCGTTTTCGCGGAAATCGACGAATCGTTCAATATCGATCCGGCCGACATCGAAAGCAGGATCACTCCCCAGACGAAGGCCATCATAGTCGTTCACCTCCAGGGGAATCCGGCTGACTTGAATCGCATTCTGCCGATCGCCCGCAAGCACCGCCTCAAGGTGCTGGAGGATTGCTGCCAGAGCGTGGGGGCGAGCTACAAAGGCCGCCCGCTGGGGTCGCTGGGCGACATCGGCATTTACAGCAATCAAGTGAGCAAGACCATCACCGCGGGCGAGGGCGGCGAGGTCGTGACCAACGACCCCGCCTTGTTCGAACGCGCGGCGCGGTTCCACGATGGCGGCCGGTTGTTGGGTCCGCACGAGAAGAGACTCGGCCAACCCCGGCTCGATGTGTTCGTGGGCACCAATTTCCGCATGAACGAATTCAGTGGCGGTGTCCTGCTGGCCCAGTTGCGCAAGATGGACACCATCATCAGCGCTGTGCGCAGCAATGCCCGCTGCGTCTACGATGGGATCCGCGATCTGCCCGGCATCCGGTTTCGTCTGCTGCCCGATCCGCAGGGTGAGCTGGGTACCGCCGTGTTCCTCGAATTTGACAGCAAGACGCGGCGTGACCGCTACATGGCGGCAATGAAGGCGGAGAACATTCCCGTAGCGCCGCCCGGCGGTTCGGTGATCTTGCCCATCCAGCCTTACGTCGAAAAAAAGATCGCCATCCATCCGGCCTGGCCGTCGTGGACCAGCGAGCGCGGCCGATCCATTCAATATGGATCGGCGTCCTGTCCCCGAACCATCGATATCCTCAGCCGCTTCGCT
>JBGOUJ010000080.1:0-18722 GCA_041477005.1 Terriglobia bacterium | reverse complement strand
TGGTGACGTAGCGGTCTTCGTCGAGATTCAGCGGTACGACGAAGCATTGAAACCGGTCGCGCCCCTCGGCCGGTAACGAGAACTTTTTCGGCACTTCGGCGACCAGGCTTGGCTCGCCGGCCTGCCAGCCGCCCGAAAAGATCGGCGGCTTGGGCTTATCTTTGGGATCGCCCTCGGGCGCGCCATTCCTCGCCCATTCCCCGATTGCGGCGATCTGCTCCGTGGTCAGCCGGCGCTCGTCCTGGAAAAGGCCGTGGCCCGGCTCGGCTTTCCAGGGCGGCATGTACCGGCTCTGGGTGATGGCGGCAATGAGTCCGGCGCGCCTGGCCGCCTCCTGGTAACTCAGCAGGGAAAAGGGAGCCACCTCGCCCGGCCGGTGGCACGTCGCGCAGTTCTTATACAGGATCGGAGCTATGTCTTTGTTGAATGTTGGCGCCGTCGCCGTCACGGCGGCAATGCCGGCCGCGCAGCTCAGCAAACCTAGACTCACGGCGGATGAGAGCCTCATAATAATATTCCCCTAGCGGACCTTCGGAATCGCGCAGCCGATCGCTTGCGTCCTCGGCTGCGGGACCGGCTTCCCGGCCAGAATGGCATCGAGCGCCTCGCGCAAATCCGACTTCGTCGGCTGGAGCCGTTGTTTGCCGATCTCCGGATAGCGATCGTCAATCCGGCCGAGATAGAGCAGCTCCCCGGCCGGAGAAAGCGCGGCAGCTTCCGGCGTTACGGTCGCTCCCGTCCGGCGCGCAAGCGTTAGCTGCGGGTCGAGAAGCAGCGGAAAGGTGTAGCCGTACTCGATCGCGTAGCGGCGCAATTGCGCGGCATCCACGCTCGTGTCGGCTTGCACTGCATAGAACCGTACGCCCCGCCCGGCATAATCGCGTTGCAGGCGGTTCAGCTCCGGCACGTAGCTGTTGGTGATGGGGCAATCGGTAATGACAAACACGAGAACCACGGCCCGCGCAGTCTGCCATTCCTTGGCCGTGTGGACCGTGCCCGACGTATCCTGCAGCCGGAAGCCGCCTCCTGCCTGCGAGAAGGCCGTCCCGCCGCGCACCAGGAGTGCGGCCATGAGAGCGCTCGCGATCCGTGTGTTTTGCCGTCGCATGCTGGCCTCAGTAACAGCATACGGTTTGCTGCAGGCTCTGTTCTACGAATGACTGTCAGATTTGCGTAAAGATTTGTAAGCGCGGAGCAATTGCGTCCGGCGCCGTCGGTTGGTTCGACCGCGCCGGTGGACCCGGAATGTTGGACGAGCGGTCTCGGTCGAGTGGCGCGCCACGGTGTCACGCCCCCACGAAAACAACGACCTACTTCGCGCCCTCGAGGATCTCCCGGACCTTGGCGGAGTTTAAGAACGTGGCCTTCAAGCCATCGTCCGTGACGCTGGCGGCGATCTGCTGGACGATGCGGGCGGCTTCAGCGAAAGCCTCCCGCGCCGGCTCGGGGCGCCCATCCCGCGCCCGGAGGCGCCCCAGGGCGCCGTGCAGCTTCCAGGCGATCAGCGGGGCGGGGTAGTTGCGCAGGGTTTCTATGCCAGCTTCGATCTCTTTCTCGGACGCTGGCAGCTCCCCGGTTCGAGCGGCGATCTCGGCGCGAATCAGATGTGCCTCGGCCATGTACTTCCGCGCCTGGTGCTGGGTCGCGTTGGCCAGCAGACGGCCGGCGTGCTCCGCCGCGCGCTCCAACTGGCCTTGCCACAGCCAATACTCGGCGGCGGCGGCCTGAAACCGGATACCATAAAACCGCCAGGCGTGCCACGGATCGCGCCCGCAGATGGCCTCGACCTGCTGCAGCGCCGAGAGCGTCTTGTCGGGATCTCCTCTACCCATGTAGTCTTGAGCGAGATTGATCAACGCGTTCGTCTCCGCCTCGAGGACGCGCAGCTCGTGAGAGGAATCCGCGCTCTCCCGATCGTGCTCGAGGCTCTGGTCCAGATCCCCCAGCTCGCGGTAGATCCAGCCTGCGCTGTTCGGCAGTTTCGCCAGAGTGACGCGGTTACCGTTGCGCCGGGACATCTCCGTCGCTTCCCCGATCGTGGCCAGCGCTTCCGAGATCCGCCCCTGGTTTGCCTGGGTCACGCCGAGAAAGAAGAGGCAGTGAGTCAGATGAAGGCCGTCGCGCGCCTCAGAGGCGAGCCGTGATCCCTCCTGGAGCAGCTTTTCGGCCATGTCGTATTCGGTTTGGAAGAAGTGCAGGACCCCACGGTAGGTCAGGGCGGGGACCAGCGCCGGGCTGTGTCCGAGCGACCTTGCCAGGGGGATAGCCTCGTCGAGCACGGCTCTTTCCAGCTCCAGGTCCCCGATTGCCTGATGCTTGGTGCCAAGCTTGGCCATGCACTCGGTTCGCAGCGCTTCGTTTCCGATCTGTTCGGCCACCCGCAGACCCTCCTCGGAGCGGGCGCCCATCTCGTCAAGGCGGTGAGCCCAGAAGAAAACGCCCGCCAGGGCGATCAGCGCCTTGCACTCGGAGACAAAGTCACCGATGGCCCGCGCGCGCCTCAGCATGACCGTGAAATCGCTCTCCGCCTCCGCGAACCGGGTCAGCACCAGGTGGGCCGTGCCCCGCTTGTGGTACAGCGCCATTTCCCGGCTCGCCCGCTCCTCCGGAGGCAGATGCTCCAGCAGACCGAGGGCGCGGCCGTAGTGCTCGACCGCCACGGCATTGTCATAGAGGCCCCTGGCGTTGTCACCGGCCTGGGCCAGGTAATCCACGGCGCGCGGCAGGTCCCGCCCCTGTTCAAAGTGGGTAGCGAGCTGGGCGGCGATGCGCGGCGCTTGGCGTTCGTAGCGCCGCAGTATCTCGTTTCCGGCCTGCTTGTGGAGCAACGCGCGGCGCTTGGGCAGGAGAGCGGAATAGAACGCGTTCTGGTAGAGCGCGTGGACGAAGTAATAGCGCGTCCCAACAGACCCATCGGGCAACTGCTCTTCCCCTATCGTTCGGATCAGGCGATGCGCCTTCTCGAGGCGATCCAGCCGCTCCTCCAGCTCGAGCTCGTCGGCCCCCAGCAACGCCGCCAGCACCGTGGAAGTGAACTCCTCGCCTTCCACGCTGGCGTACTGCAGCGCCCGCCGGTCCTCCTCCTCGAGCGCATCGATTTTCCGGCCGATCATGCCGCGGACGCTTTCGGGGATCTCCAGGTCCGCTTCGGTCAGCGGCCGCACCAGCGTCCATCTTCCGTCCGTCTTCGCAATGGCGCCGCGCTCGGCCAGGAATTCCACCAGGCCGGTCGCGAACAGCGCATGCCCCTCTGTCTTGCGATAAATCAGCGCCGGCAACTCGGCCGGGAAATTATTCGGGGCGAAGCGCGCGTCGAGGTAGGCGGCGAGGTGCGCCTGGCTGAGCAGCGTAAGGGCGATTTCCTCGCACAGCTTGTGCGCGTGCATCTCGCGCTTACAATTCTTGAGGGGGTGGCCGGCTGCCTCGATATCCTCCGGCCGCAGCGTGCCGATGAGGAGCAGCCGCTGCTCGGCGGCGCGCTGGCTGAGGTGTCGCAGCAGGTCGGCGCTGGAAGGGTCCGCCCAGTGGAGGTCCTCCAGAAACAGGGCCACCGGCGAGCGCGCGGAAAGCGCCCCTAAAGCATCGCCCATCTCGCGCAGCATCCGTTCCTTGGTGGCGCCAATGGTTTCTCTTTGCAACCGGGCCACGTCCCCAGTGGAGGCGAAGGCTCCGGGGAACTGCAAACACCAGGTCGGCGCCTGGCTCCGCAGTGCGGCCATCACGCGCTCGCGATCGGGACCGCGCAGCAGCGCCCCGAGCGCGTCCAGAAACGGCAGATAAGCTTCGCCGGCGCCAAACTGTTCGACGCACCGCCCGCGGGCGATCAGGATGCCCGGCTGGCTTTGCCGGGCTCGATGAAGAAAGTGTGTGGCCAGCGCCGTTTTGCCGACGCCCGGCTCCCCGGTTATGAACACCGTGTTCCCGAAACCCTGGATGGCGCGTTGCAGCAGGGCCTCGAGCATCTTGGTCTCCGGGTCCCGGCCGACGAAAGCCTCGGTCTCGGGCTCGACGGCGGCCGCCGCGCCCCCGCCTCGCAAGGCTTTCAGGGCTTCGCCCAATTCCGCGGCCGAGGAATACCGCTCCTCCTTGTTCTTCGCCAAAGCGCGGGCCAGAACCAGATCGAACTCCCGAGGCAGGTCCGGCCGGACGGCGCTCGGGGCCGGCGGCTCGACGGTCGTGATCTGGTGCATGATCTCAATCACGCTCGCGCCGCGAAACGGCATATTCCCGGTAGCCGCTTCGTAGAGCACACTGCCCAGGGAAAACAGATCCGACCGGGGGTCCAGGGTCGCGCCGCGGGTCTGCTCCGGAGACATGTAAGCGACCGTGCCCAGAATGACCCCTTCGCCGGTCAGGACGCCCGCCATCGTTTCCAGCTCGTCGGTCAGCGCGGTCATCTTGGCCAGACCGAAATCCAGGACCTTAACCTGATCTCGCGGGGTCAGCAGGATGTTGGAGGGCTTGATGTCGCGGTGAAGGAGTGACAGAGCATGCGCCGAGGCCAGAGCGTCGGCAGTCTGCATGCCGAAGTCCAGCAACTGAGAGAAAGCAAGCACGCCGCGCTGCAGCCGGGCGCTCAGGCTTTCCCCTGCGACGTATTCCATCACGAAGAAGTCCAGGCCGTCGGCCTGCTCGATGGCGTGGATCGTAACGATGTTGGGGTGGTTGAGCGCCGACACCGATCGTGCTTCGAGCAAGAGCCGCCGCCGGGCGCGCTCATCCTGCCGGGCTTCCGACAGCAGGACCTTGATCGCAACCTTGCGGCCGAGCTTCGTGTCCTCGGCCTTGTAGACCTCTCCCATGCCGCCCTGGCCGATCTTCTCCAGAATGCGGTAGTGCAGGAGAGTCTGTCCGTTGCAGAGCGCGCTCATCGGGTGGCCTCAGTGGCGCCAGTACTTCTATTTTAGACCGCTCCGGGCAGTCTTTAGGGCCAAGAGAGCTACCGGCACTCAGGAGCACATGGCAGCCGGTATGACGATCAGCACGCCGGTCTGGGCTTTTTGGTTTTGGGAACGCCCCGGGCCGCCGGAGAGTGCTGGCCGCTCAGGAATGCGCCCAGCCGGAAGGCGAGCATATCGTCGTCGGTGAGCGCGTACCGCGACGACGGTTGCCGCCGCAGATCGATGGCTCCCAGTTCGTTCGTCAACTTATGCAAACACAACGCTGGCCCTTCCTGCATCCCCACATGGTGTTTGACAAACAGGGCAAGGTCCGTGCTCACCACGAACGCTTTGGTTGGTTCTCCGTGCGCGGTACCGTTAAAGATGTATTCCCGCTTGTTCTTCACCTGCTCGAAACCAATGTATTGCAGTTGCATGGCTGCCTCGCTTTTTGGCGTGCTCAGGAAAGCAACTGTTGTCGGCTCACACGAACGTTGGCGGCCTTGGGTCCCTTGTCGCCGCGCTCCAGGTCAAAATTGACTTCCTGCCCGAGCGTTAGAGAATTGAAATCGCTTCCGCTGACCGCAGCGGCGTGAAAGAAAACATCCTGCCCGTTCCCGGCGCGGATGAAGCCAAAGTGCCTTTCAGCTACCAGTCTCTTGATCGTTCCGGTCATAAGGCAACACCTGCTTTCTCGGATTGTCGCGTCGAAAAAAGAGAAAAAGCTCTTCCTGGTGGGCCGCTAAGTGGAAGGAAGGAGTCTAATCTTTTGGTCGGCACTAACAACGATACCCCTTTCGGAGCCGTTTGTCCAACACTGTTTCGATCCGGGAACAGCTTGCCGAGGGAGCGAGCCCAGACCTTCGTGGTTGTGATTGGCCACGAGACCGGCATCAACGGGAGCGCGGCGGCCTGCGACGGCGGGGTGCCGGACTGCCTGCTTCCGGAACGATCTCTTTCCGACAATCTGGAACATTGGACGAATCTCGGCGATGGGGCTCTCCGGGCGCTATCCAGTGCTTCGGGGCCGCCGTTGCCGATGCGTGCCGAAGCATCTGCGGATTGCGCCGAAGCTCCGCGCGGAAAGCTGCTATACTCAAGTTGCGTTTGACGTCCCGCATAGCTTGGCCGAGATTCCCATTCAGCCTCGAATAGCCCGCCATCAAATGCAGGGGGATCACTTGAAGAACATTTTCATAGGCAACCTGGATTTCGGGGCCACGGAGGAATCGATTCGTACCCTCTTCGAGGGACATGGCGCCGTAGAACGCGTCAGCCTGATCACGAACCGCGATACTGGTCGCTCGCGAGGATTTGCATTCGTTGAAATGACGGATTCGGGCCAGGCCGATCAGGCGATCGCCGCTCTCCATGGCACTAGTTCGGGAGGCCGCGCACTCAACGTTAGTGAGACACGCCCGAAGAAGACGGCGGGCGGCGCACCGCACGAGCATCCCCCGCATCAGTGAACCCGCTTCGAGGCGGGTTCGATCCACGCTCGAGAGCGTCGTCTTGAAGCTGGTCGCGCTTCTCATCATGAATCGATCGACGATTCAGACTACCTGAGCGCGGCGGCCTGACTCAGCAGTCGAAGCATCACAACCTCGAAGTATCTTCAAAAGGCGCCAAGACGGTGCTCTCCTCCCGCCGAGATCGGCGCTCTCAACCTGGGAACCGGCGATTCCGCCATTCCCACGTGCGCGGCAGTTGAGAGAAAGAGGAAACTCTTGTGCTAACGAAGATGATGAAATTCGTTTCTATCGCCGCGTTGACCCCGGCTGACACGGCCGTCCAGGAAGGAAGCCTCTAGCGTGAAGGTGCGCGGCGAGACGATTCGTGAGCACTTGGTCGGCCTGAGCGCGCGCCTTCGGGAAGGCCGCGTGACGCGGCAGTATTCGGGTGACGAGCGGCCGCTGCGATCGGAGCTGTTCAGCGCCGACCAGATGGTGCAGCACGGCAAGGCCCTGGCGAGCTCGCACAAACTCAGTGTGGAACGCGCGCCCGACCAGCTTCTCACGCGGCTGGCGGAGAACGAGGGTGTCCTGCTGGAGGTCCGCAACCTGCTGGCGGATGCGGTTACAGAAAACCGCCGGATTACGCCGGCCGGGGATTGGCTGCTCGACAACTTCTATCTCATCGAAGAACAGATTCGCACCGCGAAGAGGCATCTGCCAAAGGGCTATAGCCGGGAATTGCCTCGTTTGGCCAACGGCCCATCCGCGGGTCTACCGCGCGTATATGACCTGGCCCTCGAAACGATCGCGCACGGGGATGGCCGGGTGGATCCGGAAAGCCTGGGCAGTTTCGTCGCAGCCTACCAGACGGCAGCGGTCCTGAAGCTGGGCGAATTGTGGGCGCTGCCCATCATGCTTCGCCTGGCGCTGATTGAGAATCTCCGGCGCGTTGGATCGCGAGTCGCCGCCGACAGGATCGACCGAAACCGGGCCGATTTTTGGGCGGACCAGATGACGGAGATCGCCGAGAAGGATCCGAAGAGCCTGATTCTGGCGATCGCCGACATGGCGCGATCGAACCCGCCGATGGTCAGTTCCTTTGTCGCGGAGCTGGCGCGCCGGCTGCAAGGACAGGGTCCCGCCCTGGCCTTGCCACTCACCTGGATTGAGCAGCGGCTTTCCGAATCCGGCTGGACGATCCAGCAGTTGGTGCAATCGGAGAACCAGCAACAGGCCGCCGACCAGGTTTCCGTGAGCAACAGCATCGGCAGCCTGCGTTTCCTCGGCGCGATGGACTGGCAGGAGTTCGTCGAGACGAGAAGCGTTGTCGAGCAGATCCTGCGCCAGGATATCGGCGGGGTCTACGGCAAGATGGACTTTGCCACCCGTGACCGCTACCGCCACGCTGTCGAGAAGATAGCCAGGAGCGCCCGCCTGTCTGAGAGCGAGGTGGCACGGGCGGCGATCCAACTGGCGCACGAGAACGCGGGAGGCAACGGCGCGGACGATCGCGCGCTGCATGTTGGGTTCTATCTGATCGACAAGGGGCTGCCGCTACTTGAACAAGTTGCGGGACTGCGCCTGCCCGCGTCCGAGGCCCTACAGAGGATCGGCCGCCGGTTCCTCTTGCCCGTCTACCTGGGCACAATCCTGCTGCTGAGCGCCGCCCTCGCCGGAGGCTTGCTCGCCAAGGCTCACTCCGGAGGGCTCGGTGGTTGGGCCCTCGCGGCGATTGGCGTCCTTTCGCTCCTGTGCGTAAGTCAGTTGGCCGTAGCGCTCGTGAACTGGCTGGCGACGTTGCTGGCGACGCCGCATCTGCTGCCTCGCATGGACTTCTCCGAAGGAATCCCGCCGGAAAACCGCACCCTGGTGGTGGTTCCGACCATGCTCACCGGCATTCGAAGCATTGAAGATCTCGTGGAGGCCCTGGAAGTCCGTTTCCTGGCGAATCAGGACCAGAACCTGCACTTCGGTCTGCTGACCGACCTCTGTGATGCGCCGGAGGAGACTCTGCCGGAGGACGAAGCACTGTTGGGTCTGGTCCGGCAGAGGATCGAAGAGCTGAATGCAAAGTACGGGGGAGCAAAACCCGACGCCTTCTTCCTGTTTCATCGCCCCCGCCGCTGGAATCCCCGGGAGCGGCGCTGGATGGGATACGAGCGCAAGCGAGGAAAACTCGCCGATCTGAATTCTCTTCTTCGTGGCGGCGGAAGGGATCGCTTTTCCGTCATCATTGGCGACATGGCAATCCTGGCCAACGTGAAGTACGTCATCACCCTGGACACGGATACGCAGTTACCGCGCGATTCCGCACGCCAGTTTGTGGGAGCCATGGCGCACCCGTTGAACCGCCCACGGTACGACGACTACAAGCAGCGCATTGTGGAGGGTTACGGCATCCTGCAGCCGCGCGTGGCCGTGAGTCTGCCCGGAACAAACCGGTCGCGGTATGCGCGCTTGTGCGGGAGCGAGCCGGGCATTGATCCGTATACACGCGCCGTCTCCGACGTTTACCAGGACCTGTTCGCCGAGGGTTCGTTCATTGGCAAGGGAATCTATGAGGTGGATGCACTCGAGCGTTCGATCCAGGGGCGCTTCCCCGAGAACCGCATCCTCAGCCACGACCTTCTGGAAGGGTGCTACGCGCGGGCGGGGCTGCTAAGCGATGTGCTGTTATACGAAGAATACCCGTCTCGCTACAGCGAGGATGTGAGCCGGCGGCACCGTTGGATTCGCGGCGATTGGCAGCTTCTAAGGTGGCTGCTGCCCGGCATCCCCGGCCCCGAGGGCCGCCTTCAGAAGAATCCGCTGTCAGGATTGTCCCGATGGAAGCTCTTCGACAACCTTCGGCGGAGTCTCGCGCCCTCGGCGTTGACGTTGCTGTTACTGCTGGGCTGGACGGTGTTGCCATCGCCTTGGTTTTGGAGCTTGTCGGTACTCGGGGTCATCCTGGCTCCCGCTTTGCTCGCCTCCATCCTGGATGTAGTTCGCAAGCCAGGCGATGTTCTACTCGCTCAGCACCTCTCGGCCGCAGTGCGCTCCACGGAACGGCGCTTCGCGCAGGCTGCAGTCACGGTCGTGTGCCTCCCCTACGAGGCAGCGTCCAGCGTCGATGCGATTGCGCGCACAGCGGCGCGGATGCTGCTCACACACAAACGGCTTCTGGAATGGAGTCCCTCGGGCGATTCCCATCGTCAGAGCCGAACGGACCTCGTGGCCGGCTGCCGCTCGATGTGCTCTGCGCCGATTATCGCGTCTGCCGCCGTGCTGTGCATTGCCCTTTCAAGACCGGCCGCATTCGCGGTCGCCGCGCCCCTGCTGGCCCTCTGGTTTGCCTCGCCGGTTATTGCGTGGTGGATCAGTCGCCCGCTCGCGCGCCGGGCGGCACGGCTCTCGGCCGGCCAGACCATCTTTCTTAGGAAGCTCGCGCGAAGGACGTGGGCGTTCTTCGAGACGTTCGTCGGCCAGGAAGATCATTGGCTGCCGCCTGATAACTACCAGGAGCAGCCTGCCGCCATAGTCGGACACCGCACGTCGCCGACCAATATGGGTCTCGCGCTGCTCGCGAACCTGACTGCGTACGACTTCGGGTACATTTCAGCGGGACAACTGATCGAGCGCACAACGAATTCACTCCACACCATGGAAGCGCTGGACCGGCATCACGGCCATTTCTACAACTGGTACGACACGCAATCCCTGAAACTGCTGCCCCCGGCCTACATCTCGACGGTAGACAGCGGGAACCTCGCGGGCCATCTGCTGACGCTGCGGCCGGGCCTGCTCGAGCTTCCCGATCAAAAGATTCTGGGGCCGCGGTTGTTCGACGGGCTCAGCGACACTCTAAAGATTCTCGTGGAGGCATCGGCGGGAGCGGCTCCAGCCGACCTCGCTCGACTGGAAAACGAGCTGACGTCCGCCTCTGACTCCCCGCCGGATACACTCGCGACGATGCGGCTCTGCCTGGAAGGTCTGGCCATGTCCGCCGCGAATGCGATCAAGGGCCTCGACGCCAAGCCCAAGAGCGATGCCATATGGTGGGCGCGCGCGTTCGCCCGGCAATGCCAGGATGCCCTCGACGAGGTGACATTTTTCGCTCCACGGGCTGCCGCGCCGGATACGCCCGGCGGTATCCCGACACTGCGCCAATTGGCCAACCTCGAAGGGAACTGCGCGGCGTCTCAGCGCGCCAGGGCGCGCATTCTAGCCATCGAGCGGCTCGCACAGCGGGCGGGTGACCTCGCCCGTATGAAGTACGACTTCCTGTTTGACAAGGGACGTCACCTGCTGGCGATCGGCTACAACGTGGGTGAACGCCGGCGGGATCCGAGTTACTACGATTTGCTCGCTTCCGAAGCGAGATTGTGCACTTTCGTGGCGATTGCGCAGGGAGAACTGCCGCAGGAGAGCTGGTTTGCCCTCGGACGCCTGCTCACCACTGCCGGTAGAGGTCCCATCCTGCTTTCCTGGGGCGGGTCGATGTTCGAGTACCTCATGCCGCTCCTGGTCATGCCGAATTACGGGAACACGCTGCTCGACCAGACATATAAAGCGGCTGTCGAGACGCAGATCGAGTATGGCGGAAGGCGCGGCGTGCCATGGGGAATCTCGGAATCCGGGTACAACGCCATCGATGTTCATCTCAACTACCAGTACCGCGCATTCGGCGTTCCCGGCCTGGGGCTCAAACGTGGACTCGGCGAGGATCTGGTGGTCGCTCCGTATGCCTCGGCGCTGGCCCTGATGGTGGCGCCGGAGGAGGCGTGCGCGAACCTCGAGCGGCTCGCGGCCGAGGGACTGGAAGGCAAATTCGGCCTCTATGAGGCGGTTGACTATACCTCGTCGCGTCTGCCCCGCGGGCAAGCGAGCGCCGTGGTGCGCTCGTTCATGGCGCATCACCAGGGGATGAGTCTTCTCTCTCTCGCTTATCTGCTTCTGGACCGGCCGATGCAGAAGCGATTCGAGTCGGATCCGTTGTTCCAGACGACCACGCTATTGCTCCAGGAGAGACTTCCCAAGGTCACGGTGTCCTATTCGCACACCTCCGAGATCTCAGGCTTACGCCCGGCCTCCAGTGTCCCCGAGGCGCCGGTCCGGATTTTCAGCAGCCCGGACTCAGCCGCACCGGAAGTGCAGTTACTTTCGAACGGCAGATACCATGTGATGATTACGAACACCGGAGGCGGTTACAGTCGTTGGAAAGATATGGCCGTGACGCGCTGGCGCGAAGACGCCACCTGCGACAACTGGGGCACGTTCTGTTATCTGCGCGAGGCGACAAGCGGAGAGTTCTGGTCCACTGCCTACCAGCCCGCGCTCAAACGCACCGAAACCTACCAAGCCATTTTCTCGGAGGAGCGTGCGGAGTTCCGGCGCCGGCATCACGGATTCGACGCCCGTACTGAGATTGCCGTTTCACCCGAGGATGACATCGAGCTGCGCCGGGTCCGAATCACCAACCACGCGCGAACGCGCCGAGCGATCGAGGTCACCAGTTACGCCGAAGTGGCTCTGGCGCCCGCCGCGGCGGACGCGCTGCACCCGGCGTTCAGCAACCTGTTTGTTCAGACCGAGATCATGCGCCAGCAGCGGGCGATTCTTTGCACCCGCCGGCCGCGCTCCCAAGACGAGCACGCGCCATGGATGTTTCATCTGATGGCCGTGCACGGGGCGGACATCGGAGAGGTCTCCTACGAAACGGACCGCACGCGGTTCATCGGCCGCGGCAACACCGTCGCCGATCCGGACGCCATGCGCAGTGGCGCCGCGCTCTCCGGCGGCGAAGGCTCCGTGCTCGATCCGATTGTCGCGATCCGGTATCAGGTCACGCTCGATCCCGAGGAATCAGCAACCATCAACATTGTCTCCGGCGTGGGTGAGAGTCGCGAGGCGTGCCTCGGCCTGGTCGACAAATACCAGGATCGGCGCCTGGCCGATCGCGTGTTCGAGCTGGCGTGGACCCATAGCCGGGTGGTCCTTAGGCAACTCAATGCGACGGACGCCGACGCGCAACTCTACGGACGTCTCGCCGGTTCCGTGATCTACGCCAATGCCTCACTGCGCGCCGACCTGGCGGTGATTATCAGCAATCGGCGCGGCCAATCCGGCCTGTGGGGCTACTCCATTTCCGGTGACTTGCCGATCGTGCTGGTGCAAATCGGAGACGCGGCCAATATGGAGCTGGTGCGCCAGATGGTACAGGCGCACGCGTACTGGCGGCTGAAGGGACTGGTTGTAGACCTGGTGATCTGGAACGAAGATCGCGCCGGGTACCGGCAGCTTTTACAGGACCAGATCATGGGCCTGATCTCCGCGGGCATAGAAGCCGACGTGAAGGGCCGGCCGGGAGCTATTTTCGTGAGACCGGCCGACCAGATATCGAACGAGGACCGGATCCTGCTCCAGTCTGTCGCCCGCGCCATCCTCACCGACAGCCGGGGAACGTTGCCGGAGCAGATGAATCGGCGCGGCCCGGTGGAAATAGCAGTCCCGCAGTTTACGCCCAGCCGGGCGCACGAGGCAGACCCCCCGGCGCCCGTCAGGGCGCCCGGACGCGATCTGCTCTTCTTCAACGGGCTGGGCGGATTCACTCCTGATGGGCGCGAGTACATCATCACCACGACGCGCCAGCAAGTGACTCCGGCGCCATGGGCAAACGTGTTGGCGAATCCCCACTTCGGGACGGTAATTTCCGAGAGTGGCGCTGCTTGCACCTGGGGCGAGAACGCCCACGAATTCCGTCTCACCCCCTGGTACAACGACCCCGTGAGCGATTTGAGCGGAGAGGCTTTCTATATCCGCGATGAAGAGACCGGCCGCTTCTGGTCTCCCATGCCGCTGCCCTGCCGCGGCGCCACGCCTTACGTCAGCCGCCATGGGTTCGGCTACAGCGTCTTCGAACACACCGAAAGCGGCATTTCTACGGAAGTCTGGGTTTACGTTGCGTTGGACGCGCCGATAAAATTCACGGTGTTGAAAGTGAGAAACGAGTCGGGTCGATTCCGCAGGCTCTCCGTGACCGGATACGCGGAATGGGTCCTTGGCGACCTGCGGCCGAAATCGGCAATGCACGTTGTCACGGAGATCGACCCCAACAGCGGCGCGATGTTCGCTCGCAATTCCTATAACGTGGAGTTTGCCGATCGCGTCGGCTTCTTCAACGTGGAGGATGCGAGTCGAACCGTAAGCGGCAACCGGACTGAATTCCTGGGGCGCAACGGCACGCTCCGGAGGCCGGCCGCCATGACCCGATCCCGGCTGTCCGGAAAGGTCGGGGCGGCTTTGGACCCTTGCGCCGCGATTCAGGTTCCGTTCGACTTGTCCGACGGCGAAGAGCGTGAGATTGTCTTCACGCTTGGCGTCGGCCAAAACGCCGATGACGCCGGCAATTTGGCGAGTCGCTTCCGGGGATCCGCTGCCGCCCGCGATGCGCTCGAAGCCGTGTGGCGGTACTGGAATCACACCCTCGGCGCAGTCAACGTCGAGACGCCCGACCAGTCCCTCAATGTTCTGGCCAACGGGTGGTTGATGTACCAGACTCTGGCCTGCCGGTTGTGGGCGCGGAGCGGATACTATCAGCCGGGCGGCGCCTTCGGCTTCCGTGACCAACTGCAGGATGCAATGGCGCTCATCCACTCCGAGCCGCACCTCCTGCGAGAGCACCTTCTGCTCTGCGCCGCCCGCCAGTTCCGGGAAGGAGATGTTCAGCATTGGTGGCATCCCCCATTGGGCCGCGGCGTGCGCACACATTGTTCGGATGATTTCCTCTGGTTGCCGTTGGCGGCCTGCCGCTACGTCCTCAGCACCGGCGATACCGGAGTGTGGGATGAGAGTATCCACTTCCTCGAAGGCCGGCCGGTAAGCGCAGAAGAGGACTCGTATTACGATCTGCCCAGCCGGTCTGTGGAAGCGGCCAGTTTATACGACCACTGTGTCCGGGCGATTCTGCGGGGTCTGCGACTCGGTGAGCACGGCCTGCCGCTCATGGGCTCCGGCGACTGGAACGATGGCATGAACATGGTGGGTGAAGGAGGCAAGGGCGAAAGCGTCTGGCTGGGATTCTTCCTCTATGAGGTGCTCACACTGTTCAGCGAGGTTGCACGTGCGCATGGTGATGTGCCGTTTGCCGAACGCTGTAAGCAAGAGGCGATTCAAGTTCGTCGGAGTATTGAGCAAAACGGCTGGGATGGCGAGTGGTACCGCCGCGCGTACTTCGATGACGGCTCGCCGCTTGGATCGGCAAGCAACGCTGAATGCCAGATCGATTCGGTTGCGCAAAGCTGGTCCGTTCTATCCGGGGCGGGTAGCCCCGAGCGCTCGCACCGGGCAATGGAGGCGGTGGACCAACGGCTGGTTCGCCGGGATCATGGGTTGATCCAGCTCCTGGATCCACCATTTGACAAATCGGATCTGAATCCCGGCTACATAAAAGGATATGTGCCGGGTGTGAGAGAGAATGGCGGACAGTACACTCATGGGGCGATCTGGGCGGTGATGGCGTTCGCCGCGTTGGGTGATAGCCGGCGCGCGTGGGAGCTGTTCGCCCTCATCAACCCGGTGAACCATGCGAAATCCCTTGCGGCGACTGCGGTGTACAAGGTAGAGCCGTACGTAGTGGCGGCGGACGTCTATGCGGTCTCGCCGCACATTGGCCGCGGGGGATGGACCTGGTACACGGGTTCGGCCGGATGGATGCACCGGCTGATCGTGGAATCGCTGTTGGGGCTGACGCTGGAGCGGGACAAACTGCGCGTTAGACCGTGCTTTGCTCCGGACTGGGACACGTTCAAGGTGCACTACCGCTATCGAGAGACGGTCTACCACATCGCCGTCACGCGAACGCGAGCCGCGAACGTCGGTACGACCATCACCGTCGATGGCATCGAGCAAGACGATGGGGACATTCCCCTCGTCGATGATCGTCAGGAGCACTCGGTCGAGGTGAGAATCGCCGAGGGTTCATGAGCGCCACTACCGGAAAGCCTGCGCGATACAGGCAGGCCGGCGGAGGTGGCTCCACATCACCTGAGATCCGATCACGGGTGGCCTCTGGTTGGTCACTCCATTACGCGCCTCACCGAGCCCCGCCGGGGAGGCGCGGTCTGGAGCCGCGCCTTTTTGTTTTGGGAACGCGGTCTAGAAAGGCGAGCATATCGTGGTCGGTGAGCGTGTGCTGCAGCGACGGTTGCTGCGGCAAGTCGACGGCTCCCAATTCGTTCGTCAACTTATGCCAACACAAGCCTGGCCCTTCCTGCATTCCTACATGGTGTTTGACAAACAGGGCAAGGTCCGTGCTCACCACGAACACTTTGGTTGGTTCTCCGTACTTGGTGCCGTCAAAGATGTATTCCCGCGTGTTCTTCACCTGCTCGAAACCAATGTATTGCAGTTGCATGGGTGCCTCACTTTTTGGGGCGCTCAGGAAAGCAATTGCTCTCGGCGCACACGAACGTTGGCGGCCTTGGGTCCCTTGTCGCCGCGCTCTAGATCAAAATTGACTTGCACTTCTTCGGTCAATGTAATTCTTTCGGTTGCCCTACAGTGGGGAAATGAAGAGGGTCCCTGAGGTTTTGCAGCTCCCGGTAATAATAAAGCGGAGCCGGCCGCCTTTCTTTGAACCTCAGCCCCTTCAGAAACTCGATTTCCTCGTCGGTGGCATCGCCGCTGAGCGAAGAATTCTTGAGGAACCCCTCCAGGCCTGGTTCTACGTCGCAGGGCCGCTCCGGTTCCCGTTCGACGAACTCAAATCTCTTCAGGTGCCCCAGAGTCAGCCTGCGGTTCAGGACAATTTCCACGCCAAAGGTCTCGAGGTCGATGTCCCAGGACTCGATCAGGGGGGCCAGGAAAGAGACGCAGTTTTCAACAGACACGTTGAAGACGTCTGTATCCAGAAAATCGAGAATCATGACCCGCATCTGCTCATAGCTGCGGTCGCTGAGTCGAGCCACCAGGCGGAGCCAGTTTTCACTTTCCAGTTCCTCTTTGGCAACTCTCTTGGCCACGTCCAATAGCTTCTGCGTGACGAGGCGTTCGAGTTCGCCGAAGGGATCCTTCTCGAAAATTCCGCGTATTTGTTTGCGTTTGCCCGGTTCGCACTTGCGGAGAATCAGCTCTCGAAACTCTTTAAACAAGGGCTTTGGCGGGTCCGCCACTTTTTTCTTCAAGTCCTCTTTGCGCTGGAGGTCAGCCAGCCTCGAAAGTTCACCGCTCGGGAGTCTTAAGAATTCTCCGATCTTGTCGTAGATATCTGTCCGGTTAGGCGCCGGAGGAGCCTTTTTCCTGGCCAGCAACTGTGAAATGTAGGACTCGGTAACTTGGGCGGCGGCGGCCAGGTCCTTCTGCTCAAACCCCAATTCCTTCAGGCGGTGCCGGATTACTAGAGGAACATCCACGGGGTCTCCTTTCCGGTTCTACTTAACCCTTGCCGATTAAGCCACTTGGCGTAGTATCGCATATTTTCCTTGACAAGTAAAGGGGAGTTAACCTATACTGGTTAACGACTGAGCGCTTCCGCCCACTCTGCGAATCATCTGAACTAAGGGCAGGTGATCTGCGCACCCCCCCTCTTAGCCACCACCACAACCGAGGAGGTTGGCGGTTTGTTCGTAGTGTTTCCAATCAACATGGACGCCATCCTGATCAAGGACGGGCGCTCTTCTGCCGGAACGCTTGCAGCTAGAAAGTGAGCCCGATTCAAGTCCTTTAAGGAGGAGACCCCTTATGACCAGTGCTCGCAGCCTCGTAGCTTCGATTCTTGGGGCCGTGCTGTCCGCGGCGCCCTTGATTTGTGCGCAAGAGGTCAAGCCATCTGAGGTAAGCGTGATCCTTCCGTCGCGGCCGGTGATCCAAGAACTGGGACTGCGACCCCAACACCCTCTCAACCTTCTTTCGCTCCGAGTTGACCCGGCTTGGGCGCCCGTGATCTATGCGCACGATCTTTCCCGGTACCGGGAGTTTCCATTTGGAACGAGCCTGCTCGCGGTAGCGAAACAGGCAGGGATGGAGCCGTCCGCGGCGAAAATGATCCATCAACGTCCGGCTATAATTCAAGAGCTGTCGTGGCAGCCCCAGCGCTTTCCTGGTTCTTCCCTCGATGCAGACTCCGTGAAGGAAGTCCTGTTCAGCTTTTACAACGGCGAGCTTTTTCGAATGGTGGTCAATTACGATCGCTACAAGACTGAAGGGCTGACAACTGAGGACATGATCGGAGCTATTTCGGCCAGCTACGGAACTGCCACGAGGCCTGCTGAGGAGATCATGTTCCCTGCGATCTATAACGAAAGCGTGAAGACCATAGCGCGGTGGGAAGACTCGCAGTACTCGTTCAACCTCGTCCGTTCCTCCTACCAGCCCAGTTTTGGAATGGTCGGGTTTTCGAAACGGCTGGATACCCTGGCCCGAGCGGCTGTCACCGAGGCGCTCCGGCTGGACACCGAAGAGGCTCCCCAGAGAGAAATCGAACGTCAGAAGAAGCACGAAGAGGAGACTCACGTCCAGCAAGAGAAGGCCCGGCTGGCGAACAAAGCGAGCTTTCACCCTTGAGCGCTTCTTAGGCTTCACGATGGAGGGGAACTGTGTCGGAAAGAAATGGTGACAAGGCCAGGTTTGGCCGGGAACGCCGGCGCAAGATTCTCCGGCGAAAGCGCACTCGAAAATTGCGAAAGGCGCTGGGTCGCCCCGGGGTGGCCTGATTCGCTTGAGTTTTCAGGGATACATCGAACTGGCAAATAGAAAGGAGATGGACATGAAATTTCGACCTCTGCATGACCGTGTTCTGGTCCGCCGCATCGAAGAGGCGGAGACCATTCGTGGGGGTATCATCATTCCCGACAGCGCCAAGGAGAAACCGCAAGAGGGTGAAGCCATGGCGTGCGGCAACGGCAAGGTGCTCGACAGCGGTCTCCGGGTGGCTCTCGAAGTCAAGCCGGGTGACCGGGTGCTGTTCGCGAAGTACGGGGGCAACGAGATCAAGGTGGAAGGCGAGGAGTTCCTGATTGTGCGCGAGGACGAGATTCTCGGCATCCTCGACAAGAACGGAAAATCCGACAAGAAAGGCAAAAAGTAGGAGGGACAAACTTTATGGCAAAAAGAATAATCCTGGGCGAGGAATCGCGCCACTCGATCCTGCGCGGCGTAAATGCTCTGGCCGACGCAGTCAAGATTACTTTGGGCCCCAAGGGCCGCAACGTCGTGCTCGAGAAGAAGTTCGGCTCGCCGACCATCACCAAGGACGGCGTGACGGTGGCGAAGGAAATCGATCTGAAAGACCCGATGGAAAATCTGGGCGCGCAGATGGTGCGCGAGGTGGCATCGAAGACCAGTGACGTGGCCGGTGACGGCACCACCACCGCCACGGTCCTGGCGCAATCGATCTTCCGGCAGGGGATTA
>JBGOUJ010000079.1:0-18833 GCA_041477005.1 Terriglobia bacterium | reverse complement strand
TAGGAATTATGGGGATTTCGCGGAAAAGTGTGTCACTACAAATTCTCCAAAATAGAAGTCCACTCTAATGTTTTCAATGGCTTGCCGACCATGGAGGTCCAAAAAAGTTAAACATGCGATAGGCTCATCGCCCTCGTCGATGCGGGGGAACTCGCGGTCCCGGCGGCAGCCCGGCTGGCCTCGCTCGGCCACGAAAACCAGGAAAAGGCCGTGGCGCGTGGCGCCAGGCACGACGTCATCAAGGCCCGCAAGCTTCGCGGAGCCCCAAAGAAGGCCGGGCCGTTCACTCCTTCCCAGGGGCGTTTCGGAGTGCTCCGTGTGGAGGCGCCCGAGGGGAACGAGAGCGCCGGCGTGGACGGGGTGGTGTTCCTCTGGGTTGCCGCCGGCGGTCGGGCCGCCGCGATCGAAGCCCTGAAGGCGCACGGCTTCCAATCGACCGTAGCGAGCCCGATCCGATAGGCTGCGAGAAGCGCCTGTGCCGGCCGGACGCTGGTGTGGGTCCGCGTAACGACTCAGGCGCTCAGGCGCACCCGCGCTCTTGGCGGGCGTCGGCTGCAGCGCTGCCAGGCTGAGTTAGGGTAATGCAGTAATAGTCACAATACCGCCCCTTACGACGTCGATCAGCAGGGAATGACGATCCAGTAGGCTCATACCCGCCAACGGATCGGCATCGGCAGCATCGACTTCCACGGTGCGAAACTGACCGTCCCACACTACCGTGGCGACGTACACGTCGAAAGAATCTACGCTGCCGTTAGCAAGAATGCCCGGCTGGCGACAGAGCCACGAAAGTCCTAGTCCCGCGACGAGCACCGTCGGCAAGGTCAAGAAACCGGTAAATCCGGTGTCAATGATCGCCTCGATCTCTTGCTGTTGCCCACTGGGACCAACAACGGCAAGCCGAATCCTCGCTTCTCGATCGGCATTCACAACACCCCTGATCATTTCTCGCCCGCCGCCCTGGGGCGCAGACCGAAACGGTGCACACCACGGTGGCCGATCCGGACACACCAAATCTGAGCGTCCGGACAGCGAGTCAATAGGCGTTCCGAAGCTGTCAGCGTATCCTCACCCACTTCGAACGCGCCGGTCTCCACGTCGATGGCGACAATCTTGCCGTGGTCGCGTGCCTCCACTTGAGGACGTACCTGCTGTTCATAGATCGCTGTACCCCGCCGGGCGTGTTCTTCTTTACCGAGACGCGGCTGCCTTATTGCCATGGGGGTCTTGTGCCTCCGTAAGCGAGGTCCGAACGATCTAGATTCATTCTACTCCGCAAATGCCTCCACGTCAGGGGGAGGGCTCGCCCCGATGGGGACGATAAACGCCCTCCCCGACAGCGGTCCCGCCAACTGAGAGCGGCAACGCAATGCCCCGCCGAAACCACCGGTTGCGATTCCCTATGCACCCGTGCTTTACTACTGGCTTGTGCCCGGCAATACGGGCCGGCCTCAGGAAACCATGGAAGTCTCATCCCACGATGTTCTGCTGGTTGGCGGCGGGGGCGCCGGTCTGCGGGCCGCCATTGCCGCCGCTGAAGTCAATCCCAAACTCAGCGTGGCCGTGGCCTCCAAGGTCTACCCCATGCGCAGCCACACGGTGTCTGCCGAAGGGGGAGCTGCCGGGGTCGCGCGGCCGGGGGACAGCCTGGACGACCACGCCTACGACACCATCTCCGGGGGCGACTGGCTGTGCGATCAGGATGCCGTGGAGGTCTTTGTCAGGGAAGCCCCGCAGGAGTTGTTGCGGCTGGAGCACTGGGGCTGCCCCTGGAGCCGGGAGCCAGACGGCCACATCGCCGTCCGGCCTTTCGGCGGCATGAAAAAGGAGCGAACCTGGTTCGCCGCCGATAAGACGGGCTTCCACCTGCTTCACGCTCTGTTCCAGACCTCGCTCAAATACGACTCCATCACCCGGTATGACGAGTCGTTTGTTACCAGACTGCTGGTTGACGATGGCCGGGTTCAGGGGGTGGTGGCCATCGAGCTCGCCTCCGGAAATATCCAGGTCATCCTGGCCAAGGCGGTGATCCTTTGCACGGGTGGCTGTGGCAAGGTCTTCCCCTTCACCACCAACGCCAACATCAAGAACGGCGACGGCATGGCCCTGGCGTACGGCGCGGGCGCCCCGTTGAAGGATATGGAGTTCATCCAGTACCATCCCACCGGCCTGCCGTTTACCGGCATCCTGATCACCGAGGCGGCGCGCTCCGAGGGCGGCCACCTTCTCAACAAGGATGGGTATCGATATCTGCAAGACTATAACCTCGGCCGGCCGCAGCCCCAGCCGGTCCTGCGTTCCATGGAACTGGGTCCTCGCGACCGATTGTCTCAGGCATTCGTGAAAGAGCAGGAGAAAGGCCGCACTATCCCAGGACCGTATGGGCCGGTGGTCCACCTGGATCTGCGGCACCTGGGGGAGAAGGTGATCAACACCAAGCTCCCCTTTGTTCGCGAGCTGTGCCTCAAGTACCAGAACATTGATCCGATCAAAGAGATGATTCCGGTGAGACCCGTAGCCCACTACATGATGGGCGGAGTGCACACTGACATCAACGGGGCGACGCCGCTCCCAGGGCTGTATGCGGCGGGCGAGGTTGCCTGTGTCAGCATCAACGGAGCGAACCGCCTGGGTTCCAATTCGCTGCCCGAGCTGCTGGTATTCGGCGCGCGGGCCGGCCGGGCTGCCGCTGCCTTTGCAGCGGAGCAGGGAGCGCTCGGGGGCTCGGTTCTGACGCAGGCCATGGATGAGCAGAAAAGACTGGAGGAGGGGTTTCTCCGCAAGACGGGAGGCCGGGAGCGCATCTCGACCATCCGGGAGGAAATGCAGAAGACCATGGAGAACGGCGCCGGCATCTACCGGACGGGAAGCTCACTTGCCGAGTCGGCTCAGAAGCTGCGGGAGTTACAGGAGCGCTTTCGAGGCGTCGCTATGGACGACCACAGCCGCACCTTCAACACGGAATTGATGGCCGCTATCGAACTCTCCTTCATGCTGGACGTGGCCGAAACGATGGTGCAGTGCGCTCTGCACCGGACCGAATCCCGGGGGGCTCACCAGCGCACCGATTTTCCGGCGCGAGACGATGGAAAATTCCTGGCCCATTCGCTCATACACCGGAACAGCGACGGCTCGTCCCGAATCGAGTACTTGCCGGTGAATATCACGCGTTGGCCGCCCGGAGAGCGGGTTTACGGAAGGTAGGCACAAATGGCGGATACCATCATTCTGGAAGTTTCGCGATATTGCCCGGAACGGGACGAGAAACCCACTTTGCAACGTTTCGAGACGCCTTTTCGAAAGGATTGGGTGATTCTCGACGCCTTGAACTACATCAAAGACCAGGTGGACGGGTCGCTCTCGTTTCGCTGGTCCTGCCGGATGGGAATCTGCGGAAGCTGCGGGATGATGGTGGATGGAGTGCCCAAGCTGACCTGCGCCACGTTTCTCACCGATTACGCGCCGGGCCCGGTTCGCGTCGAGCCGCTTCGATATTTCCCCGTCGTCCGGGACCTGGTCGTGGAAATCACGGACTTCCTGGTCAAGCTGAAGAAGATGAAACCATGGATCATCCGGGAGGACGAGAAACCCCTGTCGGAAGGCGAATTTCTCCAGACTCCGGAGCAGGCGGACAGCTACAAGCAATTCAGCATGTGCATCAACTGCATGCTGTGCTACGCCGCCTGTCCCGTCTACGGGCTCGACCCGCTGTTCTCCGGCCCCGCGGCCATAGCCTTGGCGCAACGCTACAACCTGGATTCCCGGGACCAGGGGAGCGGCGAGCGGATGGATATCCTCTCCCAGCACGAGGCGATTTGGGGCTGCACGTTTGTCGGAGAATGCACCAAGGTGTGCCCCAAGCACGTCGACCCGGCCGGGGCGATACAGCAGTACAAGTTAACGGCGGCCATCGAGCGGTTCAAATCCGTGCTGATGCCGTGGGGGGCAAAGTGAAGACGTACCGGCCTCGCGTTTCCACCTACTGGTGGCTCTTGCAGCCGTCCTACCTCAAATTCATCTTGCGGGAGATCAGCAGCGTTTTTGTCGCCTGGTTAGTGGTGATTACCCTGCTGCAAGTACGATCCGTGGTCCAGGGACCGGACGCCTACGCGGAATTCCAGCAGTGGTTGCGGAAGCCGCCCGTCCTCGCGCTGGACGTCGTCAGTTTCCTGTTCGTGCTTTTTCATGCCGTCACCTGGTTCAGTCTGGCGCCTCGAGCGATGGTGATCCGCGTGCGCGGCAAGCGGCTTCCCGACATTCTGATCGCCGGGCCCAATTACCTGGCCTGGCTGGCTGTATCGGGTGTGGTCGCCTGGCTGCTTCTGGGAGGGTAGATGGCCAAGAAACCGATCGAGCCTTTTCTCTGGTTGTTGTTCAGCGCGGGGGGCGTGGTGGCCGCGCTCCTGATGCCGGTCCATCTGTTCCTGTTTGGGGTCGCGTTCCCGCTCGGATGGCTCGACCCTCCCGGCTATCAGAAGGTGCTCGCTTTGGTCCGGCTTCCGGCGACGCGGATTTATCTGTTTATTCTCTGCTCTCTCCCGCTTTTCCACTGGGCCCATCGATTCCGTTACACGCTGTACGATGGTCTCCAGATCAAGCATCTGAACGAGCTGATCAACTCTTTCTGCTATGGGGGAGCCGTTCTCGGAACGGTCGTGGCGGGCTATCTGCTGTGGAACATCGCCTAGCCGTCGGCCCCTGGTAGGAGGCTGTGTGGAATTCCAATTGAAGTCGATTTCCCCGGACGGCATCGCCGAGGCCATCTCCAAGGCGGAGCTGTATCGCCTGCTGCACGAACCGGAAGAGGCCGAGTCGATCTGTCACGACATCCTGGCTATCGAGCCGGAACACCAGATGGCCAAGCGGGTGTTGGGCTTGGCCATCACCGACCAGTTCACCGGCGCCCTCGCAGACCGGTGGGGTGAAGCGAAGAACATCCTCCAAAGCCTCAGCGATCCTTACGAGCGGCTCTACTACACCGGCTTGGTTCACGAGCGGTGGGCGAAGGCGCAGCTCCAGGCGGGCCGGCCGCCCCACACGATCCTGGTGCTGTTCGAACGGGCGATGCACTACTTCGAGGAGGCCGAGAAGATCCGCCCGGCGGGCAACGACGACTCCATCCTGCGCTGGAACCGCTGTGTCCGGCTGATCCACAGCCGCCTCGGCTCGGAGTGGCAGAAGGAAGAAACCGAGGTCTTCGAGGCTCAGGACAGCCCGCCGATTTGATCTATGAGGCTCCTGGCTGCCTCTCTCCTTCTGGCCGCGTCCCTCGCCGCTCAGGAGCGCGAGCCGGGTGAACTGGCGAGTAGAATAGACAAACCGGAGGCTTATCCCACATGAACAGAAGACAGTTCCTCGCACAGGCAGCCGGGGCGCTGGCCGTCAAGAAGCAGCGGCTGGTCATCGATACTCACCTGGAAGTCTGGACCCTTGACCCGAAGTTTCCCTTCCATCACCCGGAGCGCCCCAATCTCAAAGTCGCTATGGCCGCGCCGATCGAGAACCAGGTCGAGCAGATGCGCGACTTCGGGCTGAAGTACACCGTGCTCGTCAACCCGCGATACTTCGGCTGGGACAACTCCTACATCAGCTACTCCCTGCACCGCTATCCGAAGCTGTTTGTGGCCCACGGATTGATCGATCCGGAAGACCCGAAGGTGGCCGAGCGGCTGCGGTACTGGGTGAAGGAGCACGGGTTTCAGGGCATGCGGCTCAGTCCGCTCTACCACCCCAAGTCCACCTGGCTGAATTCCAAAGAGCATTACCCGCTCTGGCAGGAGGCCGAAAAGCTGGGCGCTGTTTTCAACTTCTATATTCTGCCGCATCAGATGCCCATGCTCGAAGACATGGCCGGCCGCTTCCCGGGCGTGAAGATCGTGGTCGACCACCTCGGCAAGCCCGACCTTCGCCAGCCCGATCCCTGGTCCGAATTCCGCAGGATGTTTCCACTGAAGCGGTTTCCGCAGGTGTGGATCAGCGCCTCAGAACCTTACGAGCTTTCGCTGACCAAGGCGTATCCGTATCGCGACACTTACCCGTTCTTCAAGGCCGTCTACGAAGAGTTCGGGGGGAAGCAACTGATATGGGGCACCGGGTATCCCCGGCCGCGCTGGGAGCTTCCCATGGACAAGGAACTGGAGTTTGTCGATCAGGTCCTCGATTTCTACACGGCGGACGATCGAGAGCTGCTGCTCGGCAAGAATGCTTTGCGCATCTGGAAGTTTCCGGCGGATTGAATACGCTCAGTTCTTCCGGTAAACAATCTTGCCGTCCAGGATGGTCATCACCGGCTGGATGTCCTTGATCTGGTCCTCGGGGCAGGTCAGATAGTCCCGGTCGATCACGACCAGATCGGCCAGTTTTCCCGGCTCGATCGAGCCCTTCGCCTTCTCGGCAAACTGCAAATAGGCCGGCCAGATGGTGTGCATCTTGAGCGCTTCCTCGCGGCTGACCCGCTCTTCCGGATACAGGAGTCTTTCAGGCGCGTGGGGAAGGTCCGCGGCACCACGATCCACTGGCCCTGGGGCGTGTTGCGGGCCTGCTCGGGGATAAAGGCCTGCACGGCGGCAAAGGAGTCGAGGCGGGGGCAACGGGCCGCGGAGCTCGCTCAAGGCGGCCTCGATGGCGTGCACGTGGCTGTCGATCAGCCCGGGTAAGACCGTGCGGCCGTGGAGGTCTATAACCTGGGTCTGCGGCCCGCGCTCGGCGGCCAGTACGTCCCGGCTGCTCCCCACCCGCGCGATCTTGCCGCCGCGGATCGCAGCCGCTTGGTGGATCCCGAATCGGGAATCGACCGACAAGATCTTGCCGTTGTGAAGGACGAGGTCGGCCCCGGCCCCTGCCAGCCGGCCGGCTGAAACCAGCAACAGCAGGGACCAGGTTATGGGGCGGCGCTTAGCACTGAGATTCTAACTCTGCCACTCGCGCCTTTTCTCGTAAGGCACTATACTGAAAGCGGGTGCTGGGTCCGTGCAAGCCGCAAAAATCCCCCTCGGAAAAGTGCGGCGCCAGGCCCGGGAATGGTAACTTGTAATCGACGTGGAACGCCCTCCTGGGGAGGGTAAGTTAGAACTGTGTCTTTTGCATGGGAGATCCGACCGTGAGACCCGGGACGTCGGCAAAGCGAATTCTCCAATCTGGACCAAGGCGAGCCGGAGGCGCGTGCCTGGCGGCGTTCGCTTTGATGGCGGCGGGGTGTACGACCAAGGGCTCGCCGCCCCCCTCCAAGAAAGGCGATGGGGTTCCGGTGACGGTCGCCACCGTCACCCAGAAAGACGTGCCGCTGGAGATTCAAGTGATCGGCAATGCGGAAGCGCTCTCTACGGTGAGCATCCGGCCCCAGGTGACCGGGCCACTGATCAAAGTCAACTTCCACGAAGCGGAGTACGTCAAAAAGGGAGACCTGCTATTCAACATCGATCCCCGACCGTTTGAAGCGCAGCTCAGCCAGGCGGAGGCCAATGTAGAACGGGATCGGGCGCAACTGGGACAGGCACAGGCTAACCTGAAGCGCGACAGCGCACAGGAAAAGTACGCAAAATCGCAGGCGGCTCGATACGCCAGCCTGTTCGAGGCGGGCATCGTTTCCAAGGACCAGGCGGAGCAGATGCAAGCCAACGCCGACGCGGTCTCGGAAGGCGTCAACGCCGACCGCGCGGCCGTGCGGAGCGCCGAATCGGCGATCGGGGCGAGCCAAGCGGCCGTAGCCACCGTGAGGGTCCAGCTCGGCTATACCACCATCCGCTCGCCGATCGACGGACGCACCGGGTATCTGGTCGTCAAAGAGGGCAACCTGGTCGCCGCGAACACCCAAGACCTGGTGATGATCAATCAGGTGCAGCCGATCTTCGTGACCTTTGCGGTGCCGGAGGATCAGCTACCCCCCATCAAGCGGTATATGGCGGGAGGCCAACTGCGCGTGGTGGCGATCCCCCAGGATGGAACTTCGGACCGGGAGACCGGGTCGCTGACCTCCGTCGATAACACGGTCGATCCGGCGACGGGAACGATCAAGCTGAAGGCAACCTTCGAGAATTCCGACCTCAAGCTCTGGCCAGGGCAGTTTGTCCGGGTCGTACTGCGGCTGACGACCCAGCCGAACGCGCTGGTGGTTCCGAGTCAGGCCGTCCAGGCGGGCCAGGAAGGGCCGTTTGTGTACGTGGTCAAGCAGGATCGGACGGTCGAATCCCGCCCCATTGTGACCGGATCGCAGGTTGAGCAGGAGATGGTTGTGAACAAGGGTTTGCAGACTGGCGAGATGGTTGTAATCGAAGGCCAACTCCGCCTGGCCCCCGGCATGCGGGTGCAGATCCGATCCGGCGAGCAAAAGGCCCGCCGCGCCAAGGGCGCGTAGACGAAGGAACCACAGATGAACACAGATAAACACAGATCCGAAAGCCGGGTTTGTTTTATCCGTGTTTATCTGCGTTCATCTGCGGTTTCGATCTTGGGGTTCTTGGCGTGAATATCTCCGAGACCTTCATCCGGCGTCCCATTGCTACCAGCCTTCTGATGTTTGCGGTGGCTCTGTTCGGCGTGCTGGCTTATCGCGCTTTGCCGGTGGCCGATCTGCCGAATGTGGACTTCCCGACGCTGGTGGTTTCGGCCCAGTTGCCGGGGGCGAACCCGGACACGATGGCGTCGGCGGTGGCGACGCCGCTGGAGCGGCAGTTCACCACCATCTCGGGGCTGGACTCGATGGTTTCGTCCAACGCCACCGGCAACACGTCGGTCACGCTGCAGTTTGATCTCAGCCGTAACATCGACAGCGCGGCGGTGGATGTGCAGACGGCGATCGCGGAGGTGCTGCCTCTGCTGCCGCCGGGCATGCCGGCTCCGCCCTCCTTCCGCAAATCCAACCCGTCGGATTTCCCGATCATGATGTTGGGCCTCACTTCGGCGACCATGCCGCCCTGGGAGCTGGATGAATGGGCTGAAACCCGATTCGCCCAGCGGCTCTCGATGATCAGCGGCGTGGCCCAGGTGCAGGTGTTTGGATCGCAGAAATATGCGGTGCGCGTCCAGGTGGACCCCAACAAGATGGCGGCGCGGCAGATCGGCATCAACGAAGTGGACGCCGCCATCCGCGGCTGGAACGTCAACCTGCCCACCGGGACGCTGTATGGGCCGACGCAGTCCTTCAATGTGCTGGCCGACGGCCAGCTCCGCAACGCCGCGGCGTACCGCCCGCTGGTGGTGGCTTACCGCCATGGGGCGCCCGTGCGGCTGGAACAGATCGCCAGCGTGATTGACAGCGTCGAGGACAACAAACAAGGCTCCTGGACCTACACCTCGGAAGGCGGCCAGATGGCGGTCAACCTGATCATCATGCGCCAGCCGGGGAGCAATACCATCGACGTGACCGACAACATTAAGAAACTGATCCCGGAGTTTCAGGCGCTGCTGCCTCCGTCGGTGCAGCTCTTCGTCCGCGGCGACCGCTCGAAGAACATTCGCGATGCCTTCCACGACATCCAGTTCACCATGGCTGTGACCATGGGCCTGGTAATCCTGGTGATCTTTCTGTTCCTACGGAACACCTCCGCCACCCTGATTCCCAGCATGGCGCTGCCGTTCTCGATCGTGGGAACGTTCGCCGTGATGTACATGCTCGACTACAGCCTGGACAATCTGTCCCTGATGGCGCTCATCCTTTGCGTGGGCTTCGTGGTGGACGACGCCATCGTGATGCTGGAATGCGTCGTCCGGCACGTGGAACGAGGCGAGAGCGCCATGCAGGCGGCGTTCGCCGGCTCAAAGGAAATCGGCTTCACGATCGTCTCCATGACCCTGTCGCTGGCGGCGGTCTTCATTCCGGTCCTGTTCATGGGTGGGGTTTTGGGCCGCCTGTTCCGGGAATTTGCGGTGACGATCTGCGTCGCGATTCTGATCTCCGGGGCCGTTTCGGTGACGCTCACGCCCATGTTGTGCAGCCGGTTTCTGCACCGGGGTGGCGACAGCCGGCAGAGCCGCTTCTACCGGACGACGGAACGATTCTTTGACGGGATGCTGCACGTCTACGACGGGAGCCTGCGGTGGGTGCTGCGGCACCGCCCCGTGATGATGGGGGCCTTTGCGGTCGTGCTGGTGGCCACCGGCTACCTGTTTGTGAAGATCCCCAAAGGTTTCATCCCCGAGCAGGACACCGATCAGTTGTACGTGAACACGGAGGCGGAGCAGGGGACCTCGTACTACCAATTGATCAAGTATCAGGACAAGATCAGCGACATCCTGCGCCGCGATCCGAATGTCGAAAGCTTCATGGCGAGCGCCGGCGGCTCTTTCCAGAGCAGCACCAATACCGGCCGGATGTTCGTGCAGTTGAAGCCCCGGAAACAGCGCGCCCTTCACGTGACTCAGATCATCGAGGAGCTGCGGCCGAAACTGGCGGGTTTCCCGGGCATGCGCGTTTTCATGACGGCGCCGTCGTCGATCCGGATCGGCGGCCGGATGTCCAAGAGCCAGTATCAGTTCACGGTGCAAGGTCCGGATACGGCCGAGCTTTACGCGCAGTCGACGAAGCTGGAGCGGGAGATGGCCCGCTTGCCGACCCTGCAGGACGTCACCTCGGACTTGCAGATCAAGAACCCGCGGTTGAATATCGACATCGACCGGGACAGAGCGGCCTCCTTGCAGCTCAACGTGGCGCAGATCGAAGCCGCGCTCTACAGCGGCTTCGGCCCCCGCTGGAGCTCGACCATTTATGCGCCCATCGCCCAGTACCGCGTCTTGCTCGAGCTGCTGCCGCAATACCAGGCCAGCCCGAACGCCATTTCCTGGCTCTACTTCAAATCGTCGGACGGCCGCCTGGTGCCGCTCAACGCTTTCGCCAACATGTCGACCGACGTGGGGCCGCTGTCGGTGAACCACTCGGGACAACTCCCTTCGGTCACCGTCTCCTTCAACATGAAGCCCGGCGTGGCTCTGGGCGATGCGGTGTCGCAGATTGAGGAACTGGCCGCCAGAATCCTGCCGGACACGGTTACCACGAGCTTCCAGGGGACGGCGAAGGTGTTTCAGGACTCGCTGAAGAACCTGGGCATGCTGCTGGCCGTCGCCATTGCGGTCGTTTACATCGTGCTGGGGGTGCTGTACGAAAGCTACGTGCATCCCATCACGATTCTCTCGGGTCTGCCTTCGGCCGGCTTCGGCGCACTGCTGACGCTGCTGTTGTTCAAGGTGGATCTGAACATTTACGCCTTCGTCGGGTTGATGATGCTGGTCGGCATCGTGAAGAAGAACGCGATCATGCAGATCGATTGCGCCCTGGATGCCGAGCGGAAAGACGGTAAGAGCCCGCCCCAGGCGATCTACGAGGGCTGCCTGATCCGGTTCCGGCCCATCATGATGACCACGATGTCGGCGCTGCTGGGAGCGCTGCCGATTTCGCTGGGTTACGGCTCCGGAGGCGAGGCGAGGCGGCCGCTGGGACTCGCCGTGGTGGGCGGCCTGCTGTTCTCCCAGTTGGTCACGCTTTATTTGACCCCGGTCGTTTACACCTACATGGCTGCCATAGTGGAGGGCTGGAACGCGTGGAAGGGCCGGCGGCCCCAGGGGGCACTCCAGGGGGCGCCCCGAAAGGCCCCCAAGGAGCCGGCTCTGGCGCCCGCCCCGGCTAAGGGAGACTAGCATTGGTCATTCGTTGATTTATTGATCTGCGAAAATCGCATGACGAACATCTCGACCACCTTCATTGAACGGCCGATTGCAACCAGCCTTCTGATGGCGGCCATCGCCTTGTTCGGGCTGGTGGCTTATCGGTCGCTGGCGGTCAGCGACCTTCCCAACGTGGATTTCCCCACGCTGCTGGTGACTGCCAGCCTTCCGGGAGCGAGCCCCGAGACAATGGCCTCCGCCGTGGCCACGCCGCTCGAGAACCAGTTCTCGACGATCGCCGGGCTGAACTCCATAACCTCGGTCAACTCGCTGGGGTCGACGCAGGTTACCCTGGAATTCGAGCTGAACCGGAGCCTGGACGGCGCGGCGGTGGATGTGCAGGCAGCCATCACGCAGGCGTCGCGGCTGCTGCCGCCCGGCATGCCGATCCCGCCGACCTTTACCAAGGTCAATCCGGCCGACCAGCCCATCCTTTACCTCGCCCTGACCTCCTCGGCGCTGCCGCTGTGGACCCTGGATGAATATGCCGAAACCCGCATCGCCCAGCGCATCTCGATGGTCACCGGCGTGGCGCAGGTGCAGGTGCTGGGCGCGCAGAAGTACGCCGTGCACGTCCAGATGGACCCGCACGCGCTGGCCTCCCGCCAGATCGGGATCAACGAGGTCGAGACGGCGCTGAAGAACTGGAACGTAAACTTGCCCACCGGCGCGATCATCGGGCCGCAGCGGGCCTTCACGCTGCAGGCGACCGGCCAGCTCATGAGCGCCGCCGCCTTCCGGCCGCTGGTGGTGGCCTATCGCAACGGCTCGCCGGTGCGCCTGGAGGAGCTGGGCAAGATCATCGACAGCGTCGAGGACGATAAGAGCGCCTCCTGGTTCTCCACGGCGCAGGGCAGCCAGCGCTCCGTCGTGCTGGCGGTGCAGCGCCAGCCGGGAACGAACACCATTGCGGTGACCGACGGCATCAAGCGCCTGTTGCCGATATTCGAAGCGGAGCTGCCGCCCTCGGTCCACATGGATATCCTCTATGACCGCTCCGACACCATCCGGGAGTCCTACCACGACGTGCAGTTCACCATGGCCATGACCCTGGGCCTGGTGGTCCTGGTGATCTTTTTGTTCCTGCGCAATGTGTCGGCGACGGTGATTCCCAGCCTGGCCCTGCCGTTTTCCATCATCGGCACCTTCGCCGTGATGTATCTGCTGGATTACAGCCTCGACAACCTGTCGATGATGGCGCTGATCCTCTCCATCGGTTTCGTAGTGGACGACGCCATCGTGATGCTGGAGAACATCGTCCGGCACATGGAGATGGGCGAGGAACCGATGCTGGCCGCGGTCCAAGGCTCCCGAGAGATCGGCTTCACCATCGTTTCGATGACCTTGTCGCTGGCCGCCGTTTTCATTCCGGTGCTGTTCCTGGGCGGCGTTCTGGGGCGGCTGTTCAAGGAGTTTGCGGTCACCATCTGCGTGGCCATTCTCATTTCCGGCGTGGTCTCGGTCACCCTTACGCCGATGCTTTGCAGCCGGTTCCTGCGGCCGCCGGACGAGCAGCAACGCTCCTGGTTCTACCAGGTGACGGAGCGGTTTTTCGAGGGCATGCTCCGGGTTTACGATGGCTCCCTGCAATGGGCGCTCCGCCATCGCGGCGCCACGATGGCCACGTTCGTGGCGGTGCTGGTAGCGACCGGTTGGATGTTCGTCAAGATCCCCAAGGGCTTCATTCCCGATCAGGATACCGACCAGTTGGTGGCCGTGACCGAGGCCGCGCAGGGGACGTCCTATTACCAGATGGTGGAATATCAGAAGGCTATCACCGAGGTGTTCCGCCAGGATCCCAACGTGGAGTCTCTGGTGTCAAGCATAGGCGGCGCCGCGTCCGCCACCTTGGGCGGGCCGAACTTCGGGGAGCTGGTCGTCCACCTGAAGCCCCGCTCCGAGCGGAAGTTACTGGTAAACGACGTGATCGAGGGGCTGCGCCCGAAGGTGAGTGCTTTCCCCGGAATGCGGGTATACATCCAGAATCCTCCGACCATCCAGCTCAGCGGCCAGGTGACGAAAAGCCCCTACCAGCTTTCGCTGCATGCTCCCGACAAAGCGGAGCTCTACGCCGCCGCCGAGAAGCTGCAGAACGAGGTGGCCCAAATGCCGGGCATGCAGGACGTCACCAGCGATCTGCAGATCCGGACCCCGCAGGTGAACGTCAGCTTCGACCGGGACAAGGCAGCCGCCCTGCAAGTGAACGCAGACCAGATCGAAAACGCGCTGTATGATGCCTACGGCCCGCGCTGGGTCTCCACCATTTACGCCTCGATCAACGAATATAAGGTCCTGCTGGAGCTCAAGCCGGAGTACCAGTCCGATCCGAAGGCATTGTCGCTGCTGTATTTCAAGTCGACGCCCGGGGGAAAGCTGATCCCGCTCGACACCTTGGCGCGCGTGACGCGCGATACCGGGCCCCAGACCATCAATCACTTCGGGCAGCTTCCGGCGGTGACGATCTCCTTCAATCTCAAGCCGGGGGCTTCGCTCGGCGAGGCCGTTGACCGCATCCAGGAACTCGCCCAGCGCACTTTGCCGGCTACGGTGAGCACCCAATTTCAGGGAGCGGCCAAGGCCTTCCAGAGCTCTTTGGCCAATCTGTGGATTCTGCTGATCGTCGCGGTGGCGGTGGTCTACATCGTGCTGGGCATTCTGTACGAGAGCTACGTCCATCCGCTGACGATTCTTTCCGGATTGCCGTCCGCGGGCTTCGGCGCGCTTATAACGCTGTTCCTATTCCGGATGGACCTGAATATCTACGCCTTCGTGGGCCTGATCATGCTGATCGGGATCGTGGAAAAGAACGCCATCATGCAGATCGACTTCGCACTGGAGGCGGAGCGGAACGAGGGTTTGCCGCCGCTGACTGCCATTTACCAGGGCTGCCTGATCCGCTTCCGGCCGATCATGATGACCACCATGGCGGCGTTGCTAGGCGCCGTCCCCATCGCCCTCGGCTACGGCGCCGGTGGAGAAGCGCGGCAGCCGCTGGGCCTGGCGGTGGTGGGCGGCTTGCTCTTCTCCCAGTTGGTGACGCTCTACCTCACGCCGGTAATCTACACCTACATGGCCGCCGCGGTGGACTGGTTCCGCGACCGCACACAGCCGAAGCACAAGCTGGCGCCAACGCCAACTCCCACGGCGGCTTGACGGCCGCTACACCTGCCGCAGGGCCAGGTCATACTGCGCCGAAGCGCCAACCCCCAGGGCCTCCTGCCCCAAAGGACCCCGCCCCAAAACCTCGTTTCCGGCGCGCGCCGCGAGCGTCGCTGATTCCGGCACCAGCTCTGCAATCGAATCGAGCACCTGCGTCGGCGCAAACGGGTACTGTTTCCATGTTTCCCTGGTGCTCGATCCGGTGAGCACCAGAATGCTGCGGAACCCCAGCTCGGTAGCGCCTTGGATATCGGTCTCCATGGTGTCGCCGATCATGATCACCTCGTCCGTCCTCAACCCGAGGATCTTTCGCGCCGTCCGCATCATGAACGGGTTTGGCTTGCCGACGTGATAGGCTTTGCGTCCGGTGGCCGCTTCCAGCAGAGCCACCAGAGCGCCGCAGCCGGGCCGCGGCCCCGAGTCGGTGGGACACCAGGTGTCGGCGTTGGTCGAAATCAGGTGGGCCCCCTTGGCGATCAGCCGATGCGCCCGCTCTACCAGCTCGTAATTCAGGACCCGCCCTTCCCCTACGATCACGTAGTCGGCCGACTCGCGGCTGATGGCATAGTGCACGTCGTTCAGGGCGTTCAGCAGGCCGCCCTCGCCAATGACGAAGGCCGTGCCGTTGGGTTTCTGCAGGTGAACGAACTCGGCCGTGGCCAGGGCCGAGGTGTAAACGTGGTCGGGCGAGGTCTCGATCTCGAATTTTCTCAGTTTCACCGCCACGTCGAGCGGCGTATAGGCGGAATTGTTCGTGAGAAACAGATAGGGAATGCCTTCCTGTTGCAAGTAAAGAATAAAGTCCGCGGCGCCCGGAATCGGGGCCGAGCCGCGATATATAACTCCATCCATGTCAATCAAATAGCCGTGTTTCACTTACACCTCCCGGAATATATGGATACAGCCCGCGTTCGAGGAACGCCAAGAGTCCAAAACCATTCAGAACTTGATTATCGGGAACAGGATTCGGCCGGCGAATCCTTCCGGCGGCTTGGCCGGACGTCTGGAACAATTATAGCACATCCACGCCGGCCGCCAGCTTTTAGTTCGCGGACTACCAGTTCTGGTAGTTATGGGCCCTATAAATTCTTTGGATTAGACTTCCCGGCTGGTTTGGTGTAATCTAATAAGTGAGATGGCCCGGTCGCAGGGCTGAAACACGCCCAAGAAGTCGTGGTTCCTCTTTTTCTCCTTGTGAAGAGAAACAGCAAGGCCGCCGAATAGTAACTGGAGGGAGCATGTTGCCAGACAAATCATCAGCCAGTGTAGTCTTACTCGGCTTGGGAGCCGGGCTTGCCTCGCAGTTGGGAGAAGTGCTTTCGCAAGAGAGGCAGGAGGTCCACGCCCATTCTTTTCTGCCCACCTCCGAGTGCTTGACCCTTATCGAGCAGCTTCGAGCGGACCTGGTGTTTTGCTGTGCCGAGCCGCGCCACTGCGCCGCGCTCGTCAAAGCCCTCAAGCAGAAGAACCCCGGTCTCCCGGTTGTGATAGTCAGCGAGTACCCCGAGGTTTCCGACTGGCTTGATGCGATCGAGGCAGGCGCCTCGGATTACTGCGCCCCCCCGTTCCGGCCGGCAGACATCCGATGGATCGTTGAAACGGCGCTAAAATCCCGCCGACTGGTTTCTTAAGATCCCCAGGACGGCGGCCCCGCCATCATTCTCCACCTGATATTCGAGCCCACACTCACAGCCGTGGACGCTGCAAACCTGCGCTGCGGCTGAGGTGAGTGGCTTGCGACACCAAGAGGCACGATTGCGCGATAGAATGAGGGGGATCTGGGGGTGTCCATGAACAAGCTGGTCTTCGCCATACTGGCGTGCGGATTGTCGGCGGCGGCGCCGCTGCATATTGAGCAGTCGGCCTTTGCTCCGGGGCCGAACGGCATGCCGGCCGGATGGACCACCTGGAGCGCGCGCAGCGAGACCTCCCCTCGCACTTATGTCGATTCCCGGCACTACCGCAGCAAGCCCGGATCGCTGGCCATTTCCGGCAACAGCAATGTGGCCGAACACGGCGGCTGGGAGTACTCCGTGCCGGGCATCGAGCCTCGCTCGTGGTATCGCTTCACGGCCTACTATCGGGCCGAGGCGGTTCCCTGCGAGTCGTGGCAAGTGGTGGCCCGGCTCGATTGGCGCACGGCGCAAAACCAGCGCGCCGGGCAGCCGGACTACGTCTACAAAGCGAGCCGCGAAGGCCAGTGGACGAAGGTCACGCTCGATTCCCCCGCGCCGGAGAAGGCCTCGGCCGCGGTCTTGCAGCTCTACCTTTCGAATGCCCCGCAGGGGACCGTTTGGTGGGACGACATATCGCTCGAACAGATCCCCTCGCCCGGTCCGCGAAAAGTAACCGTGGCCTCCATCAATCTGAGGCCCGCCCGAACCGGCTCGGCGGCCGAAAGCGTGCGCCAGTTCCTGGAAACCATCGAGACCGCCGTGCGGGAGAAGACCGACGTAATCCTGCTGCCGGAAGGGATCACCGTTATAGGAACCGGAAAGACTTACGCCGAAGTGGCCGAACCCGTCCCCGGCCCCACGACCGCCCGGTTGGGCGAGCTGGCCAAGAAGCGATCCTCCTATGTGGCGGCGGGCATTTATGAAAGAGAAGGCTCGGTCATCTACAACACCGCCGTGCTGCTCGATCGCGCCGGCCAGCTCGTGGGTAAATACCGCAAGGTCTACCTGCCCCGCGAGGAAGTCGAGCGAGGCCTCACACCGGGCAGCGATTACCCGGTGTTTCGAACCGATTTTGGAACGGTCGGTCTGATGATCTGCTACGACGTCTTCTTCGCCGATCCCGCACGGGCGCTCGCCACTCAGGGAGCCGACATCATCCTGATGCCGATCTGGGGCGGCGATGAGGTCCTGGGAAAGGCCCGGGCGATCGAGAACAAAGTGTTCGTGGCGGCTTCGGGATATGACTATCCCACCTACATCATGGACCCTGACGGCGAGATCCTATCGGTGGCGCGCGATCTCGGCGCCGCCGCTATCGCCACGGTCGATCTGAACAAGCGCTATTTCCACGCTCACCTCGGCGACATGCACGGCCGGCGTATGAAGGAACTCCGGCTGGACGTGAAGCCGCCCCTGCCCGGTTTTGAAAACTGACGCCGAGCTGTTCTGGGCGATCGAAGGTCGCCTGCCGGCTGCGGCGACCGGCTCGGAAAACCAGCAGACGCGGGACGGACCCACCGATGGACAGCCCAGGCGGCCCTGGGCCGTGTCGGGATAGCGGGAACCCGCTCCCTCAACGGGCCAGGGGGCGCCCCGGCTGGGATGGAACGGCCGTTGCCCGGCCGCCACTCCCCTCCTTGACGAGAATCGTGCGGTTTGCCCGCACCTCGCTCAGCCGGTCCACTTGCCCACTCGGCCAGCGCACTTCCACCCATTCCGCCTTCTCCGCCGTCCCCAGCCCGAAATGAAGGCGCAGGTCGCTCTGGGAAAGATAGCTGCCGCCACTGCGAACCTCGTCAAACCGTTCTCTTCCCCCCGCCCGCACGCGGACCCGCGCACCGATCCCGCTGCGGTTGGAGCGCGCCCCTTCCAGGCGCACCGCCAGCCAATGGCCGCCCCCCTTCAGGTCGTTGCGCAACAGCGACGGCGGCTCGTTCTGGTTGTTGATCACGATGTCCACGGCGCCGTCGTTGTTGTAATCGCCGAAGGCGACGCCGCGCGAGGCGTTGGCCTCCAGAATCCCCGGCCCGGCGCGCGTCGAGATGTCCTCGAACTTGCCGCCGCCCAGATTGCGATAGAGGATCTTCCGGTCGCGGTAGTGCACGTCGATGCCGAGCCGATCGACCTCGGGGAAGACGTGGCCGTTGGCCAGGAAAAGATCCGGCCAGCCGTCGTTGTCGATATCGAGAAACCCGCCGCCCCAGCCGACGAAACGGGTATTGTGGCCGAGACCCGCCTCCCGGGTGACGTCGTCGAATTGCCCTCCACCGCGATTCCGGTAGAGCGTTTCGATTTCGTCGGAGAAATTGGTACGGAAAATGTCCAGCCAGCCGTTGCCGTCAT
>JBGOUJ010000078.1:0-18859 GCA_041477005.1 Terriglobia bacterium | reverse complement strand
GGCTTGGGTTTCACGAAAGGTTTACCTTCGTGTAACGCGAATTTGATTGGAAATCCGCGACCGCTGTGGCAGAATACTGCTGATTCCGCCTACGGGGGTGGGTTATGAATTCACAGTTGAAGAGACACGTGTTTACGTTGTTGGCTCTGTGCCTGGCGGCCTTACCGGGCTCGCTGCGGGCGCAATCCACGTTTGGGACCATTCTGGGGGCAGTGACCGATGCGAGCGGCGCTCTGGTTCCCGCCGTGCAGGTGACCGTCACCAACCTGGATGAGAACGTGTCGCGCGAGACCGTCAGCGACTCTCAAGGCAACTACGAGGCCGCCAACTTGAAAGCCGGGCGCTATCGCGTGACCGCGCGCAAGCCGGGGTTTCACGAATTCAGCGCCACCGACCTGCTTCTGGAGGCGCGCCAGGTGCTGCGCGTGAACGTGGCGCTGCAGGTCGGTGAGCTGCTGGAGACCGTCACCGTGCAGGCCGCGCCGGCGGTCGTCACGACCGAGACCCAGACCATCGCCGCGAGCTTCGACTCCAAGGAAGTGCTTAGCCTGCCGGCCAATTACCGCGGCCGGGGCAGCACCAGCCCGTACAGCATCCTGGCCTTCCTGCCCGGGGTGCAGGCCGATAACGGCAACAACTTCTCGATCCAGGGCGGCCTGCCCCACCAGAACGAGGTCACCGTGGACGGCATCTCCACAGTGGACATCCGCGGTAACGGCCCGCTGCAAAACATGTTCCCGTCGGTGGAGGGCATTGCTGAGATGCGGGTGCAGGGCGTCGGCAACAACGCCGAATATGGGCAGGTGGGCGACATCACTACCACCACGAAGGGCGGCGCCAACCAGTTTCACGGCAGCCTGTTCGAATATATGCAGAACCGCGCCCTCGACGCCAAGGCCTTCGGCTCGGTCCTAAAGCCGCAGAAAACCGCCAACACCTTCGGCGGCAGCCTGGGCGGGTCCGTGTTGAGGGACCGCACCTTTTTCTTTGTCGACTACGAGGGTATGCGCTACCACAGCGGCTCGACCATCCAGAACACCGTGCCCACCGCCGCCCAGCGCCAGGGCGATTTCAACGCCGAGGGCGTCGCCGTCAAGGACCCGACGACCGGCCAGCCTTTCGCCGGCGACCGCATCCCGGACAGCCGCATCAGTCCGATCGCCAAGAAAATCCTGAGCTACTATCCGGCGCCGAATTTCGGCCGCTCCGACGTCGAGACCAATAGCAACTTCCGGGAAAACCGGGCCTCGCCGACCCGCTCGGATCAGTACGACATCCGCATCGACCACGCGCTCACCAGCAAGCAGTCGATCTTCGGCCGCTGGACATGGAAGGACATTCCTTCCACCGCGCCCACCCGGCTGCTGTTTCCGGCCGACAACGGCTTCAACGACAACCGCAACCTGGTGATCTCGCACAACTACACCATCAGCCCGCGCTGGCTGAACGAGTTCCGCTTCGGCGTCAGCCGCAACTACCGCGGCACGAGCTTCGCGGTCGACGGAGCGAAGCTGGTGCAGGACTTCGGCCTGCAGGGTCTGGGGCCCAACTTTCCGCCCAACGGCATTCCCAATATCGCCTTCGGCGGCCTCAGCTCCAACTTTCAGCACGGCCGGCCCAGCCTGGTCCACTCGCAGACCTGGCAGGCCGCCAACAACGCCACGTGGTACAAGGGCCGGCACGCGATCAAGTTCGGCGTCGATATCCGCCGGCTGCGATCGACCGACATCACCAGCTTCACCACCGGAGACGATTACGGCGATTACAGCTTTCAGGGCCGTTTCACCGGCAGCGACTTTGCCGACTTCCTGCTGGGCATCCCCGACAGCACCCAGATCGCCAAGACCGGCCCGGACAGCGACGGCCGCGTCTGGCACTACCACTTCTACGCGCAGGACAGCTTCAAGGTCACTCCCAAGCTGACGCTGGAGTATGGGCTGCGCTACGAGTACCATCCGCCGTTCAAGGACAACGCGTTCAACATTACCAATTTCGACCGCACGGTGCCGATCACCGGACGGGTGGTCATCCCGTCCGATCCGGCGGCCCAGAAGCTCACCGCCCCGGGGTTCATAAACTCGATCAACGCCTGCCCGATCTCGAAGGGGCCGGTCAACGGCGTTCCCTGCACGCCGTTCCTGACTGCCAAGGACGCCAATTGGCCCGAGACGCTGCGGTACCCCTGGAAGAAAAACTTCGACCCGCGTATCGGTTTTGCCTATCGCCCGTTCGCGGACACCAAGACCGTAGTCCGCGGCGGCGCAGGCATTTACACGATGACGGTGCTGGGCAGCGTGTTCTATTCGCTCACCGGCATCCACAGCTCGGACGTCACGGCGTATCAGAACGCCGTGCAGAACGGCCAGCCGCTGTTCCAGTGGCCCCAGAGCTCGGGCGGACTGGGCGTGGGCAGCGTGCCGGTGGGCACGCAGGACTTCCGCACAGGCAACGGGGAGCATTTCCGCGATCCCTATGCGATCCAGTGGAACCTCTCGGCGGAGCGGGATGTGGGCTGGAACACCGGCGTGCGCCTGTCGTACATCGGCATGCGGTCGATCGAGCTGCCGTGGGCTCCCGATCTGAACCAGCCGCAACCGTCCACCACGCCGTTCACGAGCCGGCCGCTGACCGACCGGCCCTTCCCCAACTGGAACATCATCTTCACCCGCGACGCCGGCGGCAATGCGATCTACAACTCGATGCAGACCGAAATCACGCACCACTTCAAGAGTGGCCTGACCTTCAATTCGGGCTGGACCTGGGCCAAGAACATCGCCGACAACGCCGGCCCGGCGCCGACGGGCTTTGCCCTGGAGAACGGCGGCGGCCGGAACACGAACTCGCTCTGCCGGAGGTGCGACAGCGGCAACGTCGCCGCCACGCGCCGCCACCGCTGGGTCAGCACCTGGGTCTACGAGCTACCGTTCGGCAAGGGCCGCCGCTACTTAGGCGGCGCCAACGCCGTCGCCGACGCCATCGCCGGCGGCTGGCGCCTGAGCGGCATCCTGCTGGCGCAGACCGGCCCGTTCCTCACGGCCACGATGAGCGGCGGTGATCCCTCCGGCACCAACGCCATCGGACGCGGCACCCAGCGGCCCGATGCGGTGGGAACCAGCCCCAGCGTCTCCAACCCGACGGCCGACGGCTGGTGGAGCCGCGCCGCTTTCGTTTGCCCCGGCCGCGCGGCGGGCTCCTCCAACCAGTTCAACTGCAACGTCGGCGCCATCGGACGCTTCGGCAACGCCGGCGTTGGCACGCTGGTCGGGCCAGGCACCGTGAACCTGTCGATGGGCTTCGGCAAGGACTTCCGCGTAACCGAGCGGACGAAGCTGAAGTTCGACGGCTCGTTCTCCAACCTGCCGAACCATCCGAACCTGGCGGATCCGGCGATGAACATCACGACCGGCTCGTTCGGGACGGTCACCACCGCTCGCCCGGCCGACAGCGGCGGCAACCGCGTGGGGCAGTTCTCGCTTCGGCTGGAGTTTTGATTCGACCGAGGACTCCATCAAGCACGGAGTATCCCTTCGTACTGGAGCACGCGAAGAATCTTTTCCGTATCGAAAAGGCAAGGCAAAAGGCAAATTGCAAAAGGCAAAAGGCAAAAGTAACGGATGCGCCGCTTCGGGGCGCGGCACTCCACCCGCCCTTCGGGACGGGCACTAAAAAGATGCCCCTTCCTCGATTTTTTCCTTTTGCCTTTTGCACTTTGCCTTTTGCCTTGGCCTTTGTGGCAGGGCCGCTGTGGTGAAATGGGGGAATGGATCTGTCCACCTTTTGCTTCCCGACGACCATCCTGTTCGGCAACGGCGCCGTCGGCAGGCTGCCGGAGGAGCTAGCCAGGCGAGGCATCCAGAGGCCGCTGCTGGTCACCGACGAGGGCCTCGCGCCGACGGCGGCGTTCGAGCGCGTGGCGCGGCTGGCAGCCGGAGCGCCCGTTTTCTCAAAGGTGGAGCCGAATCCTACCGAGAAGAACGTCCTCGATGGAGTGGCCTGCTATCGCGAGCACGGCTGCGACGCGATCGTGGGCGTTGGGGGCGGCTCGCCGCTCGATGCGGCCAAGGCCATCCGGCTGAAGACGACCCACGATCTGCCGCTGGCCGATTACGATGACTTGCTCGACGGCGGCAGCAAGATCGGCCCGAACCTGCCGCCTTTCATCGCCATCGCCACCACCGCGGGCACCGGCAGCGAAGTGTCGCGCTCCACCGTGATCACGATCGCCAAGACCAACCGCAAGACCGTAGTATTCAGTCCACATCTGATCCCGACCCTGGCCATCGCCGATCCGGAGCTGACCGCCGGCATGCCGCCCAAGATCACCGCCGGCACCGGCATGGACGCCTTCACCCACAACGTCGAGGCCTATATCTCTCGCGGCTACCACCCCATTTGCGACGCAGTGGCTCTCGGGGGAGCGAAGCTGGTCTGGGAGAATTTGCCGCGCGTGATGGCCGAGCCGCGCAACCTGGAGGCGCGCGGCCATATGATGGTCGCCGCCATGATGGGGGCGATCGCGTTTCAGAAGGGCCTCGGCGCCACCCACTCGCTCGCCCACCCGCTCTCCTCCGAGGCCGGCATGCACCACGGGACGGCCAATGCTGTCCTGCTGCCGTTTGTGCTGGAGTTCAACCGCGCCGTGGCCGCGGGCCGGCTCGCCGATCTGGCGGCGCTGTTCGGCGGGGGCGACATCGTCGACCGGGTGCGCGAGATGAACAAGCAGGCCGGCATCGCGCCCTGGTTGCGCGACTACGGCATCACCGAGGCGGCCCTCCCCGCTCTGGCCGATAAAGCCATCCAGGACGGCTGCCACCTGCTCAACCCCCGCCCCTGCACCCGCGACGATCTGCTGGCGCTGTATCGGCAGGCCCTGTAAGGCCGGCACGCGCGCCGTGAAAAAATCACATGGGGCCGCGAATCAACGCGAATGAACACGAATAAAGGAGCCGTTTTTATTCGCGTTTATTTCCGTTCATTGGCGGCCATCGTTCACCGGATACAATGGAACGAGGACGGGTCATGCTTCGAAAGGGCTTCGCGTGGTTGCTTTTTTCGGCCGCGCTACTGTCGGCGGCGCCCCGCCGGGTCCTCTTCGTCACCACCTCCGCCGGCTTTCGCCACGACAGCATCGAGGTTTCCCGGCGAGTGATGGAAGGGCTGGGCGCGCGTTCCGGCGGCGTGCTGGAGGTGGTTTCTACCGAGGACCTCTCGCTGCTCACCGCCGCCAACCTGCGCAGTTTCGACGCCGTATTTTTCTTCACCAGCGGCGAGCTGCCCTTGAGCGACCAGCAGAAGCAAGACTTGCTGGCCTTCGTGCGCAACGGAGGCGGTTTCGGCGGCGCCCACAGCGCGACCGACACGCTCTATAGCTGGCCCGACTATGGCGACCTGATCGGCGCCTACTTCGACGGCCATCCGTGGGTGCAACAGGTGAGCATCGATATAGAGGATCCTCTGCATCCCGCCGTGGCGGACCTCGCCCCGTCGTTCCGGATCGTCGAAGAGACCTACCAATTCCGCAACTTCTCCCGCGACCGCGTCCGGGTGCTGATGACGCTCGACACCTCCACCGTGGATCTGGGCGCTCCCGGGGTAAATCGCACGGACGGCGATTTCGCCCTGGCCTGGTGCCGCAATTACGGCCAGGGGCGAGTCTTCTACAGCGCCCTGGGTCACTTCGACACCACCTGGCTCGATGCACGGATCCAGGACATGCTGCTCAACGCCCTGCTGTGGCTCACCGGATTGCGGCCGGGCGATGCCACGCCCCGCTCGGGAGCCAGCGCGCCGTCGCCGGCCGTTTTCTCAGGAGGCGTGGTCAACGGCGCCAGCTTTGTTCCGGCCCCTGACAACGCCGTCGCGCCCGGCTCGATCCTCTCCCTCTTCGGCGCCAACCTTACCAGCGGCACGGTATGGTCGAACGGGGGGAACTTCCCACTTCCACGCAAGCTCGCCGGCGCCGCGGTGATGGTCAATGGGGCGCCGATTCCGCTGTACTTTGTCTCACCGGGCCAAATCAACGCCCAGCTCCCGTTCGAGATCGACCCGGGCAGCCCGGCGAGCCTGGTGGTTCAAACGCCGGGCCACGGGAGCGCCCCGGAGCCGCTCCGCCTGGACGCTGCCGCGCCGGGTATTTTCGTCGCTCTTGGTAATTCGACGCGAGCCGGCGATCCGTTTTTGATTTACGCGACAGGCCTGGGGCCGGTCCGGCCGCCAGCGGGGACTGGCGTCCCCGCGCCCTCGGCCCCGCTTTCGCAGACGGTGACTCAGCCGATCGTAACCGTCGGCGGGATCCCGGCTGCGGTCACCTTCTCGGGTCTCGCGCCGAACTTTGCCGGGCTTTATCAGATCAACGCGGTGGTTCCAGCCGGCTTGCAACCCGGCCCCACGCAGGTGATGGTGCAGATAGGAGACCGCAAGTCGAACACAGTCAGGTTCCCGCTGGGGCCTTGATTTGACCCGTGAGGGCCCCCAGAACCCGCGCCGGCTCGGGCTTCCCGCGCTCGGCAAAGACGATGCGCCCGTCCTTCCTGATACCGTAAACGGTGCGGCGGACGACCCAGCCGCTCGCGTTGTAAAGCCCCGCCACTTTCCTGCCCTCGTCCACGAGGAGGGGAAACGGGAAATGGTGGTTCTCGCGAAACTTGGTGTGACTGGAGGCCGAGCCGGGGTTGACGCCGAAGACCGCCACTCCGGCCCGGGTGAACTCCTCCCAGTAATCGCGGATCTCGCAGAGCTGCGTGCGGCAGCCCGACGTTTCGTCCATGGGGTAAAACACCAGCACCGCGGCCTGCCGGCCTCGCAGATCGGCCAGCCGGACCACCTGGCCGGAGTCATCGCGCAGCGTGAAGTCGGGAGCGGCCGTTCCCAGGGGCAGAAGGGCGGCAAACCAGGAGAGCATCAGCCCGATCATAGCCGATTCTCCTACTGGATCATCACGAAAACTGCGTTGGCCCGCCGATCCCCGATGGTCAGGACGACGCTCTGGCGTCCCGAAGGAACTCCGCTGGGCACCTGGAGCGTGACCTGATAGAGGCCCGCAAAGCCCGGCGCCAGCCCGGAGAAAGCGATCGTTGCCGGCTGGCCTGCAATCGTCACCTGCGGCTGAGCCGTGGTGCGGGCGAGAGGCGACACCAGAGCCGGCACTCCGGAAAGGGCAGGCGGCGAAACGGCGCCCAGGCCGGTGGCGTAAAGCTGGAGGAAATCACCGGCACGAGCGGGGCGGGTGCTGGTCAAGGCGCCATCGGAGTTCTGCACGATCGCCCCCAGTCCGGTCGCGGTATCAAAGAAGACTCCCGGGTGGACGCCCGCCTGCGCCAGGGTCACCGGCCCCGAGCCGCCCGCGGTCGTGGAAACCGTAATGCTCGTGGTGGCCCCGGACGGAATTTCAAACGGCGCCTGGAAGTTGATCTGCGTCGGCGAGACGTAGAGCATTGGAGCTGCCAGGCCGCCGACTTTCACGGTGGCCGAGCCGAGTGAAGTGGGAAGTGGAAAGCTGGACGCCGCGATCGCCCGGGAGGCCAACGCCGTTCCGAAGATCGAGTACAGGCCACCCGGCGAAACGGCCGCCGCCGTGCCGCTCTCGGCGTTGGTGAAACTGGCGGCGTTGACGACGCCAGCCAGAGCGAACACCGGGCGGTCGCCGCCGGTGGCGCTGATCATGGTGCTGACCGACGGCGCGGCGTCGAGCGACGCCCGCAAGGCGTTGGCCGCGCCGGCGGAGGCCAGTTGCCAGCTCACGCTCACCTGGCCGTCGAGGCCGGTCACCCCGCGCGCCGGGTTGACGGCGCCGTCGGCGCTGGGCGCGAAGCTCACTGCAACGCCGGAAAACGGCAGGTCGTTGTCGTCGTGCACGCGCCAAACGATCGGCTGCGCGAGCGCCAAGCCGCGCCCCCCGAGTTGGTCGCCGCCGGAGACGAGGTCGAGATGAAGCTGCGTCCCGTCCTCGCGCACCTGCACCAGAACCTGGGACACTTCGTAGGACGGGTCGCCGGCGCGCGCGGTCAGCTCGGCTACGCCCAGTTGGTTGCCGGTGATTGGGAAGGATGCCGAGGCGCTGCCGGCGGGGATGGTCACCGAGGGCGGCACCGCGATCACGCTGCTGTCGGCGCCCAAAAGCACGTCCAGCTTGGCGGCCAGCGGCGCCGCGACGGCGACCGTGGCCGTGGCTGGGCTGCCTTTCAGCACGCCGGCGGCCGGCCAGGCCGAGAGGCGGAGTTGCTTTACCAGGCTGGTATTGGCCGTGGCGCGGTTGTCTACACCGGCGTCGTAAAACTGCTCCCAGGCCTGTCGAACCCGGTCGAGCTGAGCCAGGTCCGAGGCCGAGGGCTGCGTGCCGGCCTGAATCAGCAGAACAAACGCATAGTTGAAATGCTTCTGCGCCACGGTTGAGTCGGGAATGCGCTTGCCCTCGGCATCCACGATCATCTGCACGGTGACGTCCTGTCGCGTCCCGTCGAAGCTCACGCCGGGCTGGGGGCTGCTCGAAGGCGGCAGGCCGATCGAAGGACTTCGCACCAGAAACGAAGCCGGCGTGTCAGCCGGCGAGCGCAGTCCCATCAGGTATTGATCGAAGGGGCCGTAGTGCAGGACGGTGTCGGTGGTCAGGAAGCGAGGCGATTGACCGGCGCCGTGGTCCTGGATGCGGTTGCCCTCCACCACCGAGGCGTCGCTGTTGAAGTAGAAACTCCAGTGGGCATTACTGCGTCCTAGAAGCCCGAGCGAGGGCAGCCCGCTCAGCGGGTCCAGGTAACGCGCGTAGGCCAGAAAGCGATGGCCCGTTTCCTGCCCCAGGATGCTGAGCGCCGTGTTGCGGCTCGATGCAAAAATGGGCACGACCTGTTTGGGATCGACGGGATAGTTGGAGAGCGGGCCCATGTCGAGGAAGCTCTGCAGCCGCAGCGGCGAGCCGTAATCGGCGCCCTGATCGAAGATGGGGTTGTCCCGGAGAAACGTGCCGGCGCCCAAAACCCGGTTGCGGATGTTGCGCTCGGTGGCAAAGGCCTGCGCGCCCTCGGTGAGCCCCAGGTTGTTGTACAGCACGACGTAATCGTAAACGTCATCGTGATTGCGGTAGAACTTCTGGCTGATGGTGACAAAATCCATCTCCGTGCTCGCGCTGAAGATCTCGGCGATGGCGCCGGAGGAGGGAGAGGGCACGCCCACCGAAAAATCGGCCGTGGTGGAGCCACCCTGGCCCCCGCCGGGAGCAATTCCCACCACCGCTTCGCTGATGGTCACGTTTTGGTAATGAAAGTCGATGCGCCCGTCGGAATAGAGCGCCACCTGAAAGATCTGTCGGGCGCCGGTGCCCTGTTGCACCCACTGCGGCACTCCGTCCCACGTGAGGACCGCACGATCGGCGGCGGAAAAAAACCGAACGGAGGCGCTGGGCTGGGATGGATCGAGGTCCTCGAAGAAGGGAAGGATCCGTGGCGGTCCTGCAAGCGCGCGCCCGAGGCTGCGGGGCGAGCTGGCGTTGTCGCCCAGCGTAAACGTCAGATTGCCGTCGGAGTTGACATAGACGGAGTCGTAGCGCTGGCCGTAAAAAGGAAAAGAGAAAGGCAGCCGGATCAGCCGCGAGTCATCGTCGCCAAGGCCGGTAAGCGGTGTGCCGCCTTGGTCCGCCGCCGGATCGAAGCCCAGCGGTTGCGGCGACGCCGTGTACTGCGAAGCCCCGGCCCCGGAGGGAGAAAGGCGCACGGTCTTTTGATTCAGGTTAAACAGATTGGGCCGGATCACCGCGCCGTCGGAATCGTCCACGATGGCGAGATTATTGTTGTCGGGCAGGGACGCCGGCACGGCTGGCTCCGCCGAAACCGGACCCTGCGCGGCGAGCCGGGCGCGGCGCTGCTGCGCCTGGCGGTGCCGGAACAGGTCCGTATCTACTGCGTAGGGATCGCTGCCGCAGCGGTACTCACCCGGTGTTACGGGAGTGGCGCCAGGCAGGCCGGCCGGAAGAACACCGAGAAAAACTAGTACGATGAATGCTGGAATACGCACAAAATCCTAATTTTATCATTGCTCGGCCGGGCCGCCCGGCGGGTACTGTTGGAATTAACACACTACCTGGCGGGCGCCCAAGCTGGATGGGGTGATGACATGAAACTGGTGAGAGTCCGGGTAGACACTGGCGGGACGCGTGGCGCGGAAGCCTGGACGTCCATGCGGCACTTTGAAGAGGTTGACCCGCGCGAGGAGGTTTTTCGGCTTTTCTGCGGCCACGGCCTCGAGGAGCGCCACGACCCCGGCGAGTGGGGCGAGGCGACCCTCGAGTTTGAGGACTTCATTGCCGAATACGCGATCGCCCACTATCTGAAACAGCCCCGGGTGATCGACGCCGACCTCGAGCCCGTTGGCTCGGCTGCTCCCTAAACCGAACCTGGCTTAGACCAGCACCAGGTGCAGCTCCCGCGGTCCGTGGACGCCGAGGGTCAGGATCTGCTCGATGTCCGCGGTCCGGCTGGGCCCCCCGATGAAGACCATCGAACTCGACAAGGCGCCGGGGTCGGGCATCAAAGTGAACAGCTCGTCCAGGCCGGTCAGGATGCGGTCCACACCGAGAACGGTGATGTGGATCACCGGGAGCAGCGAAACGAGCCGGCATTCCTGGGCTGAGGCCAGCACGACGAGGGCGCCCGTGTCGGCCATGGCGTATTCCGCGCTGGTAATTCCTATATCCGATTCGGCGCAAGCCCGGCGGATCTCAGCCGGGTCGCCCGAAGCGGTCGCGACTCCGGGCAGCGCTAGAATGCCAAGCCGGCCGAGCAATGGCGACGGGCAAGCGATGGCGGGCTTGCCGGCGGTCTGTTCGGCGACATAGCGGCGCGCCTCTTCCGGCGAGGAGGCGTGCACCGCTTTGCCGGGAAAGCGCTCCAGCATCATCCGGACCCGCTCGGCCGGCTCTAAAGCCGGAACGACGAGCCGGGCCGGCGGCACTGGTGCAGGCGGCTGCCCCGCGCTACGCCCGAGCGCCGTCCGGACCTTGTGCAGAATGTGTTCCCGAGCGGGCATAGAACAGAAAACAGCAATCAGCCATCAGCCGTCAGCCGTCAGCAATCAGCCACCCGTCAGCTATCGGGTGTCAGCCCTCAGCCGTCAGCTTATCAGCCTTCAGCCCAGCATGGTGTGAAGTAGCTTGCTGATGGCTGATGGCTCGTTGTCAGCCGTCAGCCCAGAACAGTGTGACGCCGATTGCTAATGGCTGATAGCTGACGGCTGGCGCCTGATGGCTCCTTGTCGGCCGTCGGCCCCAGCACGGTGTGACGCCGATTGCTGATGCTGATGGCGGATAGCTGATCGCTGGTGGCTGATGGCTCGTTGTCAGCCGTCAGCCCCAGCACGGTGTGACGCGGATTGCTGATCGCTGGTGGCTGATGGCTGATAGCTGGTGGCTGATGGCTCGTTGTCAGCCGTCAGCCCCAGCACGGTGTGACGCCGATTGCTGATGGCTGACGGCTGATGGCTGACGGCTGCCCGCTGGTGGCTGCCCGCTGGTGGCTGATTGCTGATGGCTGCCTGCTGACGGCTGACGGCCGGTGTCAGGGATAGGGCGGCTCCGGGCGCGCCAGAGTTGGCGGAAGCTGTGGGGGGCGGCGGGCGGGAAATCGCGCGAGTCGGTCCACCCCCGCAACGGGCCGGGCAGCGAGCGAATCCATCCTCCGTCGCGGTCGGCCGGCAGCAGCACCTGCGCCGCCGCCCCGGCCATCTCGAACAGGCGCGGGTGGCGCATCAGCCACGCCCACAATACGAATCCGATCTTTTCCAGCCGCGCCGCATCCAGTTTCCACTCCGGCTCTCTCGCCCCCGCTTTCTTCACCTCGCTGCGGAGCTGGAGCAGGATCTTCGGGATGTCGATCTTCACCGGGCAAACCTCGGCGCAGGCGCCGCATAGGCTCGAAGCAAAGGGCAACTCCGGCTCGAAGTTGAGGCCTCGCGCCTGGGGCGTGAGGATCGCTCCGATCGGCCCGGAATAAGCCCCGGGGTAGCTGTATCCCCCGATGCGGCGGTAGACCGGACAGATATTCAGGCAGGCGCCGCAGCGGATGCAGTAAAGAGTCTGGCGCTTCTCGCGGTCGGCCAGAATCCGGCTCCGGCCGTTATCGACCAGCACCAGGTGGAACTCCTCCGGTCCGTCCAGCTCGCCGGGCCGCCGGGGGCCGGAGAGGAATGACGTGTAGCTGGTCAGCGGCTGGCCGGTGGCGCTGCGGCCGAGCAACTGCAAGAAGACGGCCAGGTCGGCCGCGCGAGGAATGATCTTCTCGATGCCCGCCAAGGCCACGTGGATGCGCGGCGCGGAGGTCGTCAGCCGCGCGTTGCCCTCGTTTTCGACAATGACCACGGCGCCGCTCTCGGCGATCAAAAAGTTGGCCCCGCTGATCCCCAGGCCCGCCTCCAGAAACTTCCGCCGCAACACGGTGCGGGCGATGGCCGTCTGCTTGCCGATCTCCTCCTCGCGCGGCACGCCCAGTTTCTCCACGAACAGGTCGGCCACTTCGTAGCGCGTCTTGTGCATCGCCGGCGCCACGATGTGGAACGGGCGCTGGCCCGCGAGCTGGATGATGAACTCCCCCAAATCGGTCTCCACCGCCTCGACCCCATAGTGCTCCAGCGCTTCGTTCAGCTCGACTTCCTCGGAGGTCATCGATTTCGACTTGACCGCCAGCCGCACGCCCCGCTCACGGGCGAGATGACCGATGAAGTTCTGCGCCTCACCGGCGTCCCGGCACCACTCGACGTGGCCGCCGCGCTCCTCGATGTTGCGCGTCAGCAGCTCCAGGTAGTAGTCGAGGTTTTCCAGCGTGTGCTGCTTGATGAGGTTCGCCTGCGCGCGCAACTCTTGGTAGTCCGGCAGCACGTCGGCGCTCACGCCTGACTTGCGCTTTTCCATGAGACGGCCGGTAGCAGCGTAGAGGGCCTGCTGGAGCCGCTCGTCGGAAAGGGCCTCGTGAATCCGCTCGTGGAAAGCGAGAGACATGTGGCGTCAGGAGCCGGGTCTCAGATGCCGGCTGCCCCCTGCGAGGCGCCGCTGAAACCGGAAACCTGGGACCTGAAACCTGAATTTAGCACTTCCGCGAGATGCAAGGCGCGGATCGGAAGGCCGGCCCGGCTCAGGCCGCCGTGGATGTTCATCAGGCAACTGGGGTCAGCCGAGACCACCGCCTGGGCGCCGGTCCGGCGGATCGATTCGATTTTGGCGTGCACCATGGCGGACGAAACATCCCCGAACTTCACCGAGAACGTCCCGCCGAAGCCGCAGCACTCCTCGGCGATATCCATCTCGCGCAGCTCCAGCCCCCGTACCGCGCGCAGCAGGCGCCGCGGCTCGTCCCGCAACTGCAGCTCGCGCAAAGCGTGGCAGGAGTCGTGATAGGTCACCACGCCGTCAAACCGCGCGCCGACATCCTCGCAGCCGGCCACCCGGAGCAGAAACTCCGAGAATTCGAAAACCCGCGGCTCGATCGCCCGCGAGGCGGCCAGCGAGGCCGGGTCCTTGTGAAAAATCTCGGCGTAGTGATGCCGCACCATCGCCGTGCAGGAGCCGGAGGGGCACACGATGTAGGCCGCATCCCGAAAGACCTTCAAGAAATGCCGTGCCACCTGTCGCGCCTCGCCCCGAAAGCCGGTGTTGAATGCCGGCTGGCCGCAGCACGTCTGCGCCTCCGGAAAATCAACCGCGTAGCCGAGCCGCTCCAACACGTCGGCCATCGCCAGTCCGATCTGGGGAAACAGTTGGTCAACCAGGCAGGTGACAAACAGTGAAACCCGGGTGGGCATCCGTGGCTATTGTAGCAACAGCAGCGGTCAGCTATCAGCCGTCAGCTATCAGCCGTCAGCAAGCGGCTATCGGCTATCAGCCTCAGTCAGAAGCTTTCAGCTATCAGCCAGCACATCAACCGTCAGCGTCAAGCAGCCAGCCGGTAGCCTTCAGCGATCAGCCGTCAGGGCCGGAAGGCCCCGCATGTCCGGGCGGCGTATCCTTTGACCCCACAAACCTGCAAGACTAGTGGGTTCAGGGAACATGGAAGCCACCGTTCTTATCCCTACCCATAACCACGGCGAGACGCTGCGTTATTCGGTCGCCAGCGCGCAGGCTCAAACCTTGCAGGATTTCGAAATCCTGATCGTGGGAGATGGGGCTCCTGAAATCACTCGGGACCTGGCTTCGGACTTGATGCGGAACGATGCGCGGATCCATTTCTTTAATTTCCCCAAGGGCGAGCGCCATGGGGAGCTGCATCGGCATTCCGTCCTCGCCGGCGCCCGCGGCCGGTGCGTCTGCTATCTCTGCGATGACGATCTCTGGCTGCCATCGCATCTCGAACACTTGACCGGGCTCCTGCGGCGAGCCGATCTCGCCAATACGGCCCAACTGCTCATCGATCCGAGCGAGGAAGCGGTGGTGACGACTTTCGATCTCGGCCATTCCCTGGACCGTGCACTGCTCGAAACAAACCGGTCCGGCATCGGCCTGGCTTGCGGCGGGCATACGCTCGAGGCCTATCGCCGGCTCCCTCACGGCTGGCGTACGACTCCGCCGGGGATTCACACCGACACGCACATGTGGCAACAGTTTCTCGACCGGTCGTGGTGTCGCACCATGAGTTCACCGCGGCCGACCGTGCTCAAGTTTGCGGCCACAGCTTGGGATGCTCAGCCGCTTGCAAGCCGGTTGGCGGTGCTCGACCGTTGGCAGCGCCGCATCACGAAACCAGGCGGAGAGACGGAGATCGCCTGGCGCGCCTTTGAGTCGGGCTGGGGGCCTTCCCCGCATCCCTCGGCAGCTCCACGAAATGCGCGCTTCCGTCCGGATCCCGATTTTCAGCCGTACAAGCTGGGAGACAAGATCGAATTTGCGCACGCGGGATCGAGCTATCTCTCCTGGGGCTGGTCGAATCGAGAACCCTGGGGAGTTTGGAGCGATGGAGAAGAAGCCCGGATTACCCTCTCGCTCGGAGATCCGCCGAACAGCGCGTTGTTCCTGGAACTCAGTTTCCTGGTCTTCGGCTCTCCCAACCACCCTTCGATTGATGTTGCGTTGGTAGTCAACGGTCATCACCTGAGCCGGTGGAATCTGCCGGACCAAGGCGCTCCGCACTTCCAGTCGGTGGAGATCCCGGCTGCCCCGTTCCTCGATCTGCGGTTTCTGATCCCGGAAGCGGCCCCGGCACGCCAGGTCACGGACACATCAGATCATCGCCGTTTGGGTATAGGCTTAATCAGCCTGCACATTCGCCAGGCTTCTTAGCCGCGAAACCACTTCCACGATCCGCAACCCTTCGGCCGCGCTACTCTTCGGCGGTGGCCCGCCATCCAGATAGCGCACGAACGCCCCCAGCTCTCGCAGCAACGGAAGCTCCGTGGAAATGGCACGGGTTTCTTTCGGGTCGTCCTTCCGGGCGGTAGTGTGCACGGCTCGCCGGATCTCGATGCACGGGGAATAAGAATCTTCGAGCAGCGCGGCCCCTCGGCGAAAGCTCAACGAGACCGATCGCACTCTCTTCACGCTTCTTACCGAAACCTCTGCCACCACTTTCGGGATTGCTCCCAGCACGCCGAGCAGGCCGGTCAATTCTGAATTCGCGTACTCCGCTGCCGCTAGCACAGGATCCGGAATGTATCCCAGGATCTCGAGAACGATAGACAGGTCGTGAGGCATCAGTATCCAGGATGCATCCACGTCGAAGTGCGGAGTGGCCCAACCCAATCGTAAGGTTCGAATGGATTCCAGCGGTCCCAGCTCGTCCGACCGCGCGATGTCGCGCAATGCTTCGACGCCGGGATGATAACGCCACTTGTCCATCACGAAAATACGGTCGCCGCCCTGCTCCACCAGTTTCCTAGCCGACTCGGGATCGCTCGTGAGCGGCTTTTCGACGAAAATCGGCCGTTGGAACTTCAGAAGCGGTTCTATGGTCTCCGCATGGACCGAGGTAGGCGTGGCGACCACGAATCCCTCGACTGTCTCCGGCAACTTGCCGATCGAGTCCACCACACCGTCGGCCCCATATTCTGCGGCCCGGGCCCGGCTCTCGCACGAAGTCGCAGCGACGGTAACCGCGCATCCCAAGCGTTTGAGATCTCGAAGTATGTACCGGCCCCAGCCCCCGCAGCCGATGAGGCCGATATGGCGGCTCATGCCAGTTGTTCCACAAGGCGAGCGAGGGACGGTAGTCCGGCATCCCTGGCGGAAAGCACCGGATTCTGAATGCTCCACGGAATCCCCAGTTCGGGGTCGGACCAGCGGCATCCCAGCTCATCTTCCGGGTCCCAGTAGTGGGTCACCCCGTAAAGATGGATGACGGGTTCGGCGCAGTGAAAGCCGTGCGCCACGCCCGGAGCAATCAGAAGAGCCTGCGCGGGATTCGCAGTCAGCTCGATCGCGGTAGCGGAACGGTATGTCGGAGAGGTCCTGCGAAGATCGCACAGGCCAACGGTCATCCGGCCTGCCACGACCGTCAGATAGTCAAAATGGCGCTGGTGAACATGCACGCCGCGCAATACGCCGGCTTCGGAGTGGACGAGATTCCACTGCACCGGACGGATGCCTGTCGGCCATTCGTCCCGGAATATCTCGCTCAAGCTTCCGCGAGTGTCCCGGTGGGAATCCAGCGAAACAATCTCCACATACTGTGGCACGGGAATCGACATGGACGCGTTCATTGAGACAAACCTCCTCTCGTTCCGGACGAGCTCACCCGGTAGGGCTGCCAAGAGCACCTTCCATTCGAGTAGCGAGAAGCGGCGCCGAGCGCCGGACCACGTCTCCTGAGATACGCCCCAGCTTCACTTTCCTGCGTTGGTTTACATCACGATCTTATCCCAAAACGCATTCCGCCGTCACTGGAACTGGCGACTCCGCAATCCTGGTTGCCGGATCGTCCGTCCGGACCAACACCGAACATAGATCGCGAGTAACGCCGCTTCGTTTACCCATCCGGTTCAGTGGAAGTATTATCGGAAACTGGCCCGGCTATCAGCGGTTATACTGCCCGCAGCCAGCGTCAGCAGGTAGGGCAGTGTTGCCGGATGGCCGGCGGCGTAGCAGAATGGTTGCTGACGGCTGAAAGCTGGCGGCTGATGGCTTTCGTTGCAAGCTGACCGCTGACCGCTTTCGTCGAGATCTATCCATGCACGACGCCATCATCATCGGCGCGGGACACAATGCCCTGGTGACCGCCGGCTATCTCGGCCGCGCCGGCATGCAGGTGCTCGTCCTCGAGAACCGCGAGCTGGTGGGCGGCGCGTGTGTGACTGAGGAGCTGTGGCCGGGCTTCCGGGTCTCGACGGCGGCGTATTTGTGCAGCCTCTTGCAGCAGCGCGTGGTGCAGGATCTGGACCTCGAGCGCTTCGGCTACGTGGTGGATCCGAAGGATCCGGCTTTCTTCTCTCCCTTCCCCGACGGCCGCTACCTCTTCCTGTGGAAGGATCGCGGGAAGACCCTCGAAGAGATCGCCCGGTTCTCGCGGCGCGACGCCGAGAGCTACCCCGCGTACGAAGACCACCTGGAGCGGTTGGCTCGCTTCATCGAGCCGATGCTGCTCGAGATCCCGCCGAACGTGCCGCCGCGCTCGCCGGGTGACTTCCTCGAATACCTGCGCCTGGCCGCCCGGCTTCGCAAGCTCGGCGCCCGGGACGTCGCCGCCCTGATCAAGATCTTCACCCAGAGCGCGGCGGAGTTCCTGGACGAGTGGTTCGAGTCGGACCAGTTGAAGGTGACCCTGGCGACCGACGGCGTGATCGGCGCCAACGGCGGCCCGAGGTCTCCCGGGACGGCTTATGTCTTAATGCATCACTGCATGGGCGGGGTGGGGGGCGTGCGCGGCTTGTGGGGCTTCGTGCGCGGCGGCATGGGCGCCATCACCGCAGCGATGGCCGCGAGCGCTCGCAGCCGGGGCGCCGAAATCCGCTGCTCGTCGAAAGTGGTACGCATCCTGGTGCGCGACGGCGCGGCCGCCGGCGTCGTCCTGGCCGGAGGAGAGGAGATCCCGTCGGGCTTGGTCATCTCCGGCGTCGACCCGCACCGGACCTTCCTCGACCTGCTCGAGCCGGGGCACCTGGACGACGAGTTCCTGCGCGCCATCCGCCGCTATCGAAGCGAGGGCACCTCGCTCAAGATCAACCTCGCCCTGGACGGCTTGCCGGATTTTCAGGCGTTGCCGGGCACGGAGATCTCGTCCCAGCACCGCGCCACGATGCACATATGCCCCAGCATGGAATACCTGGAGCGCGCCTGGGACGACGCCAAGTACGGCCGGCCCTCGGAGCGCCCGCTGCTCGAGATGACCATTCCCACCGCCTACGATCCCAGCCTCGCCCCGCGCGGCAAGCACATCCTGGGCATTTTCCTGCAATACGCCCCGTACACTCTCCAGGACGCTTCCTGGGACGAGCTGCGGGACCGCTACGCCGACCACGTGATCGACCTGATCGCCGAGTACGCCCCCAACATTCGCTCGATCGTTCGCCACCGCCAAGTGCTCACGCCGCTCGATTTGGAAAGAATCTATGGCTTGACCGGCGGCAACATCTTTCACGGCGCCATGAGCCTCGACCAGATGTTCTTCCTGCGCCCCGTCGCCGGCTGGGCGCGCTACCGCACCCCCATCCGCAACCTGTATTTATGCGGCTCCGGCACGCATCCCGGCGGCGGCGTCATGGGCGCCCCGGGGTTCAACGCGGCGAAGGCGATCCTCAAGGGGTATCCGCGACCGTAAGAAGGTGTAAAGGAATGGATGGCCGCGAATGAACGCGCATAAACGCGAATGAAAACAGTGGCCTTATTCGCGTGCATTCGCGTTCATTCGCGGCCATCCATTCCTTTTTTGCAAGCTACAGCTCGTTCTTCTTATGTTGTTCG
>JBGOUJ010000077.1:0-18955 GCA_041477005.1 Terriglobia bacterium | reverse complement strand
GGTACGGCCGGCGCCGATCAACACGATCGCGCGAATCGTCGCGTCGCCGACGGCCGCGGCGATAGACGAAGCGATCCCCTCGGGCACGCCCGGGCTCAACGCGTTCACCGGCGGATTGTCGATGGTGATGACCCCGATTTCTCCGTGCTTCGCGAACCGGACCAGCTCACTCATGGATCACCTCTCTCGCAATCCTCTCCCGATGATAGACGGTCCCGGCGCCACGGCACGGCCCATCTCTTCGAGCGCGGCGCCATCTCGACCATCCCCAGCCCCATGCCGTCGTGCCGAGCTTCTGCCGGACCACCGGATCTTCCGCCGCCGGCCGGCCGTTCCGCTCGATTTGGCGAGCCAGCGCCACGGCCCGGCCCATCTCTTCGAGCGTGGCGCCATCTCGACCATCCCCAGCCCCATGCCGTCGTGCCGAGCTTCTGCCGGACCACCGGATCTTCCGCCGCCGGCCGGCCGTTTCGCTCGATTTGGCGAGCCAGCGCCACCAGCCGCCCGAATTGTGGTCAAGTTCACGACTCGTACTCCTTCAAGCGCTCCAGGCTCTCCAAGAACGGCTTCAAGCCGAGGCCGAGCACGGCCGCGGAGGCGAGCGACCCGGACGCGCTCACAATGAGCAGAGAATACCGAATGGCGGCATCGTTGTGAAAGGCGTAATCGGTCAGCAGGGCGACGGCCGTCGGTCCCAGTCCCAGTCCGACCAGGGTATTGACCAAGAGATACAACGCCGAAGCCTGCCCCCGCATGGCGTTGGGCATCATCTCCTGGATCGCCGCCGGCGCCACGCCGTATGGCGCGCTGGTGAAAAACAAGTGCGGGACGAACAGCACTGCCGCCAGAGCGGCGTTCGGCGAAGAATACATGGCCAACGCGAGGGGAACATTCGCCAGCGTGGCATACATTGCCACGCGCATTTTGGAGTCGCGATGGCCGCGCTCGGCGAGCCAGTCGGCGAAGCGCCCGCCGGCCACGATGCCGGCCGACCCGGCGATCATAATGATCGCCCCCAGCACCACGCCGGCTCGTTCCGCGCTCCAGCCGTAGGTGCGGATGAAGAACGTCGGGTCCCAGGCCCCGCCGGCGTACGTGCCGAACGCCGTCAGCCCGAGGCCGAAATTGTGGCAAAGAAAAGTCCGGCGGTTGCGCCCCATATAGGAGAGGACCTGGCGGAGCGGAATCCGGCCCACGGCCCGCGCGCTGCCGCGCCGCACCGGCTCGCGTATGGCATAGAGCAGCGGCGCCAGCAGGACTCCGGGCAAGCCCACGGCGAGGAGGATCAACTGCCACGGCCGCACGGCGCCGGCCAGCGGCAGCACCCAGGCTTCCTGCGCGGAAGCAACCCCGATGACCACGCCGCCCAGAAGCAAGGCGAGGCCGGCCCCGAGATAGATGCCCATGCCGTAAACGCTGATGGCCGTGGCGCGCCGGTGCGGAGGGAAGTAGTCGGAGATCAGCGAGTAGGCCGCGGGCGAAAGCGCCGCCTCGCCGACGCCCACGCCGGTCCGCAGCAGCAGCATCTGCAAAAAGTTTCTCGCCAGCCCGCAGCCGGCGGTAAACAGGCTCCAGACCGCAAACCCGGCGGCGATGATCGTGCGGCGGGACATCGAATCGGCCAGCCGCCCCAGCGGGATGCCGGACGCCGTGTAGAACACGGCGAAGGCGAACCCCAGCAGCAGGCTTATCTGCGTATCACTGATGCCAATATCGCGCCGGAGCGGCCTCACCAGCAGGCTCAGAATCTGCCGGTCGATGAAGGAAAAGACGTAGACGACGGTCAGCGCCCCCACCACGTACCAGGCATACCCGGCAGCCGGATAGGGATCGCTCTCCGCGATGACGGATTTCGCCGGGGGCGTAGTCACGAGCCGCTCATGATATCACCTTGCGGCGGCGAACCGAGCAAGCCCACAGGCCCGCCCCGCTCACCAATACGTAATCAAAGCCGGATCGTCGAGGTGCGGGACGGCGTTGAAGCAGTCGAGCGAGAGCCGCCCGGCGCGGAAACGGAATTCCGTCATCGAGCCGTTCTTGCTCAGCCAATTCACTTCCAGGGCGCTGTGGTCGGGGGCTCGGAGGGCCAGCGCCCCGGCCACTCCGATGACGCCTCCGGAGGTGAAGGCGACAACCCGGCGGCCGCGGCGGCGGTCTTCCACGATCGCTTCCAGGGCCGTGGTGACGCGCTCGCGAAAGGCCCTCCACGACTCGATGCCGGGTGCGGCGAGCGACCCCTCCTGCCACCGCGCCATCAGCGCCTCGAACATTTTGAAAAAACGCTTGTTATTGGCCGGGTCGGCCTGGCGCTCCTCCCAAAGCTCGCGAAACCCCGGATCGGCCTCGGCCAGCAGCGGCCCCAGCTTGCTCACGATCCCTTCGGCCTCGAACTCGTTGAAGGCGGAGCTGGCCTCGGGCTCCGGCCAATCGACTCCCGCGGCGGCGTAGCAGGCCCTCACCACCGCCTCGGTGCCGCGCTGGCGGGCGAGCGTGCCGGTGAAGACCGCGTCAAACCGGACGCCGAGACGCGTCCAGTATTCTCCGAGCCTGCGGGCCTGGGCCTCGCCGGTCGGGGAAAGGCAGTCGTACTGCTGCTCGAAGATTCCGGCTTGGCCGTGGCGGACCAGAACGAGGGTTCCCATTCAGGCGTGTTTCTTCAGCTCCAGCTTGCCGATGGCTTCACGGTGAACTTCGTCGGGGCCGTCGGCCAGGCGCAGCGTGCGGGTGTGGGCCCACATGGCGGCCAGCTCGAAATCCTGGCAAACGCCGCCGCCGCCGTGCGCCTGGATGGCGCGGTCGATGACACGCAGCGCCATATTGGGGGCGATCACCTTGATCATGGCGATCTCGGCGCGGGCTTCCTTGTTGCCAACCGTGTCCATCATGTAGGCGGCCTTCAGGGTCAGCAGGCGCGCCTGCTCGATCTCGATGCGCGATTTGGCGATGTCGGCCAGAATCGTCCCCTGCTCGGCGAGCGTCTTGCCGAAAGCCACCCGCGATTTCACGCGGCGGCACATCGCTTCGAGCGCCCGCTCGGCCTGTCCGATCAGGCGCATGCAGTGGTGGATGCGGCCGGGTCCCAGGCGTCCCTGGGCGATCTCGAAGCCGCGGCCTTCGCCGAGCAGAATATTGGACGCGGGCACGCGGACGTTCTCAAACGTGATTTCGCCGTGGCCATGGGGAGCGTGGTCATAGCCGAAAACGTTGAGCAGGCGCTCGATCTTGACGCCGGGCAGATCGAGCGGCACGAGGATCATCGACTGCTGCTTGTGGCGCGGCGCACTCGGGTCGGTCTTGCCCATGAAGATCGAGATCTTGCAGCGCGGCTCGCCGGCCCCCGAGATCCACCACTTCCGCCCGTTGACCACGTATTCGCGGCCATCGCGCACGATGCTCGCCTGGATGTTGGTGGCGTCGGAAGAGGCCACGTCCGGCTCGGTCATGCAATAACAGGACCGGATCTTGCCGTCGAGCAGCGGCCGAAGCCATTGCTCCTTTTGCTCGGGCGTGCCATACCGGACGAGAACCTCCATGTTGCCGGTGTCGGGGGCCGAGCAGTTGAACACTTCCGGCGCCATCATCGAGCGGCCCATGATCTCGCACAGCGGGGCGTATTCCAGGTTGGTCAGCCCGGCGCCGTATTCGCTTTCGGGCAAAAAGAGGTTCCACAGCCCGGCTGCCCGGGCCTTCGGCTTCAGCTCTTCGAGAATCGGGACGGGCCGCCAGCGGTCGCCCTGTCCGATCTGCTGGTAATAGAGCTTCTCGTTGGGATAGATGTGCTCGTCCAGGAAGCCGTGCAGCTTCTTCCGGAGCTGTTGGACCTTGGGAGAGTATTCAAAATTCATAGTCATCTCCCGGTGAAGGCCGGCGCGCGCTTCTCGAGGAAGTGGGCCACGCCCTCGCGGAAATCCTCGCTGGCGAAGCTGCCGACCATCTCATCGCCGGCCAGATCCACCGCCTCGCCGAGCGTCTGGAACTGCGCCTCGTAAATCTGGTACTTCATCACGCGCAGCGAGCGTGGAGAAACGGTGGAGGCGAGTTCGGCGGCGTAGGCCTGGACGGCTTCGAGGAAGCCTTCCTGTGGGAGCACCCGCTGGACCAGCCCGATCCGCAGTGCTTCGGCGGCATCGATGGTGCGAGCGGAGAACAGCAGCTCCACGGTGTTGCCCACGCCGATCAGCCGCGGCAGCATCCAGGCCATCCCGTACTCCGCGACCAGCCCGCGCCTGGCAAACACGGTCGAGAAGCGGGCTTGATCGGAAGCAAATCGCAAGTCGCAGTATATCGGCAGGATGAAGCCGAGGCCCACGGCCGGCCCGTTGATCGCGGCGATGATTGGCTTGGGGATGGAAACGAGCCAGACGTGTCTCCTGCGGAAATCCGCGCGGACGTCGGCATCGCCCTGGACATCCGGTCCCGACCCGGGCCGCAACCGTTCGCCACTCGCGCCGCCGTCTTTGACGACCGCGCTGAGCAGGCTCATGTCGGCCCCGGCGCAGAAGCCGCGCCCCGCGCCGGTCAGGATGATGACGCGGACGCCGTCGTCCGCCGCGGCCTCGCCAAGCGCAGCGCCGACTTCTTCTTCCATCCGCATGGTCCACGCGTTCAGCTTGTCGGGCCGGTTGAGGGTGAGGGTAGCAACGCGGTTCGAGACTTGGTAAAGAATCTCTTGGTACGGCATCTGGGTCGTCCTCCGGCAGAAGGCGCTATTTTCTCAGATAACACAGCCGGCGGCCATCAGCTATCAGCCGTCAGCGATCAGCAACCAGCAATCGGCGACCAGCAAGCGGAGCCTCGAAAGTGCTGGTGCCCGCTGGCTGATAGCTGCCGGCTGATGGCTGACGGCTGACGGCTGGTTGCTGACGGCTGATGCCTGATAGCTGACGGCTGGTTGCTGCCGGCTGATGGCTGATGCCTGATAGCTGACGGCCGGTTGCTGCCGGCTGATGGCTGGTTGCTGATGGCTGGTTGCTGATGGCTGGCTAGCTGACGGCTGGCTAGCTGACGGCTGGTTTGCTGCCGGCTGATGGCTGATGGCCGGTTGCTGATGGGTGCCGGCTGATGGCTGGTTGCTGATGGCTGGCTAGCTGACGGCTGGCTAGCTGACGGCTGGTTTGCTGCCGGCTGACGGCTGATGGCTGGTTGCTGACGGCTGATAGCTGGTTGCTGACGGCTGATAGCTGACGGCTGATAGCTGCCGGCTGGCTGCTGACGGCTGATGGCCGGTTGCTGATGGCTGCCGGCTGATGGCTGGTTGCTGATAGCTGATAGCTGATAGCTGATAGCTGATAGCTGATGGCTGATAGCTGATAGCTGATGGCTGATGGCTGATGGCTGATAGCTGACGGCTGGTTGCTGACGGCTGGTTGCTGCCGGCTGGTTGCTGCCGGCTGGTTGCTGCCGGCTGGTTGCTGATAGCTGGTTGCTGCCGGCTGGTTGCTGATAGCTGATGGCTGATGGCTGATGGCCGCCGGCTGATGGCTGATGCCTGATAGCTGACGGCTGGTTGCTGATGGCTGATGGCGATCGTTGCCCTGATTGCCTTTGGGGTGCTTCTTCCCCCTGGGCGCTCGGCGTCAGCAGGGAAAAGACAGGCCGGCCCAGCGACTGCCGGGACAGGGCAGGCTTGAGTCTGCAGCTTCCAGCACGCGGACGGTTGGCGGTATTGGCGGTGCTGGCGCTGGTGGCTGCTCCCGATCGCCGGTAGGGGCCGGAACAAAGGATCTGGCCACTAGTCTAAGGGGAAAAATTGTCTGCCAATAATTATCTGCCGAAGACCGCCAGAGAGTAGCGGGTGCTACAATGTACCCGCCATCCGAGATAGCATCCGGTTCGCGCGATAGGGATGCGCGCCCAACCCCGACGGCTGCTACCGAATCGCGTGGGGAAAGGAACCCGCCAGTCAGCACCGTGTCCGTGCAGCCGGCGTACCAATGAAGATCCTTCTGTATAACCCCGACAACGGCGTGACGCAGAATTTCATGCCGCACCTCTGGATGTTCCTGCTCCAGTCGCTCACCCCGGCAGGACACGAGGTCCTGCTGATAGACGGTAACGCGCAACCCATGGACGACGCCGAGATCGTGCGATTCGTGCTCGACGGGAACATCGGCTTGGTCGGGATCGGCGCCATGACTCGCATGATCGCCAAGGCTTACCGGGTTGCGGACGCCATTCGCGCCGCCGGCGTGCCGGTGGTGATGGGCGGACCGCACGTGACTGAGGTCCCGGACGAAGCCCTCGGCCGCGATGGCGGCCCTCGCCACGCCGACGCCGTGGCCTTGGGTGAAGCGGACGAGACTTGGCCGAAGATCGTCGCCGATGCGGCTCGCGGCGAGTTGAAAGACATTTACGCCCCGGTCGATGCTTTCGGCCAGGAGCGCAAACCAAGTCTCCAGGACTACCCGCAGGTTCCCTGGGATTCGCTGGACATTGACCAGTTCAACCGCATCCCTGGCCTCGTGCGGCCGATTATGGAACACTTCCGGACCAATTGGGAGACGTTCCACATCATTCCCATTGAGTCGGGGCGCGGCTGCCCCTACGGCTGTGAGTTCTGCACGGTCACCGGATTCTTCGGCGACTCGATCCGGTTCCGCCCCAATCGGAGCATCGTCGAAGAGATGTTGCGCCTGAAAGCGCGTGCCGGCCGCACTCGCGGCAAGATCGCCGTGTTCTTCGTCGACGACAACTTCGCCATCAACATCAAGCGCACCAAGTCGCTTCTGCGGGACATCATCGAGGCCGGCGCGCAGCTCTCCTGGGTGGCGCAGATCAGCGCCAACCTGCTGCGCGACGAAGAACTGGTGGATCTGATCGCGGAGTCCGGGGGGAAGTGGATCTTCATCGGTATGGAGTCCCTCGAACCGGCGAATCTTGCCAGCGTCAACAAGAGTTTCAACAAGCCCGACGAGTACGCCGCCGTGCTGGAGCGGCTGGCCCGCCGGAATGTATATGCGATCACTTCGTTCATCTTCGGGCTGGATCATGACACCCCGGGAGTTGCGGAGCGGACTCTGAACGAAATCCGCAAGTGGCCTCCGGTTCTACCCGTCTTCGGGCAGCTCACGCCATTCCCGACCACGCCCCTCTACGTGCGGCTCGAGAAACAGGGGCGGCTTACGCGGCCCAAACACTGGCTCGATTTCGCGCCGTTTCATATGGCGCACACGCCTCTGAACATGAGTCCGGACGAGGTGCAGGATGAGGTGAGATACGCGTGGACGAACTCCTACAGCCCGGCGGCCACGCGGCAAGCCATCGATTCCATCGCGGATGAGTCGATCCCGTACAAACTCAGCCACGTGATCGCGCGACTGTTCTTTCGGGGCATTTATTTCCCTCCGAAGGGGACTTGGGCGTGGCTCAAAGTGATCGCGCAGAACCGCGCTACGATTGTCCATCTGGTTAGGGATGCGTTCACCAAGTGGCCTGGGCCTGCGCGGGCCGAAAAGCAACTGGAGTTTGACGGGCCTTCGGCGGACGCCCAGACGCCGTGACGAACCGCTGCCCCTGCAGGCTCCTCTGACGGTCGTGCATCGTGTGATGGGCCCTGCTTGCATCCATGGGGGCGCGGGCTCTGGCGGCCGATCCCTTACTGCCGCTCGCCGAGCTTCGGAGCAAACGCTGCACTGGCTGTCGCCGGCGCGAAGGAATCGGACGAGAACGGGTGGAAGCCCTGGGCTTGGGTCCATATCCCAGAAAGTGCATTGGTCAGACTTCCTCTGCGGTTCCTAAAAACTGTATCGCAGGGCCAGTAGGACGTTCGAGTTGCGGTGATACTGCCCGAGGAAGTCGCCGTCCTCGCCGCGCAGCCAGCCTAGCGCTGCGGTGGCGCGCCAGTGCTGGCCGAACGCCTGGGAGTATTCGAGCTTGGTCCACGAGCCGCGCCCGTTCTGGCGAATCGCGGCCTCGAGCGCCACGTTGCGGTTGGCGTCGATGGTGTAGCCGGCGTGGGCCAAAAACGCCCGGGTGAGGCCGCGGTCGGGGGCGAACTCGATCGTCGATCGCGATTCCGTCACGGCCTGGCCCGCGTAGCCGCCCACGAAGAACCACTCGCCGGCCTGCCGCTCCAACTGGATCACGTAGAGCACATACTCGTCGGCCTGCGGGGTGGCCGAGGTGAAATAGGCCGCCTCCGCCTTCAGCGTCACGAATCGCAGCGGGATGGCCGCATCGGCGCCATACATGCGCATCTGCGGATAGAAACGCGCCAGGGTCGCCTCCGGCGGAGAGAACCGGACAATGGCCGCGTCGATCAGCGGCAGATTGTTGTAGCCGTTGTAAAAGGAAAGCGAATATTCGGCGATGCGGCCGATGTGGTTCCAGCGGGCGCCGAACTGCGGGCCGCCCGGAAAACGCGGCGCCGTCTCGCCGATCGCGATGCCTTCCGGCAGCACGACCCAGCGCTCGTTGAGCAGCGGCACGCGGCTGGGCGTGAAGCGCGGCGAAAAGACCAGATCCACCGAATCGGACGCCGTGCCGTAGGTGAGCCGGGCGGCGGTGACCGCCAGGAAATCGTTGTCGACTACGTTCAGGTAGTCCCGGGGCGCAAACCGGTCGGTGGGATTCAAGATGTCGGCCTTGCCCCAGCGGATGAACTGCTTGCCGACCTCGATCGTCGCCCGCCCTTTCGTGTACGTCACGCTCAGGCGGCGAACCTCGAAGGCCGGGCGCCGGCGCTCGCGGTCCTGCCAGGAAAGCGAGAACTCGCGTCCGACCTGCCGGTGGGTGTCGCTGCGGGCGTCGATGCCGGCCGAGAAGCGCAGCGAAGGCGACGCCTTGTAGAAGGCCTCGTAGCGAAACAGCGCTTCGGCCACGGCCTGCCCGCTGTCGCCGGGCGCCGTCTGCGGGTAGGCGGCCAGGTTGACGTCGAAAAAGCCGCGCTGGGTGAAGTCCTGGGCGCAGCAGATCGCGGCGCCCAGCAGGAGCAGCCAGGGTTTCACTGTTCCCGCCGCAGCGCCTGCACCGTGAAGTCGTCTTCCTTCATCGGCACATTGTATTGCAGTTTTTCGAGCGCCAGCAGCGTGCGGCTGTTGCGGCGCGCGTCGTACACTTGGAGCAGGCGCGGCGTCCAGATGCCCTGGACGCTCTCGATCTTTTGGTAAGTGAGCCGGCGGGCCAACTGGTCCTTGGTGAAGCTCTCGAGCCGCACCGGCACGTAGTGGTCTTTGCGGATCCAGATCAGCGAGGAAGAGTATTGGGACGTCTTGGTCTGCCTGGGCCTGGCCCGGATGCGCCAGCAGGCCGCGCCGTCCATCTCTTCCTCGCCCTCCAGCTTGAAGTCGAACTGGTTCACGTCGCGCTCTTCCAGGTCTTCGAAGCTGAAGTCGGTGCCGAAGAAGCGCGTGGAGCGGTCCTGCTGGGCGATGCGGCGGTCGCGGCCGAGGGCCGGGGTCCACATCCACTGGTCGGAAGAGCGGTCGGGATGATTCACCACCAGCAGCGCCACGCCCTTGACCTCCGGCGGAGCGGTGAAGCGGATGATCGACCTGCTGTTGCCGAACGAGCCGATGCGCTGATTCTCCCAGCGCTTCTCCGTGGTTCGGCCGCGGGCGTCGGTCATCCGCAGCACGCCTTCGTTTCTTTGCGAGGCCGAGCGCAGGCGCCGCTGCGATTCCTCGACGATCTGGCGGGCATCCTGCGCATTAGCCACAGAGGCACAGAGGCACAGAGAAAAAAACAGCCCGAGAATTCGGGATGTCTGGGGGGCTCGGTGGCCGGTCACTTTGCGGTAGATCACTTTGTGGCCAATCATCGGCGCTCGTCCTGGACCAGGCGGGCGTCGCGCAGGGTCAGGGTCCGGGGACAACTTTGGGCGACCGTCACGTCGTGGGTAACGATCAGCACCGTGGCCCCGAGCCGGTCGTGCAGATCGTGGACCAGCCTGAGGATCTCCGCGCCGGTCGAGGTGTCGAGATTGCCGGTGGGCTCGTCCGCCAGCAGGATGGGCGGCTGGAAGGCCAGTGCGCGCGCGATGGCCACCCGCTGGCGTTCGCCGCCGGAGAGCTCGTCGGGCAAAAAATCCATACGGTCATTCAGTTGAACCAGCTCGAGCAGCTCGCGGGCGCGCTGTTCGATCTTCTTGCGAGGCCAGCCACGCAGGTGCAGCGGCAGGGAAACGTTCTCGAGCGAGGTCAGGCTGGGGAGCAGGTTGAAGAACTGAAAAATGAAGCCGATCTTATCGCGGCGCAGGCGGGTCAGGTCGTCGTCGCCCAGGCCGCCGACCTCCTGTCCATCGATCCGCAGCTCGCCGGCGGTGGCCCGCGCGAGGCCGCCGATCACATTCAGCAGAGTGGATTTGCCGGAGCCGGACGGCCCGACAATGGAGACCATTTCCCCACGATCGATGTGGAGATCGATATCTACGAGCGCGTGAATGACGCGCCGGCTGGTAAATTGCTTGCAGAGCTTCGAGGCATGGATCATCCCCCGGCCCTCGACCCCCGTCCCCTGACCGGTCCCTCAGTCTCAGAAGATGCGAAGAAATAGATGGCCGCGAATAAACGCGGATAAACGCGAATGAAAACGATTGCTATATTCGCGTGCATTCGCGTTTGTTCGCGGCCGAAGTCGCCCCTGGTCCCCTACGGCAGTATGGCCGTCTTCAGGTGGCCGTTGCGGTTCATCATGTGGCGCAGCACTCCCAGGATATCGGCCAGCGGCGCCTCCCCGGTCACAAAGTCCGCCGCCCGGATGTCCCCTCGGGTGATGATCTCCAACGCCCGCCGGATGTGCCCCGGCGTGTGGTGGAAACTCGATTTCAACGTGATCTCCGAATAGTGCAACAGCGCCGTGTCCAGCGTGATCTCGCTCCCCGTCGGGCAGCCCCCGAACAGGTTTACCGTTCCCCCGCTCCGCACCATCCGCACCGCCCACTGCCACGTCTCCGCCTGCCCCACCGCCTCGATGGCCACGTCCGCCCCACGGCCCCGGTAGGTCAACCGCGTCACCGCCTCCACCACGTTGCTCACCGCGTCGGTCGTGATCAGCTCATCGGCCCCCATCCGCGCCGCCCGGTCGAGCTGCGTCTTCCGCCGCCCCACCACGATCACCCGCGCGCCCAACGTCTTCGCCAAGCGCACGAACATCAACCCGATCGGCCCCAGCCCGATCACCGCCACCGTGTCCCCCGGCCCCAGGTGCGTCTCGTCCAGACCCCGCAATACGCACGCCAACGGCTCGATCAGCGCCGCATCCTGATAGCCGATATGCCCCGGAATCTCGTACATGTTCCGCTTCACGATCGGCCCCGGAATCCGGATGTACTCGGCGTACGCCCCGTTGTTGAACAGCAGGTCCTCGCACAGGTTCTCCTGCCCCCGCGCGCAGAAGTAGCAAATCCCGCACGGCGCCGAGTTGGCCGCCACCACCCGCTGCCCCACCCGGAAATTGTCCACCTCGCCGCCCACCTCGACGACATCCCCAGCCAATTCATGGCCCAATACCGCCGGCGGCACGATCATCCGCGCGTGATAGCCGCGCCGGAAGACTTTTACATCGGTCCCGCACGTCAAGGCTACGTTCACTTTCACCAGCGCGTCGCCGGGCTCCAGCTTCGGGATCGGCACCGGTTCCACCCGCAATTCTTCCCTGCCGTAGAGCACGGCAGCCATCATTTCATTCTTCACGTTTGATTCCTCTTATTAGGCGGGCCTCCTGGCCTCCAATCCCCACCGACTGGGGATGCACTACGATTTTAAGAGTACGGTTATCCGGATGCGTGGCCATATCAATTCCGGAATGAATCTGGTCCAGGGACAAGCGGTGAGAGATCAGGTCTTCCACCGGCAAGACCCCGTCCAGGACAAGATGGGCCGATTCTGTTTGTAAATCTATGTCTGCGCTATAACAGCCTAGCACGGTGCGTTCCTGGGCACAAACGGCGGCGCCGTCGAGCTCGATCCTTTCGTGAGCCGACGTCTGCGCAAACAGCAAAACCCGGGCGCCCGGCCGGGAGAGGCGCACGGCCTCCTCGACCAGTCCGGAAGCGGCGGCGGCTACAAACACCGCGTCGGCGCCGCGCCCCTCGGTTACCGCCCGAATCGCCTCGCCTATATCGTTTACGGAAGGGTCGAACGCCTTGGCGGCGCCGAACTTGACGGCCAGCTCTCGCCGGGTCGCCAGCGGGTCGGTCGCATAGACCACCGCCCCGCGCTCCACCAGCAACATCGTGAACAGCAGGCCGATGGGTCCCTGCCCGAGTACAATTACCGCTTCACCGGCCTGAACTTCACATTTTACAACGGCTTTGAGGCAGGTGTTGACCGGCTCGACAAAACAAGCCCGGTCCGCCGAGACTCCGTCCGGAACCCGGACCACCCCATCGCGGACGATCCAGTCCATCACCCGGACGTATTGGGAGAAGCCCCCGCCGGCCGGCTCGTAACCCGCCGTGATGCCAACCCGCTTGTAGACCGGGCACTGCGCGTAGAGGCGATGGCGGCAGTAAAAGCAATTGCGGCAGGGGATGTGATGAAAGAGGGCGACGCGGTCTCCCACCTGGAAGGATGCGACGCCGTCGCCGACCTCAGCCACCACGCCGGCCGTCTCATGACCGTAGATGCGGGGCGGCTCCAGCAGGTCGTAGGCGATTTTCTTCAGGTCGGTATGGCAGATGCCGCAGGCCTCGACGCGCACTAGCAGCTCACCCGGCCCGATGGCCGGCACCGGCACTACCTCCACCTGGACCCGGCCCGAGCCGCGATACACCGCCGCGCGCATGAGTCCGGCCGGGGTCTCTGGCGCCGATCGCGCTTCCGCTTCTGCTACCTCAAGCTTCAAATTCCAGACTCCCCAAAAACTCCGCCAGCGTCGCCGCAGCCCCGAGCGCCCGGCGACGCCATTCGAGCAGCTCTTTCCACCGCGCCGGGCTCAAGCCGGCTTGGCTCACGATGCGCCCGATCGAAAACCGCCCATCGGCCAGGCGCGCCCGATTATAGTCGATCCGGAACGATTCGCCGGCCCGATCGCTTACCACGCGCACGCAGAAAAAAGGCAGATCGCGTTTTCGCGCCTCGACCGCTACCCCCGCTGCTTCCATCTCGACAGCCACGGCGCCCGTCGAGCGAAGCCGCTGCTTCTCGCCGGCCGTCTGCACCACGTGATCCACGGTCAGGATAGCGCCGTGCGACGCGCAGCGACGGCCCGGCAATCGCGCCGCAAAGTCGGCCAGCGGATCGAGCGTCAGGACCCGGTCGGCGACCACTACCTGGCCCAGTTCGAGCGCTGGATCGAGCGCTCCACAAAAACCGGTCGATACCACGCCGCGGACGCAAAGCCGGGCGCAGGACCTTTCTACGGCTCGCGCTGCATTGGCCCGTCCCGCTCCGTTGGCCGCCAGCACCACGGCACTTGCTCCCATCCGGCCCGTCGCGGACCATGCCAGGCCCAGATCCATGCTGCCGGGCGCCTGCAAGCGGCGCGACAAGGCGTCGAGTTCGCGCCGATCGGCGGCCACGATCAGCAGTACTGATTCGCCCGAAACCACTCGATGGCCCGCCGCAGCGCCTCTTCCACCGGACCGGGATGGAAACCCAACTCCCGCTCGGCTTTGTCGGTCCGGACAAACATCTTCTTGCGGGACATGCGTACTGCATCGAGCGACGCACGCGGCTCGCGCCCCGTTACGCGCGCCAAGCCCGTGCTCAAGGCAGCGTAGGTCCAGGCCACCGCGTACGGGATCTGAACCTTGGGCGCCGGCCGGCCTCCCAGCCGCCCGAGCTCCTGCAAGATCTCGCGCAGGGTCATGTTCCGCGCCCCCAGGATGTAGCGCTCCCCGCTCGACCCGCGCTCGGCGGCCTGCAAGTGGCCGAGCGCCACGTCACGCACATCCACCAGGTTCAGCCCGGTATCCACATAGGCCGGCATACGGCCGAGCAGAAAATCGACGATGATCCGGCCCGTCGGCGTCGGCTTCACGTCCCGCTCGCCGACCGGCGCCGTGGGGTTGACGACCACCACGTCGAGCCCGCCCTTGGCGTATTCCAGAGCCGCCTGCTCGGCCAGGAACTTGGAGCGCTTGTAAACGCCGGCCATTTCCCAGAGGCTCACCGGGGAATCCTCGTCGCCCGGCGTGCCGTCACCCTTGATGCCGATACATCCTACCGTGCTCGTGTAGACCACGCGGCGAGCACCCCCGCGCCGGGCCGCTTCCAGCAAGTTGCGCGTGCCGTCCACGTTGGAACGATACAGCTCCCCGGGATCTCGCGCCCAGAGCCGGTAATCCGCAGCCACGTGATACACCACCTCGCATCCGGCCGCGGCGCGCTGGAGCGACTCGGCGTCCCTCAGGTCGCCCGTCACATGTTCCAACTTCAGATCAGCAATCGCACGCGGATCGCTGGTGGGCCTTACCAGGATTCTTACCTTTTCGCCGCGCGAGGCGAGGAGCCTTGCCACATGGCCGCCAATGAAACCGGAGGCGCCTGTGACTAAGACCATTAAGGCAAAAGGCAAAAATCAAGGAAGGCGGCGCTTCTTAACTGTGCTGTCGCCCTGAAGACGCTTCCGGGGCCGGAGGCCCAGTTGAGAAAAAGCCGTCTCCCGCTAATTTTGCAATTTGCCTCTTGCCTTTCTCTTCAAATTCCTTCTTACTGCAACATCCAGGAGAGCATCTTGAAGCCATCCCCGAGCTTCGCATTGATGCCCAGGGCCGCCGAGGGCTCGTACCCGCAGTGAACCATGCAATCCTGGCAGCGGGGGTCCGGACCGCCGTGGCCGTAGTTTTCCCAAGGAGTCTGGGTCATCAGCTCTTCGAACGTCTTGTAATGGGCGTCGGTAATGAGGTAGCACGGGCCCTTCCAGCCTTTGATGTTGTAGGTCGGGTTGCCCCACGCGGTGCAGGGCAGATCCCGCTCGCCCTTCAAAAACTCGATGTAAGAGGGCGTGTTATTGAGCTTGAACTTGCGGAACAACTTGTCGACGTCCTTGAACTTCTCGCGGATGTCGTCCCGCGTCAGGAAAATGTCCCGGTCCTCGACGGCGGTGTAGCCGTAGGCGGGAGAGAGCATGTGGCCGTCCACGCCGAACTGCTGGAGATATTCAAACAGGGCCTCGATCTCGGCCATGTCGGTTTCCTTGTAGACGGTGGTGTTGGTGCAAACCAGGAAGCCGGCCTGCTTGGCGGCCTGGATGCCCTCGATGGCCTCGCGGAACACGCCCTCGCGCTCGACGCAAATGTCGTGGGTTTTCTCCATGCCGTCCAGGTGGACGTTGAAGAAAAAGCTGCGGTGGGGCCGGAACTCGTGGAGGCGCTTCACCATGAACATGCCGTTGGTGCAGAGGTAAATGTGGCGCTTGCGCTCCACGATGCCTTCCACAAGCTGGCCGATCTGCGGGTACATCATCGGCTCACCACCGCAGATGGAGACGACCGGCGCCCCGCACTCGTCGACCGCCGCCAGGCATTCCTCGAGCGGCAGCCGCTCGGTGATGGTCGATTCATATTCGCGGATGCGGCCGCAGCCGGTGCAGGTGAGATTGCAGGCGTGCAGCGGCTCGAGCATCAGCACCAGCGGGAACCGCTTTTTGAGCATGGGGTTCGTGCTCAGCGCACCCTTCTTCCCGACCGGGGGCAGCGGCGCCGCCTGGCCGGCCAGGATGGGAAACGGGCCGCCGGTGGACCTGGCGTCCACCTGCCACTCCGGACGCGGACGCAGCTTGTTCTTGAGGATGTAGCCGGCCATGGAGGCGGTCATGCTCAGCGGGAATCTCATAAGGCGTCTCTCAACTCATGGCCGGCGTATTCGGCCAGCGCCATCAATGGGAAGTACTGCGCATATAGATGGTACTTCAAATAGAAAACTCTGGGGAATCCCGTTCCGGTGAACCAGGCTTCGTCCCACCCGCCCTGGGCATTTTGCCTGTCGAGCAAGTAGCCGATGCCGCGATCGACGCTGCCGCTCGCGCAGTCACCGGAGGCGAAGAGGCCGAGCAGGGCCCAGGCGGTTTGGGAGGCAGTGCTGGGGCCGGTTCCTTTGAGTGCCGGATCGTCGTAGCTGCCGCAGGTTTCGCCCCAACCACCGTCCGGATTCTGGAAGGAGCGGATCCATTCGCCGGCCTGGATAACAGATGCCTCGCGGGGGTTCACTCCGGCCGCCCGCAGGCCGCGCAGGGCGAAGCACGTGCCGTAGATGTAGTTGACACCCCAACGGCCCATCCAACTGCCATCCGGCTCCTGAACCCTTTGCAGGTAGCTCACCGCCCGCTTCACTGCCGGATGATCGGGGCCGGCGAACCCGCTCCTCGCGAGCGCTTCCATTACCCGCCCGGTGACGTCGGCGCAGGTGGGATCCAGCATGGCGTTGTGATCGGCGAAGGGTACCTGGGTGAGGATCCACCGGTCGTTATCTTTGTCGAAGGCGGCCCATCCGCCGTCCTTAGACTGCATCGAGACGAGCCAATCGATCGCCCGCCGCTCGGCCGCTCGCTTGGCCGCTGGATTGGCCGCCGGACAATAGCCCAGCGCCAGCAGCACCATCGCCGTGTCGTCGATGTCGGGATAAAACTCGTTGGCGAATTCGAAATACCAGCCGCCAGGCTCGACGTTGGGGTTCTTCACCGCCCAGTCGCCCCGCTGGCGCACTTCCTTGCTCAAGAGCCATTCTCCCGCTTGGGCCAGCTCGCGCTCTGCTTCTGCGCCGGCAACCCCCAGCGCAAAGGCGGCAATCGCCGTATCCCAGACCGGCGAGACGCACGGCTGCACGCGGAGCGTACCGCGCTCCCGGATGGACAGGTCCTCGAACTGCCGAATGGCCCGCCGCAGCTTCGGATGGTCGGCCGGATAGCCCAGTTCGGTCATCGCCAGGATCGAATTCAGCATCGACGGGAAGATGGCCGCCAGCCCGTCGGAACCTTCCAGCCGATCGAGCATCCATTTTTCCGCTTCCCGAATGGCCTTGGCTCGAAACGGCAGGAAACCCGACCGCTCCCAAACCTTCAGCAAGCGGTCGACGGTCCAGAAGAAGCCGGCCCAGGTCCGTCGACGCCGCGCCTGGCCCCGCTGCTCCGGCTCTCGGGCGGCCGAGTAAAGTTCTGCGAGGTTGAAGCCTGAGGGCACCGGCCGCCGCGGCTGGAGGGCCCACAGGATAGACAGCGGCGCCAGGATCGCCCGCGTCCAGGACGACATCTCGTAGATGTTGAGGTAGGTGGAGGGCGAAAGCAGGATGAGCTCGGGCGGAATGCTCGGAATCTTTCCCCGATCGTAAAGGCCGAAGAAGCTGAGATAGATCCGCGTGTAGCTGTTGGCACTCTCGATGCCGCCCAGCGCGAGGATGCGGCGCCGCGCGGCTTCCATGTGCGGCGCGTCAGGCGAGTCGCCGGCCAGCTTCAAAGCGAAGTAAGCCTTCACGCAGGCGCTGACGTCATCGGGGCCGCCGGGGTAGATGTTCCAGCCGCCGGTGGGCGTCTGCCGCTGGCGGATGTAGCGGGCCGCCTCGTGAATCTTGTCGGCTTCCAGTGGCCGCCAGGCCCCGTCCGGCGCCGGCGGATCGAGCCACAATTTCAGAAGAATGTAATCGGATTCGAGCGTGGTGTCGGCTTCGAGCTCGCCACTCCAGTAGCCTTCGGCCGCTTGCAGATGGAGCAGGTGATGCGAAGCCCGGCCGATGGCCCGGCCTAGACGGTCGGATGGTCCCGGACCGCCGGCAACCGCGGCCCTGGAGGTCGAAGCTGCCTGGCTCTCCACCCTCATACGTTGGCGATTTGGGTTAACCGCTCCGAGGCTGCCGCTAACTCGGGCGGCAAGGCGAATCGGACGTCCTCGTCGACGTACTCGACCTCTTCGACCCGGTGAAAGCCGTACTGGTTGCGAAGATGGGAGATCAGTTGCTGGACCAGGTGCTCGGGGGCCGAGGCCCCGGCCGTCACAGCCACGTTGCGGGCCGAATCCAGCCACGCCGAGTTCACTTCGGTTGCGTCGTCAATCAGACGGGCCGAAGTGCCGAGCCGATTGCTGACCTCCACCAGCCGCCGCGAGTTGGAGCTGTTGTCGGAACCAACCACCAGCAGCAGATCACAGCGCGGCGCCACCGCGCGAACGGCTTGCTGGCGGTTCTCGGTGGCGTAGCAGATATCCTGGGCCGGCGGCCCCTGAATGTTTGGGAATCGCCGCTTCAGCCGGTCCACAATGTCGCGGGTTTCATCCAGGCTGAGGGTGGTCTGCGTCAGGTAGCAGAGCTTGTCGGGGTCGGAAACTTCCAGCCCGTCGGCATCCTGGACTGAGGAAACCAGTACCGTCCGCTCCGGCGCCTCACCCAGCGTTCCGATGACCTCGTCATGATCCTTGTGGCCGATGAGCAGGATGGAGTAGCCCTGGCGAGCGAACTTGATGGCTTCCAGATGCACCTTGGTGACCAGCGGGCAGGTAGCATCGATCACCTGAAGGCGGCGCCGGCGGGCCTCCGAACGCACCTCGGGCGAAACCCCGTGCGCACTGAAAACCACCCGCGAGCCTTCCGGTACTTCCTCATTTTCCTCAACAAAAATGGCGCCTTTCGAGGCCAGCTCGTCCACGACGTGGCGGTTATGGACGATCTCTTTACGAACGTAAACCGGCGGCCCGTAAAGCTTTAACGCCAGTTCTACGATGTCGATCGCCCGGACTACGCCTGCACAGAATCCGCGCGGCCGGAGTAAATAGATGATCTTTTCCTCATTTTCCACAGTCATAGAGTTACAGGAGCAGCAAGTGCTTCCGCTACAGACCGTTCCCAGTAGGACGAGCCCACCATTATACCAGGAGGGGGCCTTTACAACCGTACAATCTTATCTGACGCGAACGATTTCAGAACGTTGCGGGTATCTACGATCAGGGGGGCGACCTCCACCAGGCGGGCATAATCGACGCGCGAGTGGTCGGTGACCACCACCACGCAGTCGGCCCGGGCGGCGGCTTCCTCGAGTGGCTGGGAGGACAGGCTGCCGCCGTCCCAGCGCAACTGCGGGACGTGCGGGT
>JBGOUJ010000076.1:0-19297 GCA_041477005.1 Terriglobia bacterium | reverse complement strand
ATCGAGACGTTCGAGTTCGAAAACCCGGACTACGTCCGGAACAATCCCGACCGCTGCTTCCACTGCAAAGACGAGCTGTTCACGCGCCTCGCCACCGTCTGCCGCGAGCGCGGCATTCCCAATGTGGTTTACGGCGTGAACATGGACGACACGCACGACTTCCGCCCCGGCCAGCGCGCCGCTAAGGAGCACGGCGTCAGTGCGCCGCTGCTCGAAGCGGGGATGACCAAGGCCGAGATTCGGGAGCTATCGCGCGAGATGGGCCTGCCGACCTGGGACCGGCCGGCTTCGGCCTGCCTCAGCTCGCGCATCCCTTACGGAACTGCTGTGACCAAGGAAAACGTCAAGATCGTCGAAAAGGGCGAAGAGGCCATCCAGACGCTCGGCTTCCGCCAGTTCCGCGTCCGCTTCCACGGCGAGCTGGTGCGCATCGAGATCGCCCCCGAAGAGCTGGATCGCGCCCTCAACATCGACACGGCACGCCGGCTTACCGCCATCTTCAAGGACCTCGGCTTCAAATACGTGACGCTCGATCTCGAAGGCTACCGGCAGGGCGCCTTGAACGAGGTGCTCACGGTGCTCAAGACCTCGTAACCCCGCGCCGGGACGGCCATCGCCCTGGCCGCGAGCTTTCTCCCTGCGCGTCCGGCGTCGCCCCGTTGATCGCCATCCAAGCGGAATAAAGCTTCACGGCACGATCACCGACTTCCCCGACTGCCACTTTCGTGTCGTCTCGAGCGCGGCGTTGGCTTCCCCCAAAGCGAACCGGTGGGTCACTGTGCCGGCAAACGGATAGCGGTCGCCGGATCTTTCCAGCAGTTCCAAAGCGGCGTTCACATGCCGCGGCTCGAACCCCCACGAGCCGTGGAGCTGAAGCTGCTTGCGGGTGATCAGGTGGGGATTGATCGGCGTGGGGCCGGCATCGCCATACTGGCCCAACACCAGCATTCTCCCCCCGTCGCGGCAGTATTCCATCCCTTCGGCCACCGCCTCCGGATGGCCCACGCACTCGATCACCACGTCGGCGCCGAAGCCGCCCGGGGTGGCCGCCAGAACCTTCTCCTTGCGGTTCGCTTCGGTGTCGATGTCGATGGTCAGGTCGGCGCCGAACTGCCGGGCCCGCGTCAGCCGGTGCTCGGGCCCGCCGATCACGATCACCCGCGCCGCCCCCGCCTCGCGCGCCACAGCGGCGGCCGCCAAGCCCACTGGCCCCGCTCCCTGCACGACGACCACGTCGCCCCACCCGATCGGCATCCGCTCGACGCCGTGGATCACGGTCCAAAGCGCGCAGCCGGCGCCGACCACCGCCTCGGTCGAAACCGTTTCCGGTAGCTTGAAAATCGCCGTTCCGGGGCGCAGCACGATGGATTCGGCGTAGCCGCCGTGCAGGTGCGGCGGTTGGTCGGCGCAATAGGAGATTCCGTAGGCCTTGCGATTGACGCACCGCGTCGGCTGGCGTTTGATCCGGCAGTAATAACACTCGCCGCAAACGATCGAGCTGGCCCACGTAATGCGGTCACCCTCGGCTAGCGGCAGGCCGCGCCAATCGCGGTCCACGCCCTCCCCCAACGCCGCGACCCGCCCAACCGTTTCATGACCCAAAATGACGGGAACGGGAATAGGCAACTGGCCGAGCCACAGGTGCACGTCGGTGCCGCAGATGCCGGCCATTTCAACCCGGACAATGGCCCACCCTGGGATGGCGCTTTGCGGCGCCGGGTATTCGCGGATCTCGAGCGGCTTCCGGAAGCCGGCCAGGACGGCGGCCCGGCAGGTCCCGCCGGTCATTCGGCTACCTTCCGCACCACTTCGCGCAGCAGCCGCACGCCTCGCGCGAAACCCTCGACCGACACGCGCTCGTCGTTGCCGTGGGCCCGGCGCTCGTCGACGGGCGTCGGAAACAGCGGGATGCCGTAGACCCCCATGCCCCGCACCCGCAGGAAGCTGCCGTCGGTGGCCCCCAGCAGCATCACCGGCAGAACCGCCACCCGGTCCGGCTCGGCGCCGACCGTTGCTTCGATGGCTTGGTAGAGCGTGCTCGTCCGCGAGCTCGGCTCGGTGGCCGGCATGTCCTGCTCGTTGGTCCGCAGGCTTTCCACCTGCACTTCCGGATCGTTGACGATCTTGCGGAACCGCTCGATGATTTCTTCCTTCGTTTCATCCGGCAGCCGCCGCACGTCCACCTGCCCCTCGGCCACGGTCGGGATCACGTTCACCTTGACCCCGGCCTGGAGCATCGTCGGGGAGACCGAGGTCGCGAGCATGGCCGCCAGCATCGGGTTCTGCCGCAGGATCTCGCGCCGCGCCGCCGGCGCCTTGGCCGGGTTTTCGAGATCCGCGAACTGCGGCGCCAGCCGGGAGTATTCGGGCAGCTTGGCGAGCGACCGGAAGTACTCGCGCGTGGTCGCATTCAGCCGGACCGGCTGCTCGGCCTGCGCCAGCCGCACGATGGCCTGGGCCAGATGGAGCACCGCGTTGTCGGCCCGAGGGAGCGATCCGTGGCCCGCCATGCCTCGGGAGACGAGCTTTACGCGGGTGGGGATCTTCTCGCTCGTCTGGATGTTGAAAAGGATTTTGCCGCGATCGAGCAGGTTGGCAAACCCGCCTTCGTTGAGAGCGAACTCGGCATCGATCTTGTCCCAGGCGTTGGCGATCATCCATTGGATGCCGCTCGAGCCGGCCTCTTCGTCCACCTCCGAGAGAAAGATCACGTCACGCTTCAGCGGGGCGCCGCTGCGCTTCAGCTCGACGAAGACGGCCAGCTCGGCCGCCAGCAGCCCCTTGGTGTCCTGCGCCCCGCGGCCCCAGATGTAGCCGTCCTTGACCACGCCGCCGAACGGATCGACCGTCCACTGGCTGCGCTCGCTCGGGACCACGTCGCTGTGGGCCATCAGCATAAGCGGGCGGCCGGGCCCGCTCCCCTTGAGCCGCGCCACAAAGTTCAGCCGCTCCGGGCCGGCGCCGAGCAGCTCGCCCGCGATCCCCTCGCGGTCGCAGGCGCTCTTGAGATACCGCGCCACCCGCGTCTCATTCCCCGGCGGGTTGCTGGTATCGAGCCGCAGCAGGTCGAGGAAATACTGCTGCGCCCGCTGCTGGAGCGGGGTCGTTTGCCCGAGCGCGGACGCCGGGTGGCAGAGCCAGAGGCCCGTCCAGAAAAAACAGAAGAAGGTACTTTTGTTTTGGAACCGCTTGTGCCAAGCTGGAGGTCGATCCATGAACAACTCCGAACCCGAAGAATCAATCGCCCCGCCGCCGGCGTCCCCGGCCGAAGCCGACGCCATGCTCTACTGCCCCGTCTGCTCCACGCGGCTTTCCGAGCGGAGGTGCAAACTGACCTGTGAAAAGTGCGGCTTTTTTCTGAGCTGTTCCGACTATTACTAGCGCCGTGACCGCTTAACAAGGTTCTCAGCCCGTGCTGTGTGCAGCGCCCGACCACCGAACGGGGGTGGGCGCCCCCAAGTCTGCCAGCCCGGCCGCCCGCGGGCCGTTGCACCCGGTCTTTGGCGAGCGGCGGCCGGGCCGCAGGGCGCATTGAATTGGAGCTGCGTTAGCTAAACGCCCGGCGTCACCGCGCACCACCCGTCGTTTGGCCGGGTGTTTATTCTGACTTCTGGCTCCTGACTTCTGTCTTCCCGTCTTAGCCGCGCGTAGCCGTCTTCTTGGCCGGCGCCGCCGGCTTGCCCAGGCCCAGGGTTTCGATCTCGCTCCACTTGACCTTCCGCTCCTGGTCCATGGCCAGGTTGGAAAGGATGACGCCGATGGAATCGTTCAGGCCGACCTCCAGGTTGGACTTGGGCTTCTTGCCGTCCCGCACGCACAGCAGGAAATCTTCCAGTTCCACGGCCACCGGGTCACGGATTTCCTCGGGCACCAGCACGCCCTTGTTGTAGAGCCAGCGCTTGGCGAACTTTACCTCTTTGCCGATGAAGCTGTCGGCCTGGTTCATATCAATGTCCTGGCCCGGGATGAGCGGGAACCCCTTGCTTTCGGCCGCCTCGAGCACCGTGGCGCCCGCCGTCCAGTTTTCTTTGGCCGTGCCCGCCTGGCCGTATTTCGGGGCGTTCGGCTCGCGGTACCACATGCCCTTGCCGAGCGAGATCTCGATGGTGCCGCCATCGCCCATGATTACCTCGCCCACTTCGTGGATGCCCTGCAGGCCGCCGTAAGGCATGTGGGCGTTAGTCATAATGGAGCTGTAGGTGAGCTTCTCGCCCTTGGGATAGGTATAGATGAGCTGGATGTTGTCGTAGATGTCGCGCCCGTCTTTCCAATAATCGATGCCGCCCACCCCTACCACCGAAACCCAGGGATAACCGAACATCCACTCGGCGACGTCGAGCTGGTGGGATGCCAGCTCGGCCGACAGGCCACCCGAGTACTTGCGATACATGCGCCAGTTGATCTGCTCTTCCAGGCTCTTGTCCTTGATCGGCCGCCGCCAGTCGCCGTTGCGATGCCACTGGGCGTGCATGTGGGTGACCCGGCCCAGCATGCCCTTCTCGATCATCTGCTTGGCGACCTGGTAGAACTCGCTGTACCGCCTCTGCAAGCCCACCTGGATGACTTGGCTGGGATGCTTGGCGGCTAGCTCCCGGAGCTGGTGCACCTCTTCGGGCGTGAAAACCAGCGACTTCTCGCAGAACACGTTCTTGCCCGCCTCGAGCGCCGCTTTGGTGATCTCGAAGTGCTTGTAGAGGGGCACGGCGATGTAGACGGCGTCGATGTCTTTGCGGGCCAGCAGCTCGCGGTAGTCGTAGTAGCCTTCCGGGTTGCCGCCGACCGTGGCGATGCCCTTCTTCAGGTTCTCGGCATAGACGTCGCACATGGCGACACAGCGGCCCTTGTCGATCTTGCTCAGGTGCCGCAGCAACTGCTGGCCGCGGCTGCCCGACCCGATAAAGCCAAAATTCACCGAGCTATTGGGCGATTTGCCGCCATTCTGCGCCCTCAGCTTGGGCAGTGTCACCGCCGCCGCCGTCGCCACCCCCATGGCCCGCGCGATGAAGTCCCTGCGGTCGAGTTCTGTGTTCTCCGCCATTTTGCCATCTCCCGAATCGAGTTTATCAAGTCGATCCGGCGCAGGCAACAATGCTGGGGCCATGGGCCATGCTGTGGCAAGCGGCGGCAAGCGGTGCGTGACACCATAAACGCGAATGAAAACAATGGCCTTATTCGCGTGCATTCGCGTTCATTCGCGGCTGAGTCGATTCTTTTACAGCTTCTGACTGTCGCGGATTGGGCCCCTTCCTGCTCTCACTGTGCGCGGCCATCCATTCCTTTACAGCTTCTCAGGGAGCAGTTCTCCAAGGCGCAGAAGCGTCCGAAGAGCTTACCTGGAAGCCGCCTTCCCCGCCGGCGCGGAGATCTGCGCCAGCAGGTCGTGGAAGCTGACCTCCGACCAGGCTTCGGCGATCCTGCCGTTTTCGAGCCGGTAGATGTGGTTTTCTGTCCAGTAGACCTTCTTGCCGCTGGCGGGGACGCCGTGGAACTCACCCTTGTGGACCGCCCGGGCGGTGTGGCGCTCGACCACGCGGTCCCCTTCCACGATGGTGTCGTCCACCGTCATGGTCATAGTCCTGGTTCTTTCCCTTCATGAGGATCCGAAACGAGCCGCCGACGCGGGGGTCGAGCTGCGCCTCGGCGGAGAGGGTATCCCCCGGGCACATCCAATGGCGGATGCTTTCCGGATCGATCCAGGCGGCGAATACCTCCTCGCGCGAGGCGGGGATCAGCCTGCGAATCACTAGCGTGTCGTGGCTTTCCGGTGTTGCGTGTGGCATGAGGTTCTCCAGGTTTGGGATTAAGGCTGAGATTGCGGCTGGGTTGCTTTTTGCGGGCCAGGAGGTAGCGCTCCAGGGCATCCAGGCGGACCTCCCAGAAGTGCCGGTAATGCTCGAGCCAGGCCGTCGCTTGTTGCAGCGGTTTGGGTTCCAGCGCGCAATGGTGCTCGCGGCCGAGCACCTCCCGCCGCATGAGCCCGGCCCGCTCGAGCACCATGAGGTGCTTCGAGACCGCGTTCAACGACACCGCAAAGGGTTTGGCGATCTCGCTGACGGTGGCCGGCCGGCGGGCGAGCGACGCCAGAATGGCCCGCCGCGTTGGATCGGCGACCGCGGCGAAGACGCGGTCCAAGGTGTCGGAATGATATGCAACCATTCGGTTGAATATTACGGCCTTAGCGCCCGGCTGTCAAGGGTGCTTTCTGTAAACCTTATTGCAAAGGCAAGAATCAAGGAGCTGAGCTTGTCTTGAAAAGGAAGTGGTCGTCTCTTGAAGAAGCGGATCGCGGACGGAGCCGAGCGCCGGAATCGTGGCCTGCACCGTCAGAACCAACCCACCCCGCCGCGACGCCAAATTTGACAGTAAATTCTGCCCTGTGCTAGTGATAGGAGTTCTCACATGGCAGAAGAGCAAAAACCGGCGCCGCATGCGCCACCCAAACCCCCGCCCACGATGGTGGTGACCCCCTGGCAGAGTCCGCTAACCGAGAAACTCAAGAGCCGCTTCGGGGATAGTATCCGGGAATTCTCGACCTACGTCGGCCAGAACTTCCTGGTTGCCGACCTTCCCGCCGTCATTCCGATCCTCGAGTTCCTGAAGGTGGAGGAGGAGTTCGAGTACCTGGTGGACATCACGGCTGTGGACTACCCCAAGCGGGAAAAGCGGTTCGACCTGATTTACGTTGTTTACCGCTTCCCGCCGCACAACGAGCGGATCCGGATCAAGACGTTCGCCGCGGATGGGGAGAAGGTTCCCACGGCCACGATCGTGCATTTGGCCGCCAACTGGCTGGAGCGAGAGGTCTTCGACATGTTTGGGATTGTTTTCGAAGACCATCCGGACATGAAGCGGATCCTGCTGCCGGAAGACTGGCAGGGCCACCCGCTGCGGAAGGACTACGGGATCATCCAGCAGGATGTGCGCTGGGTGCAGGAGAACCTGCAGATCGAGAGTGGCCAATAGTAGCTTTCAGCCATCAGCCGTCAGCCGTCAGCAAGCGTGGCCATCGGCGGTAAGTGGCCGGCATCCGAAAGCGGTGGCCGACGCAGAAAACGACGGCTGAAAGCTGTGGCTGACCTCTGATGGCTGACCGCCGATGGCTGAAAGCTGATGGCTGACTGCTGATGGCTGTTGTTTGTTAATGAGCGAGACGACTTTCCTCGACGCGAATGAGCTGGTCCTCAATATGGGGCCGCAGCACCCCTCTACCCACGGGGTGTTGCGGGTGATCCTGAAGCTCGACGGGGAAAAGGTTCTGGGCTGCGAATGCGTGATCGGCTACCTGCACCGGGGCGTGGAAAAGATCGCCGAGCACCGCACCTACACCCAGTTCAACCCCTACGTGGACCGCATGGACTACGTGGCCGCCGTTTCGAATGGCCTCGGCTACTGCCTGGCGGTCGAGAAGCTCATGAACATCGAGGCTCCGCCGCGCGCGCAGGCCGTGCGGGTGATCCTGACCGAGCTGAACCGCATCTCCAGCCACCTGCTGTGGCTCGGCACCCACGCCCTCGACATCGGCGCTATCACGCCGGTCTTCTACACCTTCCGCGAGCGGGAAGAGTGCCTGAAGATCTTCGAGAATTATTGCGGCGCGCGGCTCACCACCCACGCCTTCCGCATCGGCGGGCTGCAGTACGAGACCTACGAAAACTTTGAGAAGGAAGCGCTCACCTTCTGCGACACCTTTCCGGCTCGCGTGGACGAATACGAAGATCTGCTCACGGGTAACCGCATCTGGGTCGGACGGACCAAGGGCGTGGGCATTTTGACCGCCGAGGACTGCAAGGAGTTCGGTGTCACCGGCCCGGTGCTGCGCGCCGCCGGCGTCCAGTGGGACCTGCGTAGAGCCCAGCCCTACTCCGGATACGAGAAGTACGACTTTGAGATCCCCATCGGGGCCAACGCCGACACCTTCGACCGGTACCTGGTGCGGATGCAGGAGATGCGGCAGTCGGTGCGCATCATTCGCCAGGCGGTGGAAGGCTTGCCCACGGGGCCGATCCTGGGAAAGGTCCCCAAGGTCATCAAGCCGCCGGTCGGGGAGTGCTACGTCTCGATCGAGGCGCCTAAGGGAGAGCTTGGCTACTTCATCGTGAGCGATAACTCGACGCAGCCCTATCGCCTGCGCGTCCGGCCGCCGTCCTTCGTAAACCTGCAGGCCCTGGACCGCATGTGCCGGGGGTCGCTGATCGCCGACGTGGTGGCTATCATCGGCACCATCGACATCGTATTGGGCGAGGTGGATCGCTGATGGAAGCCGCTCTTCACCTGTTGCAGCTCTATATGAAGCCGCTGATCTTGACGGCGGTAATCATCCTGGTGTTTCCGCTCGTAGCCGGCTACATCACGCTCGCCGAGCGCAAGGTGTTGGCCGACTTCCAGGTCCGGCTCGGGCCGATGCGCGTCGGCCCTTACGGTTTCCTCCAACCTCTCGCCGACGCCGTCAAGCTCCTCCTCAAGGAGGACATCATCCCCTCGGCTGCCGATCGGGGGATATTCTGGCTGGCGCCGGTGCTGTCGACCGTCACCGGCCTGACGGCGTTCACGGTGCTGCCCCTGGGACCCGGGCTGAACGTGGCCGACGTCAACATCGGCCTGCTGGTGATCCTGGCTCTGTCGTCGGTGGGCATTCTGGGGATCATCCTCGGCGGTTGGGCATCCAACAGCCACTACTCGCTGCTTGGATCGTTGCGCTCGGCGGCCCAGATGGTGAGCTACGAAGTAGCCATGGGCTTTGCCCTCGTTTCCGGCCTGATGGTGGCAGGCACACTCAGCATGCAGGCGATGGTAACGGCCCAAAGAGATCGCCACGTCTGGTTCGCTTTCGCCAACTACGGCCTGATGTTCATTCCGTTCGTGACCTACGCGATCGCGGCGGTGGCCGAGACCAACCGGGCGCCGTTCGATCTGCCCGAGGCCGAATCGGAGCTGGTGGCCGGCTTCCACACCGAATACAGCGGCTTTCGTTGGTCGCTCTTCTTCCTGGCCGAATACTGCAACATGTTTGTGGTTTCCTCGATCGGGGTGACGCTGTTCCTGGGCGGCTGGCTGCGGCCGTTTTCGAGCGTCGAGTGGCTGCGCCTGCCGCTGGACGTCCTGTTCCCGGCCGGCTTGTTCGGCCTGATCGGCTTCGGCTGCGCCATCGGGGTCCTGCGGCGGCAACTACTGCTCGACAAAGGGATTATGGCTGTCCTGACCGGCGCCATGTTCCTGCTGGCCGTGGCGTTTCTGGTCCCGCCGATCAATGCGGCGATCGTCGGCGTGTTCTGGTTTTTGCTTAAAGTATCGGTTATTCTGTACTGTTTCATTTGGTACCGCGGCACCTTCCCCCGGTTCCGCTACGATCAGCTTATGCGCATCGGCTGGCGCTACATGATCCCCATCGGCATGGGGTCGCTGGTTGTCAACGGAGTGGTCATGCTGCTGGCGGCGAGGGGGGCGGTAAGATAGAGGATATGAAGAAGTTACTGCGAAGCATCTTTCTGGTCGACCTGATCCAGGGCCTGTGGGTTACCTTCCGCAATCAGAAGCCGGAGTACATCTACACCGAAGAATACCCGACGGTGCGTCCGAAGGTGGCCGAACGCTATCGCGGTGCTCCGCGGCTGAACATCAACCCGGAGAACGGCGAGACCCTGTGCATCGCCTGCAACCTCTGCGCCCTGGCCTGTCCGGAGCGACTGATTGTGGTGACCAGCGAGCGCAACGAGGAGACGCGGCGTAAGGAGCTGACCACGTTCATCTACGACACCTCCCGCTGCATGTTCTGCGGGTTGTGCGAAGACGCTTGCCCGGTGGACGCCTTGGAGCTCACGCAGGACTTCGAACTCGCCACCTACACCCGCGAGGGACAGATCTGGGACCGGCAGATGCTCGAGGAGGGACCACGGCCCACGCAGTATACGCATTAAGGGCGCACTGCGGGGGCTTGGGAAAAGCAAGGCAAAAGGCAACTGCAAAAGGCAAAAATCAAGGAAGGAAGCCTTTCTTAGAGAAGAGGATCGCGGACGCCAGTCCGCGCGCCTTGATTTTTGCCTTTTGCGATTTGCCTTTTGACTTGGTTTAGGGCGTTATGCTCGATACGTTTCTCTTCTACATGTTCGCCGCTTTGACCCTGGGCGGGGGGATATTGACCGTAACCCGGCGGAACACCGTCCACTGCGCCATCTTCCTGATCACAAGCCTCCTGGGCGTGGCCGGCCTCTACCTGCTCCAGCGGGCCGAGTTTCTGGCCGGCGTGCAGGTCATCCTGTACGTCGGCGGCATAATGGTCCTGTTTCTGTTCGTGATCATGCTGGTGAACCTGGACCAGGTGGCGAAGGAGAAGCGCTACACCGGTCAGAAATGGATTGCGCTGGTGATCGTGGCGGGCCTGGGGCTGCAGGCGATGTGGTTTGTGTCCAAGGGCGCGGGGCGGTTCGCCCTCGGTCAGCCCTCCGGCGAAAGCGCCACGCCGGGCTTGGGCAATTCCGAGCAGGTCAGCCGGGTTCTCTTTTCCCAGTACCTGCTGCCTTTTGAGCTGGCATCCATCCTGCTGCTGGTGGCCATCGTCGGGGCCGTGGTGATGGCCAAGAAGCGGATTTAATCTCCATGCACCCCATCACCACTTACCATTATCTGTTCCTGAGCGCGGCGCTGGCCGTGGTGGGGACCATCGGCGTGTTGACCCGGCGCAACATCGTCGTGATCCTGATGTCGATCGAGCTGATCCTGAACGCGGTCAACATCAACCTGATTGCTTTTTCCCATCAGCTCGGCAATGTCAACGGCCAGGTGTTTGCCATTTTCGTCATCACCGACGCAGCGGCCGAGGCGGCGGTCGGTCTGGGCATTCTGATCGCCCTGTTCCGCAACAAGGAGACGGTCAACGCCGATGAGGTGGACATCCTGAAATGGTGAACCAGGCCGATCTCGGCTTTTTCCTGCAGCACATCTGGCTGATTCCTCTGTTTCCTCTGTTCGGGGCGCTGCTGATGCTGCTGTTCGGCCGCGGCCTCGATCCCCAGGGCCCGCAAGCGGGCGCCCCGCAAGCGGGCGGCCCGCAACATGGAGATGCGCGCGGCCACGAGGCTCACCACGGGGGCGGGGCCGGCAAGACGTTGATCAGCATTCTCTGTCCGGGCATGGTGCTGGTAGCGTTCCTGTTTTCGCTGAAAGCGGTGCTGGATCTGGCGGCGCTGGCGCCGGGCGAGCGCCGCGCCGAGGTGATCGTCTTCCAGTGGCTGACCGGCAGCGGCGTTTTCCACGCGCCGTGGGGATTCCTGCTCGATCCGTTGAGCTCGGTGATGATTCTGGTCGTCACCGGCGTGGGCTTCCTGATCCACGTCTATTCGGTTGGCTACATGGCCCACGACGGCGGCTATTACCGCTTCTTCGGCTACCTGAACCTGTTCGTCTTCTTCATGCTGATGCTGGTGCTCGCGAACAACTACGTCCTGCTGTTCGTCGGCTGGGAGGGCGTGGGGTTGTGCAGCTACTTGCTGATCGGCTTCTACTTCCTGCGCAAGTCGGCCAGCGACGCCGGCAGCAAGGCGTTCATCGTCAACCGCATCGGTGACGCGGCCTTCGTCATCGGCATGCTGTTGCTCTTCTCGACCCTGGGCACGGTGCAGTTTACCCAGGTGACGGACATTCTCCGGAACGGCAAATATGCCGCCGAGGCCAAGCAGTATTTCAACGTGATCGCGCTCTGCCTGTTCATCGGCGCCACGGGCAAATCGGCGCAGATCCCACTCTATGTCTGGCTGCCCGACGCCATGGAAGGCCCGACGCCCGTTTCCGCGCTGATCCACGCCGCCACCATGGTCACCGCCGGTGTTTACATGGTGGCGCGGTCGAGCGCCCTCTACGTCCTGGCGCCGCAGACCATGCACCTGGTGGCCATCATCGGCGCGGCCACGGCTATCTTCGCGGCTTCGATCGGCCTGGTGCAGAACGACATCAAGCGCGTGCTGGCCTACTCCACCGTGAGCCAGCTCGGCTACATGTTCCTGGCTTGCGGCGTGGGCGCGTTCTGGGTCGGCATCTTTCACCTCTACACCCACGCCTTCTTCAAGGCCCTGCTCTTCCTGGGCTCCGGCTCGGTGATTCACGCCATGGGCGGCGAGCAGGACATGCGCAAAATGGGCGCGCTCAAGGACAAGGTGCCGGTGACCTTCCGGACGATGTTCATCGCCTCGCTGGCCATCGCCGGCATCCCCGGCTTGGCGGGCTTCTTCTCGAAAGATGAGATCTTGTGGCAGACTTGGTCTTCCGAAGGCGGCGCGCACCGCTTCCTCTACACGATCGGTCTCATCACCGCCGGCTTCACGGCCTTCTACATGTGGCGGCTGATGAACATGACCTTCTACGGCAAGTCGCGCGTGGCGCCCGAGGTCGAGCACCATGTCCACGAATCGCCGCCGTCGATGACCGTTCCGCTGTCGGTGCTGGCGGCGGGCAGCGTCCTGGCGGGCTGGGTCGGCATCCCCAGCGCCTGGCATTTTCCGTCGAGCTGGCCGAGCCTCGAGCACTGGCTGGCGCCGGTCTTCGCCGCCGGTCCCGAAGAGATTGCCGCCGCCGCCGAGCCGCACTCCTCCGCCGAGGAGTGGTACCTCATGATTATTTCCGTCGCCCTGGCGGTGGGCGGAATCTGGCTCGCCCGCCGCATGTACCACCACCAGCCGGAGCTCGCCGACGGCATGGAGCGGCGCTTCAAGCCCATCCACACCTTGCTTTACAACAAGTACTACGTGGACGAGATTTACAACGGCCTGTTCGTGGACGGCCTGGCCAAGGGCGGGGGCACGCTGCTCAGCCGCTTCGACGCCGCCGTCGTGGATGGCGGCGTGAACGGCGCCGGCTGGCTCACGCGTTTCACCTCGACCCTGTCCATATGGTGGGACACCTGGATCATCGACGGCGCCGTGCGGCTGGGATCCTTCTTGGTGAAGCTCGCATCGTATCCGGTGCGTATCCTGCAGACCGGCCTGGTGCAGAGCTACGCGCTTTTCATGGTGATCGGGGTGCTGCTGTTTTTTGGGTATTACCTTTGGCACTGACACACGATCGTAAGAGGACGTAAGAAATGCCGATCTCGCGCCAAGACGCCAGGTACGCCAAGAAAAGCTTCTTTGTCTCCTTTGCGCTCTTTGCGCCGTTGCGCGAAATCTTTCGGTCGGCTCGATTCTCTCTCACGGCCTCTAGGGGAGCGGTTTAGGATTCTATGCAACAACACATTCTGAGCATCGTGCTGTTCACGCCCCTGGCGGGGATGTTCATCCTGTTCCTGCTCCCCAAGGACAACAAGACCCTCATCAAGGTCTGGGCGAACCTGGTGCTGTTCGCCGGCTTCCTGCTCTCGCTGCCGCTGTGGTGGATGTACGATCGCTCGAACGCCGACTACCAGTTGGTCGAGCGCGCCGACTGGGTCCCCTCCATCGGCGCCCGCTACATCATCGGCATCGACGGCATCAGCCTGCTGCTGATCCTGCTGACGACCCTGGTCGGGTTCATTTCGGTGCTCTCCTCCTGGTCGGCCATCGAGAACCGCGTCAAGGAATACTACGCCTTCTTCCTGCTGCTCCAGACCGGCATGCTGGGCGTCTTCCTGTCGCTCGACTTCTTCCTGTTCTACGTGTTCTGGGAAGTGATGCTGGTGCCGATGTACTTCATCATCGGCGTGTGGGGCGGCCCGCGGAAACTTTACGCCGCCATCAAGTTTTTCCTGTACACCCTGACCGGCTCGGTCCTGATGCTGCTCGGCATCCTGACCCTCTATTTCCAATACTACAGCCAGTTCGGAACCTACACCTTCGACATCCAGGAGCTGACCCGGATGAGCATCCCGCTCACCATGCAGAAATGGGTCTTTTGGGCGTTCTTCGTGGGCTTCGCCATCAAGGTGCCGATGTTCCCCTTCCACACCTGGCTGCCGGACGCCCACGTCGAGGCTCCCACGGCCGGCTCGGTGATCCTGGCCGGTGTCCTGCTGAAGATGGGAACGTACGGATTTGTCCGCTTCTCGCTGCCCCTGCTGCCGGACGCCGCTAGAGATGGCTTCACGGTGAAAGTCATCGCCTGGCTCTCCATCATCGGCATCATTTACGGCGCGCTGGTTTCGCTGATGCAGAAGGACTGGAAGAAGCTGGTCGCCTATTCCTCGGTCAGCCACCTCGGCTTCTGCACCCTGGGCATCATCGCCCTCAATCCCAACGGCCTCACCGGTTCGGTGATCCAGCAGATCAATCACGGCATCTCGACCGGCATGCTCTTCCTGATCGTGGGCATCGTCTACGAGCGGCGGCACACGCGCGAGATCTCGGAATACGGCGGCCTCTCCAACGTTATGCCGACCTACGCCATCATCTTCTGCATCGCCATGTTGAGCTCGGCCGGCATGCCGCTGCTCAACGGCTTCATCGGCGAGTTCACGATCCTGCAGGGCGCCTTTGAGGTCTCGAAGGCCTGGGCGGTGTTTGCGGTCTCGGGCATCATCCTGGGGGCCGCCTACCTGCTCTGGCTGTTCCAGCGGACGATGTTCGGCCCGATCACCAACCCGAAGAACGAGCACCTGAAGGACCTGAACGCCCGCGAAGTGCTCTACCTGCTGCCGCTGGTCGTCTGGGCCTTCTGGATCGGCGTCTACCCCAAGCCGTACTTTGAAATCCTCGAGAAACCGGTGGCCAAAATTGTCAAGCGCGTCCAGCCGGACTACTATCGCGCGCGCGGTCTAAAGGATCCCCTGGAACGGGCCGGCCAGTTGGCGGAGGCGGCGCCACGGCCATGAACTTCTCCTTCACCGAGACCGACTTCTTCGTGCTCCGGCCGGCAATCCTGCTGGCCCTGTTCGGGTGCGGCATCCTCATTACCGATTTCTTCATCGAGGCGCGGCAGAAATTTCTCAACGCCTGGATTGCCCTGTTGGGCCTGGGTTTCACTGCCTACGCCGTCTGGCAACAGCAGACCTTTCTGCGAGTGAGCGGCCTTTCGGAGCTGACCGCTCTCTCCGGCGCCATCACCATCGACGGCTTCGGCATCTTTTTCAATTGGATCTTCCTCATCGCGACAGCGCTGGCCATCATCATCTCGATCAAGTATCTCGAGATCGAGCGCGAGAACCACGGCGAATATTACTCGCTGCTGCTGTTTGCCCAGACGGGCATGGTCTTTCTGGCCACGGGGACCGAGCTGGTGACGCTGTTCATCGGCCTGGAGGTGATGGCCCTGAGCTTCTACGTGATGGTCGGCTTCCTGCGCGGCGACAAGCGCTCCAACGAAGCGGCCATGAAGTATCTGCTGCTGGGGGCGTTCTCGAGCGGCATGCTGGCCTACGGCTTCTCGCTGTTCTACGGCATCGCCAACTCGACCAGGCTCTCCGACGTCGCCCACGCCATCGCCGGCCGCGACCCCCGCGACCCCATGGTGTTCCTGGCGCTGGCGACCACGGCCGTCGGGCTGTTCTTCAAAATTGCTGCGGCCCCGTTCCACATGTGGGCGCCCGACGCCTACGAGGGCGCCCCCACGACCATCACCGCCTATCTCTCGGTCGCATCCAAGGCCGCCTCCTTCGCCTTCCTGCTGCGGATCTTCCAGACGCTCGAACCGATCCGCGCGACCTGGGAGCCGCTGGTGGCCGGCGTGGCTCTGCTCACCATGACCATCGGCAACCTCGCCGCCATCAGCCAGACCAATATCAAGCGCCTGCTCGCCTATAGCTCGATTTCCCACGCCGGCTACATTCTGCTGGGCCTGGTGAGCGGCAATCAGACCGGCCTCAAGGGCATCGCCGTCTACATCCTGGTTTACACCTTCATGAACTTCGGCGCCTTCACCATGGTGGTGGCGATGCGCAGCAAGAACCTCATCGGCGACGACATCGACGACATGTCCGGCCTGATGTCCAAGCGCCCGGCCTACGCCATCCTGATGCTCATCTTCCTGCTGTCGCTCGCCGGCATCCCGCCGACCGCCGGCTTCCTCGGCAAGTACTACATCTTCCTCTCGCTGCTCCAGACCCAGCACTATTACCTGGCGGTTTTTGCCGTGCTCTACGTCGCCGTCGCGGCGTATTATTACTTCCGCATCGTGAAGGTGATGTTCGTCAGCGAAGCGGCCGAAGCGGAGGTTTCCGACGGCGTCGGCGTGCGCTTCGCGCTGGCCGTCTCGGCAGTGTTCACCTTGCTGATCGGCCTCTATCCGGAGCCGTTCCTGGAAATGGCCCAGCACTCGCTGTTCACCGCCCTTAGATAGGCTGGGCGGGGGCGCGCCGTCGTCCCCCCGCCAAGCCGGGCAGGCCGGGCGCCTGCACCACTTTCTGTGGCCGACAACGACAACAACCAAGACAAAGAGAAAGACAAAGAGCAAGTCCCGTGGGCGCTGGTGGGCGAATACACCACCCTTGCTGTCCTGTTGCCGGTTTCGACTGCGGTCGGCTACATGGTCGGCACCCTGCTCGACCGCTGGCTGCGCACCAATTTCTTCTACATCATCTTCCTGATCCTAGGCATCGTCTCCGGCTTCATCCAACTCCTGCGCCAGTTCCAAAAGGATGACAAAGAGCAAAACAATTCCAAGCCGCCACCGGACAAGCCGCCGCCGGACGATAAGAGCGCGTGAAGAAAATCAGATGGAGCCGCAGACAAACGCAGATGCGCCGATAACGGCTCTGGTTTGAATCTGCGTTTATCTGCGTTCATCTGCGGTTTCAAGCGCTGGCCCGGCACGGCGGCAACCGCGTGCGTTTGGAACTGACACCTGAAACCTGGCACCTGGTTCATTGGCACCTGTTGGAGGTCTTTCCGCATGCAGGAAGAACCGCTCCCTGACGGACGCGGCCCGGAAGGGTTCTACGCGGCGGCCGAGCAAAGGATCTGGCGCTTCCAGCTCGTCATCGCGGCTTTGGCCATTATGGGCGCCTGGTGGCTCGGGGGGGTGGGGGCGGCGGCCGGGTTTGCCGTCGGCGCGGCCGTTTCCAGCCTGAACTTCTTGTGGCTCAAGCAGGCGGTCGATGCCGTGACGGAGAAGGCCACCGGCGCTGGGCCCAGTGGGCGCCCCGAGGCCGCGCACGGCAAGCGCCGCCTGCTCGTGTGGAAGTTCGCCGGGCGCTACCTTTTGATCGCCGCGGCCGCGTATGCTACCATGAAATATACGGCCTGGAACGTGAAAGCGCTCCTGGCGGGGTTGTTCCTGTTTGTGGCCGCCATTCTGGCCGAAATCTGCGTAGAAATTGTTTTGGCGTTGAGAAGCGATCAGCATGGAACATGAACTGTGGTTTACGGCGCTGCTGAACAACCACCTGGCCGGCCCGGCCAACGCCCTGCTGGCCCTGTTTCGCGTCCACGCCGAGAACCCCGCCCGGCCCTGGCAGAATTTCATCTCCATGCAGGTGCTGGTGGCCCTCCTCATCATCGTGCTGTTCGCCGTCCTGCGCACCCGGCTGAGCATGGACCGTCCGGGGAAGACCCAGCACATCTTCGAGCTGATTCACGATTTCGTGGACAACCAGACCCATGAGATCGTAGGGCATCATTCCGCCCAATACGTGCCGTTCTTCGCCACGCTCTTCCTGTTCATCCTTTTCTGTAACCTCATCGGGGTCATCCCCGGCTTCGAATCGCCCACCATGTACATGCCGGCGCCGGTTCCGGCCGGGTGCGCCATGGCCGCTTTTTGCTATTACAATATTCAGGGCGTGAAAGCCCGGGGGGCGCTGCGGTATCTGGCACACTTCGCCGGCCCCGTGTGGTGGCTGGCTTGGCTCATGTTCCCCATCGAAATCATCAGTAACCTGGCCCGTCCGATGTCGCTCACCATCCGTCTTTTTGCCAATATGTTCGCCGGCGAGCAGATCACGGCCATCTTCCTGGGCCTGGTCCCGGTCGTGGTCCCGGCCGTATTCATGGGCCTGCACGTATTCGTGGCATTGCTACAGGCGTATATCTTCATGCTGTTGACCATGGTCTACGTGCAGGGAGCGGTAGCGCACGAAGAACACTGATCGGATCGTAGGATCCAGACTCCACGATCTGTTTTGCGGCATTATGCTCTTCCGCGTGAGCCTGGCTGCAAGAGGGGTGTCCAGGAACCACCTCCGGGAGAGAATTCATACAAGGAGAACCAACATGAGAGTTGTTTCGATTTTGCTGTTGTTCGGCGCGCTGCTCTGCTGGGCGATGCCGGTATTGGCGGCGGACGCGACGCCGGAGGCAAACTACCACTGGGTTGCCATTACGTCCGGCTTCGCTATGGCCATTGCTTCAGGTTTGTGCGGCCTCGGCCAGGCGCGGGCCACCGCCGCGGCGGCGGAGGGCATGGCGCGCAATCCGGCGGCGGCGGCCCCGATCCGCTTCGCGCTGATTCTCGGCCTGGCGCTGATCGAGTCGCTGGCGCTTTACACGCTGGTGATCGTCTTCATCAAGGTGAAGTGACCCACTCTCTCGGGCGGGACCGGCGAACTGGCCGGTCCCTCTCGACGCGGGCCCGCGTTTCGGCCGACTCGCATAGAAATTTTCAATCGCCCCTATAGAAACTTTCATTTGGCTCCGGCTCTCCCGGAGTGCGAAAGTAAGGACTGGGAGTGGTTCGATGAAACGACCCCTGCGGGTGTTGTGCGTTCTTGCTTGGTGCGTCTTTTCTTGGCTGGTGGCGATCGGCTCGGCCGCCGCGCAGACGGCTCCGCCCGCGCCCGATGCGGCGGCCGATAGGATCGCGAAGCTCGAAGCGGCGGTGAAGAGCGCGCAAAGCGCCGGCGACAACGCCTGGCTGCTGGTTAGCTGCGCCCTGGTATTGATGATGACCGGGCCGGGACTGGCTTTGTTCTACGGCGGCCTGGTTCGCACCAAGAACGTTCTCGCCACCATGATGCAGAGCTTCATCCTGATGGGCATTATTACCGTGCTCTGGGCGCTGGTCGGCTACAGCCTGGCCTTCAGCGAGGGCAGCGCCTTCATCGGCGGCCTGAAGTACGCCTTTCTGCACGGCGTGGGCCTCGATCCCAACCCCGACTACGCCGCCACCGTCCCGCACCAGACCTACATGATGTTCCAGTTGATGTTCGCCATCATCACCCCGGCCCTCATCACCGGAGCCTTCGCCGAGCGGATCAAGTTCAGCGCCATGGTGCTGTTCATGATCCTGTGGTCGCTGGTGGTTTATCTGCCGCTGGCGCACATGGTGTGGGGCAAAGGCGGCCTGCTCAACGCCTTCCTGGGCGGCAGGATCCCGTGCTTCGATTTTGCCGGCGGCACGGTGGTGCACATCTCCTCGGGCGTCTCGGCGCTCATGTGCGCCCTCTACTTGGGCAAGCGCCACGGCT
>JBGOUJ010000075.1:0-19396 GCA_041477005.1 Terriglobia bacterium | reverse complement strand
GCGCGCGCACATCCTCATTGAAGGCCTATCAACATTGACGATGGGGCACTCACCGCGCCCAAAGCCCTCAGCAGCTCCGGAAGACCGCGTCCACAGAATCCCAATAAAATCGCGGGTTCTGTCAGATTCTTGCGCAGAGCCAGAAATCTAAACATACTGCCCGGTGGCGGTTCCGTCCTGATTGCGCCTTCCATGCTCCTGGTCGCTGTTTCGAGGTGGCGCAAGTGTTTGCGCATTTCCTCCAGTTTGTTGATTGCACCTTTCCTGACAAGCGCGTCTAACTCCGCCGCCACTGCCATCCCGAGAAGCCCCTGCGCTTTGGCGAACAGTCCTCCAAAGCCTTCCGTGCGAATCACCGCTTTATCTTTTCTGTTGTTGCCTGATCAATCATAGTGGCCCTCCCCCTTGGCCGGAATTTCCATTTGGGCGCTTCGGACGCGCGTAGTATACACCCGGGCGGTCCCGGGTGCGTCATGATTTTTCCGACCGAATCGTTCCAGTACCCCCGAGGCCGAGGACGGGAATGACCGCCTACCTGGAGAACGGCGGCACAATCGAGAACGCCCAGGCGATCGCCGCCCATCGTAGGGCGGGCGGGTCAAATTTTTCTAAAGAGAAGATAGAGCCGGCGGGTCTGTAGTTCCGCCGAAACAAAAGCGACCGCTTCTGTTTGGTGCATGGTACTCTATGGATGATACGAGGGTCGGTCAGGACCATGAAACCAATCGAGCACCCTACATTGCCACCACGGCGGTGGTGGGTGTTTACGTTGACATCGGGCGAGATCAAGAAAGCCCTCGGAAGAGAAGTGTGTGTAAACGGAGAGAGCCCCCAATGTTGCTCGTACCCACCGGATTAGCGTTGATGGTGTTGATCACGGTCCTGCTTTCTCTGGTTGGGCCGGCGGGACGGGACCGCCGGTAAGATTTCCCATAAACCTTTTTCGGAATGCGGGCTCGGTTGCTCTGCAACCTGAGCTTGGAATTGGGCGGCGGCTGCGGAAGGTTTGCGGTGTTGGTCGTCAACTCTCGGAGGAGGTGCTGCGGGTGAAGCCAGGGACATCCGATTCCTTGGCGTGGGCGATTGCGGCGACCATCGGCCGGCGGTCATGCGCTGGGTTTTGGCGGATGGATATAGAGTCGGGGCGCGGGTTGGCGATTTCAAGCCGGAAGCGTTTGACCTAGCGACTACAAACCGAGCCTTGGCGGCTCGATCGCCCAGGCACCGCTCGATACAGTGACCGCGGCAGTTCCTCGGCCCTGGGACGAAAGTTGGTGGAGCACCTCGTACTACGAGTACTGCCTCGCCGCGCGCCAGCGCAAGAAATTTTTTTCGCGGCATTGAAACAACTGCCCGGAGTTTGACTATAATGACAGCACTTCATACCGCATTGATTCGTTCTGAGGGGCGGTTCCCTTGCCCGCCGATTCGCCAAGGCGAAAAGCCCGGCGCCCCCAAGTGGCAACCGTGACTTTCTCTTTGGAACTGAATGATTGAGAGGTGCTCCGATGAAAAAGCTTATCTTTACTCTTACGGCGGCCCTGGTCTGCCAAACCGCCGTTGCCCAGAACCAACCGGTGTTTGTGCAGACAGTTTGTTTGAAGGTCGATCTCGCCAAAGCGAGCCAGTACGAATCGTTCGTACGCGATACCGTAGCCAAGGGCATGAGAACAATGGTGGAGTCAGGCGATGTCCTGTGGTTCGTTTTCTCGCGCAACGTCGTGCCTGCCGGAGAGGCCGCGACTTGTGACTACGTTGGCTCCACTGCCACCCGTGGATTCCCGTCCGCCCCGGCCCAAAGCCGGCTGGCCCAGGCCATCGAGAAAGCGGGCGTCAATATGACGGCAGAGGAGTATGTGGCAAAGCTCAGCTCTCTCCGTCGGCAGGTTTCCAGCGGCATGCTGGTTACCGTGGGTGGGGTCGGCGAGATTGCCGAAGGCGATTACTACCGCGTCAACCAAATGAAAATCAAACCCGGCATGGCAGCCGCCTGGCGCGAATTGGAGCTTAAGATCTGGGCGCCAGTCCAGGAAGAGCGGATAAAGGCCGGCGGTCTTAAAGCCTGGCGAAGCTACAGCCGTTTCCTGCCCGGTGGCTCCGGTCATCTTTACGACGCGCTGACGGTCGATGTGTACACGTCCTGGGCTGCGCAAGGCCAGCCGACCGGGCTCGCCGATGCCCTTAAGAAGGTGCATCCAAACATGAAGCAGCCTGAGTTCAATGAAAAAACGAGCGCCCCGCGGGACTTGGTGAATTCTGAGCTTCGTCAAGCCATCATCGTAATGGGCAACACAAAAATGTAACATTCGCCGGGATGTCGCTTTCCGGACGAACGCGCCCGCAGTGGCTCAGGCAGGTTGGTGCGGGGGCAAACAAAAAACACCGCGCGGGGGGCGGTCGGGTGCGTCAGGGCGTTGGCTGACGCTTTGGGTTTCTGAACTGCTTCCAAACGGCGTGGCGGCCTAATCGAGGTTGACGCCCAGCTTCTCATGCAGGACGGTTTTGATGCGCTTCACGTCCTGTTTCATGAAGACAAATTCCTGTTCGACATCCGTGACATGACACGCTTCAAGAACCTGTCGAGGGTGGTAGTGAGTCGGTCGAGCTTTTCTATGAAGCGCTTTTCAAGCTGCGCGAGCTGCATATCCATTGTCGCCGAGAGCGCAATACTCTGCGCTATGAATCGCTTCTCGATCTTCTTGTCCTGAGCAGCAAATCCGTCGTCCATCGCCTGAAGGATGCTGGAGGTTTGCTGCGTTAGGAGTTCACCGAGTTTCTCTTGGATGACTCCCTGCGTTGGTCGTTTGGATTTTGGCTTGGCCATAGAGATGGAGACTGCACTTTCAGTATAAGGCCCCGGACGGGGCTGTCAACGGAGAGACAGAGTGTCGACCCGGCACTACCTCATTCAGCCACCGAGGGATCAAGATTTCGCGAAGTATGTCCTCTGGGAAACACCGAGGGCTGTCGGAGGGCTGCTTTCTAGTAAAGCAGATGGCGGGGGATGTCAACGGTTACGGGGCGCTGCGAGATCCAGGTCCAATGGTACAATCCGACCGATGTTCTGGCTTCCTCAGATGGTGAGCTGGCTGAACCGAAACAGTGGGGCGGTCACTGCGGTCGGGACTATCGTGATCGCCGTAGCAACGGTGGTTTACGTTGTGATAACGCGTCGGCTCTGGAAGGCCACGAACCGTGCAGCCGAGGCCGCGATTACGGCGGCGAGGGCCGCAGAGCAGCAAGCTAAGGTGACCGAAGCCACCTTTGACGCGGCCCACCGGCCGTATTTTGCGGTTTCGGGAATACGCTCCGAGCTGTTTGAGGATCGGCACACCGCGCACATGGCCGTGGTGATGAAGAACTACGGGTCCGTGCCGCTTTCATTTGTGGACTTCACCATCGAAGCAGCGGTAGATGATCCGCACAAACCAGAGGCCGGCATCTACCGACAGGAGTTCGTGCCCACGTCCGAGGGAGCCGTCCTGCCGGGAGATGACGCGATTTTCAACTGCGATCTGACTGAGCGATGGCTGTACGAGATCATTGCCAGCGGCGATGTGTCGCTTCAAGCCTCGATACGCTTCCGCTACCGGAGCATAGCTACGGGCAAGGAGTACGAGTTCCGCTCAAGGCACACGTACAATGCTGCGCGCCGTGAATTCGATAACGCGGAAAGCAATATGACATAGGCAGGAGTGGGGCCGTGTATTGGAAATCAGTGGCGGAGCCAGCAGACGCGACCCGCGTTTCTTGAGAAGATCTGCGTTGCGGTTGGGGCCGGATTGGAAGATGAGAGGCATTGTTGCGAAATCATCGCATATTGAACCAAGGACTGCCGCTGGTTCCCCCTGGATGACCGTGGGCCGGGTAGAGCTTGTCCCCACGGATCGTGAACCGGGGACTACCACTCGTCCCTTCGGGATGGCCATGCGCCGGATAGAGCTTGCCGTCTCGAATTCGAAACCACGGACTGCCACTTGTCCTCTCCAGATGCCCGTGTGCAGGGTAAACCATATCGTCCCATATCGAGAACCATGGGCTACCGCTGGTACCTTCGGGATGACCATGAGCGGGATAGAGGTTCGGCATAAATCGAGTCTACAATCACGGCGCAACGGCTTTCAAGGTGGCCCTGCAGTTGGAGCCGGATTGGAAGACGAGGGGCATTTTAGGTGTCGCGGATTGGACACGGTATGTGTGCCGCAACATCCAGCCCGGTGTACCAGCGCTTGATTTGTTCCGGTGTGTACTTTTCGCGGAACTGCCGGACCACCTTGCGCACAGCCGGCGCGTTCTTCAAGAGTCGGGATCGAAGGCCCAGCCGCTCGCTGCCCGCGTGGATCGTGATGGCGCGATTTGCCTGAAGATTCCGATACCACTGCGTCCGGGAGCCGTACACGGGCAGGAGCCACAGCGCGCTCTCCTCGAACACGAACCAAACCGGTATCGTGATCGAGCGGCCCGTGCGGCGGCCGACGACGGTTATGGAGATCTGGCGGCGCTTCTTCAGCGAAGTGGCAAGAGCGTCCTCGGTCATTGGGTCCTTCCGCTCCGGCCTGTATCATAGCGCTTCCAGCGCCCCGTCGCGTATGGAGCCGTATTGGAAGATGAGGGGCATCGAGGCTCGATCGGCGTGCGGTTTCCTCAAAGGATTTCCAGCTCCTCCGGGGCAAGGTGGAGAAAGTAGCCGTCGATCTTGGCCATATCTTCCAGGAAGGCCTGCAACCCTTCGATAGTGAAAATCTTCTTACCCTTCCACTCGGGGCGAGACTTCTTCAGGTTCTCCGGGAAGAACGCGTGTGCGAGTCCATTCCGGAGTGCATTAAGGCGTTCGAGATCGGCCACCACGGCCTTCGGCATTTTCGAGATCGATTTCACGAACCGCAGCTTGGCCATCAACGACAGTTCTTCAAGGACATGATAGTTGAAGAACCGGAACTTCTTCGTCTTCCAAAGTCCGATGAAACTCCTCTTCCGACCGAAGAAGAAACGGGCGATGCGCACATTGAGGTGCTCATCAGTGAGCGTGTAGCTGGTGATGACCTCGCCAATGATGAACTGGCGTCTCATACGTTCCAAGAGTGGAGTTCGGGCCGCCGATTCGTAGGACGTGATGTCGTGGTAGTCAAGCTTGAGGAGGGACGCAATCTGTTCAAGCTCTTGGACAAGCCGACGCTGACGTTGAGTCAAACGATCAGTGGCTCTTTGGATGCTATTTTGGGTCATGGTTCGTTGGGCCAGATTGGAAGATGAGGGGCATGGTTACGCCTCGGAGATTGCGCGGGCGAACTCCCGCAGCAGTTCGATGTCCTCGGTGACTCTTCCAGAAATCGGAAAGACGACCGTTTGTTGGCCAACGGTCAGCAGGTTGATGTCTTGGAGATGCGTCGGCGTTATCAGGTGGAACAGAATGCCGATGATCCGGCCCTCGGCAATACCATTCCAGGATTCGGCCACCGATTTCCCCAAAGCCTGGACCTCGTCGCCAAGACGATCCTTCAGGGTCGCCTCGTCTCGACCGGCGAAGAGCTGGTCGCCAGGATTGAAGACGCGGGAAACGGAGATCGCCACAATCCCTCGGGCGTCCGGGTTACCAGCGCCGTCGAGGTCACGGATTAGTTGATGCCGTGCGTTATCGATGTTGACTGCAATCGTCGTTGCTCGGAAGGGGCGCTTGCATTGGAGATAGATGGGCGTGCCTAACAACTCACACAGCACGTCTGGATTCTCTCGTAGCGCGACCGGTATCCCACGAACCAGAAGCCGGGAGGCTACGTTCAGCTCGAACATGATGTTCCGGGCCCGATTCGAGTCGGGCGATTCGTCGACAGGGTCGGTCGGACCCTGAAGTGCATCTCTGAGGCGGCTCCGAAGTCCGGCTGGCGCCTCACCCCGAAATGCCGCGTGGATGTCGAGGAATTCCATCGCCTCGGTGAGGGAGAACATGGCCAACCGGCCGTCCTCACCCTGGGTGGCCTCGTTCAGCACGCTGGCCAGGCCGTAAGCTATTGTATCAAAGAAAGTTAAGAAAGGTTGGCGGTGAGGGTGGGATTCGAACCCACGGAGGCCGTAAGACCTCAACGGTTTTCGAGACCGCCCGATTCAACCACTCTCGCACCTCACCGCGGTCTACTCTAATTGTAGCGGATTTTGGGTCGGCGCCGCACGAGTAAGAATTAACCCGGCGTAGTTTCGTATCCAGCCAAGTGTCGATGGAAGCACGCCTACACGACGCTTAGAATTCCGAAAAGGGCGTTGGAGCGGGTGCATCGCCGGATGTCTTTCGTGGCTTGAGGTTCCGGCCTGCGCAGGATCGTTTAGAGGCGATCGTGGTCCTCGGGTTCCACGTCGGGGATTTCTTCTAATGCTCGCTCGAACTCATCCCTATTGAAGAGCTTGGCGCGCGACTCGATGTACTCACGGCTGGCAAGCCGGTTTGCAAGAACGCCTGACACGAACTCTTCCACAGAGACGTGGTCCTTGGCGGCAAGCTCAGCGGCGCGCTTGTACAAATCCTCGGGTACGTCGATGCTCTTGCTCATGTCCCCTCTTCTTCTATTGTCCCCAAAAACTCACGCGGTGTCATCACCCGAATTCCAAACCTCTCAACGCCAACGAAATGCCGGACGTTATGGGTGACGATGGCGTCCGCCCGGCCGGCTACGGCGAGTTCGAGAAGGAATTCGTCGCTGGGGTCCGGGAGGAACGGCCGCAGCCGAAAGTGAATATCGGTCTCGCGGCCAAAGAAACAGAAGGCGCGGATGATGGCTTCGACCGTCGCGTCGGGAATCTTAAGGAGTTCTGCTTGACGCTTCCCCACAGCCTCGTATTCGAGAATGAGCGGTACAGAAATCAAAGGCACCCACCCCTGGCCGATCCTGCGAAGGATCGCGAAGGACGCTCCACGTCGGGACCGAAGCGCCGAGACGACCACGTTCGTATCGAGGACGACAAAATCCATGGCGCGGGTCGGGTGGCTACTTGGCCTTCACCTTGCCGCCTTCGATCACGCCAAATGTCTCCCAGGTCTTGGCGAGATGGGCTTTGAGGATTTCCTGCCGGGCCTGGACCCAGGAGGCGTAATGCTTCTCCGTGATCCGCACGCTGCTGTGGCCGAGGAGAATGGAGACCTCCTCCATCGGTACTCCCTTCTGAGGAAACGGTCGCCACACTTGCCCTCCACATGGATTGGGCAGGAGCAGCGCCGGTAAGTCCGGTCGTGCTTCGATTTCCTTCCGGAACAGCGTGGCCCGTGGAGGCGGAAGATGCTCAGCACATCTCCATTGTACCGGAACGAGGCACGAATTTATTACGAGTTTTTGAGGGCGCTCGGCTAACCTGCCGATTCTTAGAAAGATATTCTGGCGGTGAGGGTGGGATTCGAACCCACGGAGGTCGTAAGACCTCAACGGTTTTCGAGACCGCCCGATTCAACCGCTCTCGCACCTCACCGCAGTCTTGAACTACCTGAGTTCCATGGACGTGCGTCCACTGTCACTATCCAAATTTTACCATTTTCCGACCCGAAGGGGTGACTCTCACTATTTTGTCACTGTCCGCGGTCGCGGGCGAGCGAACAGCATGCGCCTTCGCCGCGGGGTTCGTGTGCGCGTAGCACCTTTTGACATCCTAAAGGAAGAAGCTGTATACTCCTGTTGTATGTCTAAAGGAGAGCACAAGCCCGAAGTTTTGCAGGGCACTTTGGACCTAATGGTCCTGCGGACCCTCGAGACCATGGGGCCCCAGCACGGGTTTGGCCTCGCCAAGCGGATACAGCAGATCTCCGAGGGTGCACTCGACCTCAATCAAGGGACACTATATCCGGCGCTCCTGCGCTTGGAGCAACGCGGTTGGGTCAAAGCGAGATGGGGAACGTCCGAGAACAATCGGAAGGCGAGGTTTTATGAACTAACAGATTCTGGCCGCCATCGCATCCACGAGGAGCGCGACGGCTGGGAGCGGACGGTGGCGCTCATGGAATTGTTCCTGCGGACAGCGGAGTGATGGATGCGAAACCTTTGGATGAGGTTGAAAGCCACATTTTGGAAGCGGCCTTTCGATCGGGCGCTTGACGCCGAACTCCAGTTTCACCTCGATATGCAAATCGAGGAGAACCTGCAAAAGGGCATGGCTCCCAGCGAAGCGCGAGCGGAGGCGCGCCGCAGCTTTGGCGGTGTGGAAAAAATAAAGGAGACGTATCGGGACCAGCGCGGATTCCCTTTATTGGACAGCGTCATTCAGGACATCCGCTTCAGTTTGCGCATGTTGCGTCGGAGTCCCGGTTTCACAGTGGTGGCTGTGTTGACCATGGCTTTGGGGATAGGAGCCAACACAGCCGCGTTTAGCGTTGTGAATGCTGTCATCATGCGGCCGCTGCGATTCCCGGATCCTCAGCGTCTGATGGTAATTCTGTCAGCCAGGAAGGGCGGGAGCGAAGAGTTCTTGTCGGCGCAGGGCGTATATGTGGACTGGCGGGAACGTGCTACCGCGTTTGAGACCATCGCGGGAGCACGAGCCACGCGGATGATCCTGACCGGTGTGGAGCAGGCGCGTCAGGTGTCCGTTGCCGCAACCAGCTATGGCTTTTTCCGGTTAATCGGAGCACGATCGCTCATCGGCCGGTCTTTTGCTAAGGACGAAGATGAGGTAGGGCAAGCGCCGGTCGCTCTCCTGGACGCAGGCTTCTGGCGGCGCGAATTTGGCGCAGACCCAAAGATTCTCGGCCGCACCGTAGTGCTGGATGAGAAGCCATTCACGATCATCGGAGTCATGCCCGCGGAACTACGCTTTGCGGACTTCGGCGTGACGGATGTCTGGATTCCTCTAGCGGCCAATCGAAGCTTCCGTGCCGGCGGCGACGTGGTGGCGATTGGCCGCCTGCGCCCCGGCATCACACAGGAAGCCTCCCAGGCCGAAATGAATGCGATCATGCAACAGATTCGCTGCGAACAGCAGCAGGATTCGCAGACGTACGTCGTGGTGAAGCCCCTGCACGAGTGGATTGTGGGTGACGTGCGTCGGACCTTTCTCGTTCTGCTGGGAGCCGTGGCGTTCGTGCTGTTGATCTGCTGCGCAAACATCGCGAACCTCTTACTTGCGCGGACTGCGGCGCGACAGAAGGAGATGGCAATCCGAGCGGCTCTTGGAGCAGGCCGAGGCCGCCTGGTTCGCCAGACTCTGATAGAGAGCGTGTTGCTCTCCATGATCGGAGGCGCCGTCGGTGCGGGGTTGGCGGTTCTAGCTGTACGTGCTGTTCCGGCGATCAGATCCTTTTACATCCCGCGCCTGGACGAAATCGTCGTCGACCACACGGTCTTAATAGTAGCCGCGGCGGTGGCGGTGGCAAGTGGAATCCTATTCGGGCTTGCGCCCGCGTTCCAACTCGGTCGAAGGGATCTGGGTGTTGCGTTGCATCAGGGTGACGCAATCTCGGCCGTACGAGTGGGGGGGCTTCGGATCCGAAACGTGCTCGTCGTGGCGCAACTGGCCCTTGCGGTTGTCCTGTTGAGTGGCGCGGGCTTAATGACCAACACCCTTTTCCGCCTTCTGAATGTTGACCTCGGGTTTGAGCGCGGTCATATCCTCACGATCAGTACTTCCTTGCCTTACAAGAAGTACGACGCAACCCGCAGCGCGGAATTTGTGCGGCGACTCGCCGAGGAAGTCAGCCGAATGCCAGGCGTCACACAAGTCAGCGCAACTGACCACCTTCCGCTGCAAGCGGTTCTATTCCCATATGATCTCCGTGTGGAGCATGCCGGCGAAAAGAGAACTTGCGAAGCACTCGCACGCCACGTAGACCGCAACTACCTTGCCGTTATGGGCATTCCACGGCTCGCCGGCTGGGACTTCGAGCCCGGCGACGATGGTCGAACGCCGATACCGATTCTGATCAACAAAGCAACGGCCAACGCGCTCTTCGGGCGGGAGGATCCCATCGGCAAAGAGATCCTCACGAACTATCGGAAGCGTCCCAGGTTCGAAGTTGTCGGCCTTGTGGGAGATGTTCGCCAGATCGGGTTGATGAAGGAGCCGGGGCCGCAGATCTACCTGCCTCTCGTCTACAGCACTCCGAGGTATGTCGTCGCTCGCACCGCCCTAAATTCGAATGACCTCTCGGCCGCTATTCGGAGTTCGGTCCGCGCTCTCGATCGTGAAGTGCCCGCGCCTGAAATTACCACCATGGATGATTGGTTCTCCCGGCAGGTGGCAAAGCCCCGGTTTTACCTGATGCTGCTCGCGGCCTTTGCAGGCACCGGGCTCATTTTGGCGGCGATCGGAATCTACGGAGTCATATCCTATACGGTTGCGCGGAGGACCCGCGAATTTGGTATCCGGATGGCGCTCGGAGCTGAGCGCCGAGACATTTTGCGGCTTGTTCTCGCCGTTGGAACCCGCTTGACGATTATGGGTACAGTGATTGGCCTTGCAGGAGCTACTGCCGCGACCCGGCTTATCTCATCGTTGTTGTACGGGGTCAGGCCGGGGGACCCGCTGACTTTTGCCTGCGTTTTGGTTTTGCTCGCTGGAGTTGCGCTCGGTGCGTGCTATCTGGCAGCTCGCAAGGCAACACTGGTGGATCCGAACGTCGCCTTACGGTGCGAGTGAGTACGCCGACAGCGCCTGCGACTCGCCGGTCAGGCGCAGCCCTATCGAGGACATGCGATGCTTCCTTCAACTCCAGCCGGGCTGGCTGAGATGACTGAGCGCTTGACTGTCGCGCCGAGCTGCTAGTGTAGTGTCCAGCAAATAACTGGACAATTGGATTGATCTCGGTTATGCTGGAATCGTGTCGCGATCCACGCCCGCCCTTCCTCTCCAAGAATCCGACCAGCGGCAACTCCGGCAGTGGGTGTCGGCTTTCGGAACACCCCAGCAGGTGTCCCTGCGCAGCCAGATCGTGCTGGCTGCAGCCCAAGGGCAGTCCGACAGCACCATCGCTCGAAGCTTGGATGTGAATCGTAAGACCGTCATGCTATGGCGCGGCCGCTTTGAGCAGGAAGGCTTGGATGGGTTGTGGGAAGTAGCCCCGGGGCGGGGTCGGAAGCCGACCTATGGACCGGAGAAAATCCAGTCCATTGTGGAGGCGACGTTGCGTAGCAAACCCAAAGGGATGACGCAGTGGAGTTGCCGCGTCATGGCCACCGCCCAGGGAGTCAGCAAGTCTACCGTCAACAACATCTGGCAGGGCCACCATCTCAAACCGCATCGGGTCAAGACCTTCAAACTGTCGCGGGACGCCAGATTTCTGGAGAAGTTAACGGATGTGGTGGGCCTGTACCTGAATCCTCCCCAACAGGCGATCGTGCTGTGCGTGGATGAGAAGAGCCACATTCAGGCGTTGGACCGCACGCAGCCGGGGCTGCCGTTGAAAAAGGGCCGTTGCGGAACCATGACGCACGATTACAAGCGCAACGGAACCACGACCCTGTTCGCCGCTCTGGAAATCCTGCAAGGACAGGTGATCGGACAGTGCTACGAGCGGCATCGACACCAGGAGTGGTTGCGATTTCTGCGGCGCCTGGATCAAGAGTTCCCCGGAGAGATCCGCTTACACTTGGTGATGGACAACTATGGCACGCACACCCATGCCAAAGTCCAAGCTTGGCTGCAGCGTCATCCTCGCTTCGTCCCGCACTTTGTGCCCACCAGTTCCAGTTGGTTAAACCTAGTGGAGCGGTGGTTTGGCGAGTTGACCAGTAAGCGAATCCGCCGTGGTTCGTTCTCCAGCGTGGAAGAGTTAGAGAAGGCCATTGAGGAGTTCCTGGCCGCTTGGAACGAGAACCCCAAACCGTTCGTCTGGACCGCCACGGTGGATTCGATCGTCAAAAAACTGTCGCGCTGTCGGCAAACTCTGGAAAAGATTCAGCCCGGCTGTACTCTGCCACGCAAGAGAAAGGCGAAGAAATGAGTTGCCCAGTTATTTATTGGACACTACACTAGAGAGGCGGCCAAGCCGGTGGGATCGTAGACGACCTTGCCTTCGCGCATGGTCAGCAGGCACTCCAGCTTCTGCTCGCCGAAGCGGCGCTCGCCGCCGCAATCGACAAAACCGAAGCGGCCTTTGCGCAACTCGAAGACCGCGATGTCAGCAGCAGCGCCGGGGACGAGGGTTCCCATTTCCGGGCGGCGGATTTCCCGCGCGGGATTCACCGTGACCCGCTCCACTACTTGCGAGAGGGGCATTCCGAGGTTCAGCATCTTCGACATCACGTTGGTCATGTTGAAAGCGGTGCGGAGGTAGCTCCCGATGTGCAGATCGGTGGAGATCGAGTCCGGCGGAAAGCCGGCGCGGAGAGCGGCTTCCGCCGAGCGAAACCAGAAGCTGCCGCCGCCGTGGCCGAGGTCAAACCAGACGCCGCGTTTGCGGGCCTGGATCATGTAATCGCGCAGGCGGCCCCGCGGGTCCACCAGGTCGAAATGGGAGGCATAGATGTGGGTGTGGATGTCGCCCGGGCGCAGCTTTTTCAGGATCAGGTCGGAATAGGGGCGCTCGGGATCGACCGGCCGGAAGTCCACCATCACCGGCGTGTTGCTGAGAGCGGCGGCCTCAATGGCCCGATCGACCGCCGCCCACGCCGGGTGCTTGGCGTCGGGATGGCTCGGCCAATAATGCGCCGTCTTCACGCCGACGATGAGCTGCGGGTATTTCTTGACGACGGCGGCCGTCGCCTGGGGGTCCATCTGGGTGATGTCCTGCTCGACGGCTCCGCCCTGGGATCCCACGCTAACGATATTCAGCCAGGCCAGGATGCGCACCTGGGAGTGGTCGATGAAGCGGCTCTTGAAATCGGCAAAGTTTCGCGGACCGGAGCTCCCGGCATCGACCGCCGTGGTGACCCCCGACGGCAGGCATCCCGCATCGGCGCTCAAGAACGGCACGGTCCCGCGGGGATAGACGTGGGCGTGGATGTCGACGAGTCCCGGCGTGACATAGAGGCCCGCAGCATCGACGACCTTCTTCGCCTTGGAGGCGGTGATGCTGGGAGCGACCAGGGCGACCTTGCCGCCCGCCACCGCCACGTCGCGCACGCCGTCGAGGCGTCCGGCCGGGTCGACCACGTGGCCGCCCTTGATCAGCAGGTCGTACTGGCAGAAGGCGGTGGAGGCAGCAAGAACGAGCAGCAGGGCAGTTCCCATCAGGGAAACTCGCATCAGTGTAACTCCCGGACGGCAATGTTCTGGAAACGATCAAAGCCGCCCTTGACCCAGCGATTGCCGCCGTGGACTTGCAAGGCAATGTGCCCCTCGGCGGCGCCGTTGACGGCGTGATTTTCGTTGTCGGTCCAATCGGTGATCTTGCGGCCATTCAGCCAGACCGTGATGTGGGGCGCGGCGCCCTCGATGCGGGCACGCAGAGTATTCCAGTCGTCCTTGTTCCAGTAGCGGACGTAGTTGTCCGAGAGCGTTCCCTTTACGCCGGTGAGCCGCTCGCCGTAGACGCCGCCCACGTCGCCGCCTTCCAGGTAATCGATCATCACCTGGTAGGCCTGTCCGGCTTCGTTGGACCGCAGGAACAAGCCGCTGTCGCAGCCCCAGTCGGGCTTGATCTCGAGATAGACCTCGACATCGCCGTACTTGCCGTCCGAGAGCAGGATGCCGCCGTCGCGGGGCGTGTCCTGGGTGGCGGTGAGGACGCCGTTGTCGATCCGCCACTCAGACGTCCGGCCATGGTGGTTGGTCATGCTGATGTGCCAGCCGGCCAGGTTCTGGCCGTTGAAAATGCGGGTGAAGCCTTCCGGCATGGAACCTGGCATGCGCCTATCCTACACGGATTTTATACGGGCCGAGGCGGGCGCCGGAGGCCAAGCTCATGGTTCGAGTCCCATGCGCCGCAGGATGCCGGCAAACCGCGGATCCGCGCGGAGCCCATCCACTCTGGGATCACCTTTTGCATTCAAGGTCAACCAGCCAGAACGGCTGGCGCAGGCTTTGTCCAACCACTGCAAGGCCTGCTCCTGCTCGCCAAGGCCGGTATAAATGAGGGCCACGGCGTAAGCGTCGACGTGCCTGCGTTCCGCCAGCTCCAGCAGCTCGCGCAATACTCTTCGCGCCTCTGCTTCCTTTCCTGCCACGGCGTAGGCATGCCCCACCACCCCCGCCGCTAACGGCTCGCCTTCCAGAAGTTGCAGCGCTTTCTCCAACTCCCGAATCGCTTCCTCGTATCTCGACTCCTGTTCTAGGGCCCAGCCCAACCAAAGCCTCAACAGGGGATAATTGGGGTCGATCTCGAGCCCCTTCGAGCAGCGGTCAATCGCCTCGGCATACCTGCGGGCTAAGATGGAAATCAGTGCCGCGACGTGCATGATGACCGGCGATAGCGGTTCCAGTTCCTGGGCCCGCCGGATCTGCCGCTCGGCATCCTCATAGCGCCCGCAGAGGGCCAAGACTACGGCATACCAATAAGGCGCCACCCAATAGTCAGGGTTCAGCTCGATGGCGCGGCGGCATTCCTCTTCGGCATTTGCCCAGTCCCAATCGGCAAACGCTCGGATGAACGCCAGCGAAGCATGGCCCTCGGCGAGCTCAGGGTCGAGGGCGACTGCCGCGGCCGCGGCCGCCTTCGCTCTGGCCCATCCCTGCTTGGGTGAATTAACGCCGTAAACGGTCAACATGGTGTGGGCGTCCGCCAAGCCGGCGTAAGGTAAGGCGTATCCCGCGTCTTTTTCGATCGCCTGCTGGAAGTACTCGACGGCTTTCTGCATGTTGGCAGGGGTCCTCTTGATCCAGTAATGGCGGCCCTTGAGATAAAGCTGATAGGCTTCGCTGTTTTCCGTCGAGCGTTTGGCCAGGCGCTTTTTCTCTTCGCCGGTCAGCCTCATGCGCAGGCTTTCGGATATCCTCCTGGCGATCTCCTCCTCAACCGCGAAGATGTCGGCGAGCTTGCGATTGTAGCGCTCGCCCCAAAGCTGCGATCCTTCGACCACATCGACCAGCTCCGTGCCGACCACCAGGGTCTCGCCCCGCTGGATCAGTCTGCCAGTAAGGACCATGCGAACACCGAGCTCCCGCCCGACCGCCTGCGGGTCCACATCTTGACCCTTGTAACGGAACACCGTGCTGCGCGGCATGACCCGCAGTTGGGCGATCTGCGCCAGGCTGTTGATGATGCTGTCGGTGATCCCGTCGCTGAGGTATTCGGCGTCCGGATCGCGGCTGGCGTTGGCGAAGGGCAGAACGGCGATGGAATCGATGGCCTTGCCGGGCCCAGGGGGCGCCCCAGAGGGCGCGGGAGCCGAAACGCCGGGGCTTCCCAGTATTGCTTTCAAGCCAAACGCCAGGTCCCGCGCCGATTGAAACCGCTCCTCCGGATTCTTCTCCAGGCAGTGGGAAATCAATCGATCGAGCTCGATGGGAATTTGTTTTCCCGAGCTGGCCAAGTCCGCCGGATGGTCCCGCAAGACGGCCGACAGGGTCTCGACCGACGTGTGACCCGAAAAAGCGCGCCGCCCGGAAACCATTTCGTAGAGCACGCATCCGAGCGAGAAAATGTCGCTGCCGGGTCCCACCGGCGTTCCACGCACCTGCTCGGGAGACATGTAGCCGGGTGTGCCCATGACGGCCCCGGTTTCGGTTGCGGTCAGTGCGGCGGTTTCCGATTGCGCGGGGTTCGCCGGTTTGAAGCGTGCCAGGCCGAAGTCCAGAATCTTCACCCGGCCATCGGAGGTGAGGAAGATGTTGTCCGGCTTCAGGTCCCGATGAACGATGCCTTTGGAGTGCGCCGTGGACAGGCCCTCCGCGACGGCCACGCCGATCTCCAAAGCCTTGCGGCAGGGCAGAGCTCCGCGCGCCAAGCCGCTGCGCAGGGTCTCTCCCTCCAGCAACTCGGTCACCGCGTAGGAAACACCCTGTTCCCTGCCTACATCATGGATGGCCAGGATGTTGGGATGCGACAGCGCGGCCACTGCCTTAGCCTCGCGCTCAAACCGCAACAGGGCTTGGGGGTCTTGGGCCAGGTGCTCGGGCAGGACCTTGATCGCCACCTCCCGTCCGAGCCGGGAATCGCGGGCGCGGTACACCTCGCCCATGCCGCCCGCACCGAGCGGGGCAAGGATCTCATACGGGCCCAAATGGGTCCCAGCGGGGAGAGACATGGCGGACCGATTGTAACTCAATTAGGTACGGTCTGGCGCCTGAGCGCGTCATGGCATGGCGGGGCGCACGGCACCGGAGGTTCGTGCTCCCGTTTGAATTAGACTATGCAGCATGAGGCTGCTTCTGTTCTCGGACATCCACCACGATCTGCAAGCGCTCGAAAAGCTGATGGCCACGCCGGCCGACATCTACATCGCCGCCGGCGACCTGTCGAACTGGGGGCGGGGTCTCGAGGAATGCGGCCGGATCATGAAGCCGCACGGCGAGCGCGTCTGGGTGCTGCCGGGCAACCACGAGTCGGCACAGCAGAACGCCGATTTCTGCGCGGCGTTCGGTTTTCGTAATTTTCACGAGGAAGCGTGGCTGACCGGGGAACATTGGATCGGCGGCCTCGGCTATTCGAATCCTACGCCGTTCAACACGCCGGGAGAATACAGCGAACCAGAGCTGGCGCGGCGGCTGGAGAGATTCGCCGAGCTGACGCCCCTGATCCTGGTGTGCCACGCGCCGCCCTACGGAACCGAACTCGACCGCATCGGTCCGGGCCGTCACGGCGGCAGCCAGTCGGTGCGGGCGTTTCTGGAGGCGCATCCGCCGCTGCATTTCTTCTGCGGCCACATCCACGAGTGCGGCGGGGTGGAGACCCGGCTGGGCCCCACCCGCGGGATCAACCTGGGGAAGAAGGGCTACCTGCTGGAGCTGACGCAGGCGTTGCCGCGGACGTAGAAGCGCAGCGGCCAGTCGGCGCAGTGGGTGACGCCTATGCGCGGGCCGGCCGCGAGCGAGGACGCATCGGGCGAGTCGCCCCTGCGCACGACCAGCGCCCCCCGCGTCACGTCCTGGCCGTTGTGGCGGCGGGTGATGCCCATGGCCAGGGTCAGCTTGCCGGGGCCGGAGGCCAAGTCCTCCAGGCGCCTGGGGCGCCCTTGGGACCCAGGGCGCCGGCGGCGCATTTCCTCGATCCCCAGTAGCGGCTCGAGAGCTCGAACCAGCACGCAGCCTGCTTTCCCGGCCGGCTCCGCCACCAGGTTCAGGCATTCGTACATCCCGTAAATGAAGTAGACGTAGGCGTGACCGGGAGGGCCGAACAGAACGCGAGTGCGCGCCGTGATGCCGTGAAAGGCGTGGGCGGCGCGGTCTTCGACACCCAGGTAGGCTTCGGTCTCGACAATCCGGCCGGCCAGGATCCTGTTGCCGATACGATGCACCAGGATCGAGCCAAGCAAGTCCCGGGCCACCTGCTCGGCCGGACGGACGTAGAAGCTGCGAGGGAGGATTTTACCCATCCTGAACGCGCGGGCGTCCAGGCCGCGGGGGAGGGCTTTACCCCAGTTTGCGGGTGAGGACTTCATTGACCACGGCGGGATTGGCCTGGCCGCGAGTGGCTTTCATCACCTGGCCGACAAAAAATCCGAGCACGCTCTTCTTGCCGCCCTTGTATTGCTCGACCTGCTTGGGGTTGGCGGCCAGGATCTCGTCGACCATCTTCTCGAGCTCCCCGACGTCGCTGATTTGCTTCAGACCCTCGGCCTCCATGATTTCCGGGGCCGGGCGGCCGGAGGCAAACATCTTGGCGAAGACTTCCTTGCCGAGCTTGCCGGAGATCGTCCCGGCGGTAATCAGCCGAATCAACTCGGCCAAATGCCCGGCAGTGACGGGCGATTCCTCGATCGACTTATCAGCCGCCTTCAGGGCGCCGGTGAGCTCGCCCATCACCCAGTTGGCAGCGCCCTTTGGCTCGCCGCTGGCGCGCGCTGCTTCTTCGAAGTAGTCGGCCAGGGCGCCGGTCAGGGTCAGGACGTGGGCGTCATACTCCGGGATGGCATACAGCTCGACGAAGCGCCGGCGCTTGGCGGCGGGCAGCTCGGGCATCTCGGACCGGATCTGGTCGCGCCAGGCGTCGCTCACGACGAGCGGCAGCAGGTCCGGCTCGGGAAAGTAGCGGTAATCGTGGGCGTGCTCCTTCGAGCGCATGCCCACGGTCTCGCCCGTCTCGACGTTGAACAGGCGCGTCTCCTGGTGGATCTGGCCGCCGCCTTCGACGATCGCCACCTGGCGGGCGATCTCGTAGTCGAGGGCCTTCTGAAGATAGCGGAACGAGTTCAGGTTCTTCACCTCGATCTTGGTGCCGAACTTCTCGGCGCCCCGCAGCCGGATCGAGACGTTGGCGTCGCAGCGCAGGTGGCCCTTCTCCATGTCGCAGGTGGAGACGGGGATGTACTGCAGGATCTGCTTCATCTCGGTCAGGTAGGCATGAGCCTCGGCCGAGCTGCGGATGTCCGGCTCGCTGACGATCTCGATCAAGGGCACGCCGCTGCGATTCAGGTCGACGTAGCTGTAGCGGTCGGAATCCTTGTAGCCATCGTGGATGCTCTTGCCGGCGTCGTCTTCGAGGTGGACGCGGGTGATGCCGATGCGCTTGACGCCGCCGTCCAGGGGCACATCCAGAAAGCCGTGCTCGGCCAGCGGCTTGTCGTATTGCGAGAGCTGGTAGCCCTTGGGAAGGTCCGGGTAGAAGTAGTTCTTGCGGGCGAAGCGCGAGGCGCTGCGAACCTGGCTGTTGAGCGCGAGCGCCGCGCGGACGGCCAGCGCCACGGCCTCGCGGTTCACCACCGGCAGCGCCCCCGGCAGCCCCAGGCAGACCGGGCAGACCTGGGTGTTGGGCGGCGAGCCAAAGTCGGTGGCGCAGCCGCAGAACAGCTTGGTGCGCGTCATCAGTTGGACGTGCACCTCGAGTCCGATCACCGGCTCGTAGCGGGCGATCGCCTCGGGCGGCGCGACGGCGTCCTGGGTCAAGCCCATGCGAAAATTATAACTCGCTGGAGGCTACAATCGGCCGCCGGTAGTGTCTGAAAAGTGCGTTGAGGCATTTGCCTCACGCCGGCGCATCGGAAAACAAATCCCGTTGCAGTTTTTCCGTCTGCCTGTTCTGCACAGACTGCTTCAGGATGCAGTCTTTCCCCAGATGAGCCGCCAAGCGCTCTATAGACACCTGCCTCAGCACATCCACCGTGATCGGGCGCTTTGCATCCCAGAATACAAGTGATGAAAGCAGCCCCCGCGCTGGCGCCGAGTTGAGCAGGTCAGCCAGTAACATGGCCTCAGATTCCTCCTTGCATCCGAGAAAGTACGCCGTGTCATCTAGCATGACTGTGCGCCCCGCACGCGGGCCGATCACCCTAAAATCAAGCCTTTTGTAAAAGCCGGAGATGACCACCTTCCACGGCGCGAAGGAATATTCCCCAACGCCGAAGACGCAAAAACGCGGACGTTTCTTGTAGATGATGCTCGCCCTTTTGTC
>JBGOUJ010000074.1:0-19404 GCA_041477005.1 Terriglobia bacterium | reverse complement strand
ACGACCACGGTGTTGTCGGCGGCTTCGAGCAGCGGGGTGATTTCGAACGCGAAGGGGACGTGGCCGCCCTCGTGCGAGCCGGCGAGCTTGCCGTTGACCCAGACCTGGGCGCGGTAGTCGACGGCGCCGAAGTGGAGCAGCACGCGTTTGCCCTTCCATTCCGCCGGCGCGCGGAACGTGCGGCGATACCAGACCCACGGGTGGAACGAAGGATCGCCCACGCCGCTCAGCGGGATCTCGAAACAATACGGGACGGTTATGTTACGCGAGAAGGGGTGACTCCGGGAGGCCCAGTTTTCCAGGAGGCCGGCGTTGTTGTCGTCGAATTCGAATTGCCAGCGGCCGTTCAGGCTCAGCCAGGCGTCGCGGACGAATTGCGGCTGTGGATGCTCCGGGCGGGGTTGGGAAAAGCCCGGGCAAAAGGCAAACTGCAAAAGGCAAAAGGCAAAAATCGCCGTGCGCCGGGCGGGCATTCGTTTAGTGCGCGCTGCGCGCCCCGCCCGCGGCGGCCAGAACGGGAGGGGCCGAACGGGAGAGCGCGGCGGAGAGGCCTTCCTTGGCGGCGGCGCTGCCGGGGTTCTGTTCGAGGGCGCGCCGGAAGGCGGCCTCGGCGCGCGACCACTGGCGGGCTTCGAGAGCGTCGTGCCCCATCGCTTCCCAGACCGGGCGCGGATAGGCAGCCGGCTCCTGGTAGCGCAACGCGAGTTCCATCCGGCCGGCGCGCTCCACGGTGTCGAGGCCCTTGGCCGCGTGGCGGGCGTGAACTTCGATATGCCCAAGAAGCTCGAGATGGGCCGTGCGCAGGTGAGGGGAATCGGATCCGGCTGCCTTGCGCCACTCCTTCATCTGCTCGTCCATCAGCTTCGCCTCGGCGCGAGCCTGGGCCACGTCGGACCTGGCGGCATAAGCCAGGCCGCGCGCCCAGTGGCGCCAGGCCCGCTCGCGGGGTCCGGGATATTCGGGCAGCGTCCCGGCATCGAGGACCTCATCCCACTTGCGGAAGGCCACCAGGGTCCGCAGGCGGGCGAACCAGCCCTGGCGGTAGGCGGTGCGGGAGTTGGTGAGCTCGCGGGCTTCGCGGGGGTTCTCGGCGATGTGGAGCAGCTCGTCGGAAGCGGCCATGGCGCCGCCGTAGTTACCGAGGAACATGTAGGTAGTAGTCAGAAAGTGTACGTTGTGTCCGTGGTGGCCGTTGGGGTAAAGCTGGTCGGCGGCCAGCAGCTCGCGCTCCTTGCGGGCGGCCTGGTCAAAGGCAGTGGCGGCGTCGGCCCAGCGGTCGCTCTGCACGTAAATGTGGCCGGGCATGTGCAAGGCGTGGGGGATCTCGGGGGCCAGCTCGGGATAGCGCTTGCAGCTTGCCCAGGCGTCCTGCGGGCGGGTCGAGCCTTCCAGAACGTGGATCACATAATGATGGGCGCCGACGTGGTCGGGGTCGTTTTTCAAGACCTCTCGCAACAGCGCCACGGCCTCTGCGGTGCCCTCGCGCGGCCTCTTGTCAGGCGTGGTGTAGCCGCGCATGAGGGCCAGGGCCAGATACGACCTGGCCTCGTTCTCCTCCGGAAACTGCCGGACCAGCTCGCGCAATTTCTGGACGTAGTCGGCGTAGGGATCTTTCGATTCGAGATTCCGCCGGGCGGCGATGGCGGCGATATACGCCTTCTCGCGCGGGGTCGCATTGGCGCTGAGCTGGTGAGCCTTCTGTGCGGCTTCCACGGCGCGCTCGATGCCCGACTGGCCCGTGCGGCGCGCGGGAAGCTTCGGCGCGGGGATTTTGTCGTTATCGTCCATCAACTGGAAGCCGGGGCGGTAATCGCCGGAGGCGACCATGGCGATGCCCCACTGCGGCATGGGCGCTTCGGGATCGAGCTGCGCGGCCTGCAAAAAGCTCCGCTCGGCCTCGCGGCTCCAGAACGAGTGCATCTGGGCCACGCCCTGGTCGAAGAATGCCTGGGCCTCGGGCGAGCGCGTCGTGATCGGCATGTGGATGCGGCCCTGGCCTGGCAGCAACTGAGCCGGCAGCGAAGGGCGCGCATTCGAGGGCGGCAGCGTGCAAAGATCGTCGGAGGGCTTTGACTGCGCCGAAAGCAGCAGGCAATAAGCAGTGGACAGCAGACCGTAAGCAATGCGCCTCATCTTCAGCTCCCCTTCAAGACCGTTTCCACCAGGTCACCTAATTGTTGCACGGTGAAGTCGGCGCCGGAAAGGTTGGCCGCCAGGCGCCCCTGCCGGTCGATAACGGCCGTGCGCATGGAGTGTGTGATCTGCCCTTCGTCGGGCCAGAACTCGACGCCGAACAGCCCGCAAACGCGGCGGATTTCGGGCATGGCGCCGGTCAAAAACCGCCAGCCGTCCGGGTTGGCCTGGAAGCCCCGGCCGTATTGAGCCAAAACCTCAGGCCGGTCGTACTGGGGGTCGAAGGTCACCGAGAACAAGAACAAATCGCGGCCCACTTGTTCGCGGAAGCGCTGCTGCAGTCGCTGGAAGTTGTTGGAGAGCCGGGGGCAGTAATCGGGCAGTGGGCACCGGGTGTAGATGAAGGTCACGGCCACGACTTTGCCCGCGAACCCGGAAAGCCGGACGGAGCGGCGGTCTTGGTCCGTCAGCTCGAAATCCGGAACCGGCCGGCCGAGGGCCACAGCGGCCGATGGCGCCGGCAGGGGCTGTTGCGGATCCACCGCGTAACGAGCGCCGCCCTGGAGGCGGATGTGGTCCGCGTAAGATTCCCGCTTCCCGACAACGAGATCGAACTCCACACGCATACCGGGCTGCAGCCCTTCGAGCGCGCGCGGATCCCGGACATGGAACGGCATCGCCATAGCGTCCATGTAGCCGGGTATCGGTCCATGAGAAACGAGCAGGGTCTGGTGGGAGCGGTCGACTTGCAACACCATGCCGGCAACCGGGTAGCGGCGGCTGGCGCAGCCCGGGGATGCCACCACCAGGATGAGGGCGATCAACCGCTTCACAGGTGGCCAGCAACGGTCCTCTATCCTCGCGCCGGCGGGACCTGCTGCGGACACCCTCTTGTTACAACCTCTTCCTTTCACGCTCGTTTTCATGCAACCGAAAAGCGATCCCAACTTGCCCGCAAGTCTTCAAGAACCGGGGACGCCCGCTTTCCGGTAGAGATTCCGAATGCGCTGCAGTTCCTTTTCCTCCTCGGCAACACCGATGGAGCGGATCATCTGGCCGACCGGGACATGAGGGTCGTTGGACCAGAAGATACCGAGGTCCTCTTCGTGGTAGTACCGGAAGCCCACTCTTTCGCCGTATCTCTCCCGAAGCGCTGCCCCTTGCCTCAATTTTGAGCTCCAGGGGAGGATCGCATAACTGAGATCAAGCTCCTGTACCAGGATTTCTTCGGGAGGCTTTACCTGTGCGGTGATCTTGCCGGTCGGCTCGAAAACCGAAGCGTTATCCCGCCAAGTGCTGGAAACGATGTAAAACCGGCCCTGCCTGGCCCGAAAAGCAGGATGGGAGGTCTGCGGCGACTGCGTCGGCCACGCCACCACTTCCGCGCCCCGGCGCTCCAGTTCCCTCCAGCCGTAGTCGTAGGCCATATCGAAACAGATCTGGATCCCGAGCTTGCCGAAGTCGCACTCGAACACGGGCACTTCCTTACCGGGGGTTGTACCGCCTTCCATCGACTCACTACCGGCCGGCACCGCCAGGTGCAGCTTCCGGTACGTGCCCACGACCTCTCCGTTGCGGCCGATGAGGATGCCGACGTTATAGACCTGCTTCTTTCCCTTATCCTCGAGTAAGAACATAGGGACAATAATGTAGCAGTGATGCTCCCGCGCCTTCCGGACGAAAGTGTCCTTCACGGCGCCTTCAAATGGGATCGAGGTTGTCAGGATATCGCCGCTCGCTGCGCTGACCGCTGTCTCGGGCAGCACCGCCAAATCCAGGCCCCGAGCATACTTCGTCCTGGATTGCTCGGCCAGGCGGTCAACGATCTCTGCGAGTTCATCCAGGCGCTTCGGCGTGCCTGGATACGCCCCAAAGAAGGATCGCACGACCGTCCCCACGATTACTTTGCGTGGCGGCCCGTCCGAGGTGGTCTTGACGCCGAGCTCCGCGCCTGCCGCGGGGAAAACCGCCAGTGCCGCCGAGAGTGCCGCCGCGAATATCTCAAGTCTGCGCATCTTCGTTCTCAGAATATCACTTTTGGCGCAAACTGGATGTCGCGCGGTTGGCCCCTGCTCAGCTCGAGTCGCGGTCCCGGCGCACGCGCTTCAGCGCGGCTCGCAGTTCGGCTGCCGCCTGCAACCGCGTCTCCACATTCTTCTCGGGTCACCGTGACATCCCAGCGGATCTGATTTATACTGATTTTACGGTTCGGAAGAAAGGGTGCGTACTTTCATGCGGCAATGGATCATGGGACTCCCGGCTGTTCTGTCTCTCGTACTTCTTGCGTCCTGCCAGAGCCAGGACACGGCGCCGTCGGACAGACCGCACGCGACTGTTCTGTTGCGCGACGGCACAACGCAAGCCGGCGCCGTCGTGGCGAGTTCGTCCACCGAGATCAAGCTCGCCGGCGACGACAATGCGACGCGCACGATCTCCATGAAAGACGTGAAGTCGGTGGAGTATGACGACGCGCCGGCCACACCAGCGGAAACGCCGGCCACTCGGGGGAAGGGAGCAGGCGCGCCTGCCCACGAGCACCATTACCACCCGGAGCAGTCGGCGATCCGGACCAAAACCTACCAACTGCCGGTGGGGACGGAGATTTCGGTGCGGAGCGAGGAAACGATCGATTCCGGCAAAGCGGCGGAGGGGCAGACCTACGCGGCCGAAGTCGAGAGGGATGTACTCGACGCCGCCGGCGACCTGGTCATTCCACGCGGATCGAATGCTCAGATCGTCATCAAGTCAGCATCGAAGGGGGGGCGGATCCGGGGCGCCTCCGATCTTGTGTTGGACTTGCGGTCTGTTGCGGTCGAAGGGCAGCAATATCAGCTCAGCACCACCGACCTCGCAGAGCGCGGAAAGGCGGGCATCGGCGGGAATACGAGGACGGCTGAGTACACGGGCGGAGGCGCTGCGATCGGAGCTATTATCGGCGCCATCGCCGGTCACGGAAAGGGCGCGGCCATCGGAGCAGGGTCGGGCGCCGGGGCCGGGGCTCTCACGCAAATCCTCACCAAGGGATCCATCCGCGTGCCCTCCGAGACCGTATTGACCTTCAAGCTGGATAAACCCCTGCGGGTGGCCGCAGCGAAGTAGCCGTGACCTGGGCGCCGAACGCGCTCAAGTCAAAACCTGCCGCTCCAGACACCACCGGACCAGCATTCGCGCGTGCGCCGCCGTCATGGGCAGCCGCTGGAGCTGCTCGACGAGGTGCGCCGTGCGCACCGGGATCTGCGCCATATCTCTGAGACAAAGCAGGTCGAATCCGCCGACCCAGCGTAGCGCCCCGCCATCGGCAGTCTCCAACACTTCCTCCTGAACGATTCGTGAATCGCGGTTCACTGCAGCGATGCGTGTGCGGCCTGTAAAGCGCACCGTCTCCGGGATGCTTATCGGCTTCGCTCCCTTCCGCTCTTGTCCGGCATGCAGCGAGTCGAGGAATTCAAAGTGACGCCGTCGCGCGCTGTCAACAAAATCAGCGTAGTAACGCTCGGCGGCGGCGGCCGCTGCCGGATCATCTCTCCATGTCCGGAGGACCGCCGCCGCACTGTAGGCGCTCGCCAGCGCAAAGCGAATGCCTTGGCCTGCAAGCGGGTTGTAAGCCAGGGCCGCGTCTCCCACGGCGAGACGACGCTGCTCGATGGGACGGTCACACCATTGGGGAAAGGCCGGCCGAGGCCCCACAAACCGCGCGTCCATGGAAATATTCAGGTGTTTTCTGACCGAATCGTCCAGAGTTCGCGTGGATCGTCCGATAATTCCCACCGTTGGCAACGTTCTTGATCCGATAAAGTACGCCCATCTATCATCGCTTACACGCACGATCTTGCCGCTGCCGGGGCAGGGACCTTGCAAATGGAAGATTCCGGCAACCTCGCGTCCCAGCCGGTGTATGGGGCGCGACCACACGGCCGACCGCCCGGTGGCGTCCACGGCCGCCAGGAATTCCCGCTCGCCGTCTTCGAATCGCGCTCGCACCCCGCCGTGCCTCGGCCGCAAACGAGGCAGTTGATCGCATACGTGTACCAGCGCGCCCCGTCCCACAGCTTCCTGGAGCGCGGCGGCCGCCAGCGCCCGGCGATCGACGTGAATCCAGCGGCCCCGTTTCCAGTGGACTTCGGATTCATTCCACGCGTTCTCGAATCCGTCCACGATTTCCGCTCCCGCCGCTCGCAGTGCTCCTTCCAAGCCGAGCGCTCCGAAGAGCTCCCAGGCAGGCTCGGCGATCGCCTCGGCGCCCGCCTGAATCTCACGACCGCACGAAATCAGGAGGGGCCGAAATCGCAGGGCCAGAAAACGCAGAGCGCATGCGCAGGCCGCTATCCCGGTCCCCGCCACAACGACGTCGCAATCCATCAGATTTTCCTTGACATCGTGCCCTCGCCAATACACAATTCTAACCGCAACTCCGAATGGTGCGAGATGGTTGAACTCGAAGAGGTTCTCTTTTTGCCGCCCCTGGCGATCGCGCGCTTGGGAGGGAGCGATAGTCCGCTCGATAGCTTCACGTGGATAGAAGACCCCTCCTTGCACGGCGCCGGACTGACCGTCATTGATCCCACCGTGAGTCTGGAAGTGCAGCAGGACGGCTCCGTGCGTCCCTTCCTTCCGGCATTGATCCAGTTTCGCGACGGCAATTCATTGCGTCCGACTGCGCCCTTTCTTGAATTATGGGCAAAAGTTTCAGGAGAAGACGATCTGCGGCCGCTGACCCTTGCCCTGCTGGCCGAATGCGGGGCCACGCTCGATAGCGTTTCCTACACCGTCACCGCGGCAAACCGGAAGGCGGCCCGTCGCACGGGTGTTTCCGCGTGCGCCTTTCAGGCGAGCGTTAAGGTTTTGGGAAACGATCACGGTCGGCATCCGATGCTCGCTTCCAGCATCGGGCCGCAGCCGCTTGTTTTTCCCGAGCGCCCGATTCCCCTCGGCGCCTTCCAGGTGATCCGCCCCATTCCCAATCGCATCAATCTGGGAGTGGACTTGAGCGTTCTCCGCGTTCGCTACACGCCCGCGGGCGGCCGGGTATTTGGGCCGCCGGGCCTCTCCAGCGCTGTCGAGCCGGACCTCAACATGCCGAGCCGGGTATACGAAGTCGTACCTAGGGCCAATCTTATTCTGAATCCGGACGCCGCCTGGACTTCGTACGACTCCCGGGCCGCGAAGTTCAATAATCCGGAGCCTTCCGATACCTACGACGGGTCCGACGACGCCAGCAGGGGCAATTTGTCGTATGGCGTCGTGGACGATACTTGCGATGTCTCGATCGAGGCTTCCGTGGTCCTGAACGGACGCACTCGCAAGCAAGCGCAGGCGCGCGTCTTTTGTGGTCCGCCGGACTTTGCGCCGGACCGCCGGCCTTTCGTCTCGCTGGCTGACGATCTGATCGATCGAGACCCGCCTGCTTCGGAACCGCCGGAGGTCTTACAGGAGGCGCTCGACCGCCTCGGCGACCTGTTTCAGCGGGTCTACGAGACCGCCAGCCTTGCCAACGTTGACTCCAATCGCCAGACCCTTCTGAGCGGCCAGCAGCGATCCGCTATACCGCCGGCGACCACGCTGCCGCAGAGCATGACGCCGCGGGACTCGCCAAAGTACTTCGACCCGACGCAAGTCCTGAGCTCTCCTGTGAGCACGCACGCTCGCGTTCCCTTTGCGTCCATGGCGCAAACGGTGCACGCGCCGCTGGCCGATGTCGAGGACCTCGCCCTGTTCCTCCGGGAGAACGCCGACCTGGTCCGCCGGCTGATCCGGCCGCCTTACGGCGTTTTTTCAGAGCTTCAGGCTAACCCGGCGGAAGACGCGAAGCCTGATCCGTCCCGCCGTGACCCGCGCATCGTGCGCGACACCTTGCATGACATGCGGATGCCGCCCTACATGCGCGATTCCGACGCTACGGCGCTCTCGCTGACACGCCGGCAGTATCAGTTCCTCCTGGATGTCTTGGGCCGCCTCGAATCACCCGCTGCCGGCGACCTCGCATCCGTTGCCGCTGTGCCGCGCGGCAAACGGCCACCACCCGCGCATCTGTTGACCCGTGTTCGGGAGCACGTGCAGCGCGTGGCTGAACGGCGAGGCCGTCCCTCCGGCGGCGGGAACAAATGACGGAATTGATCGTCTTAAACGGGCCGCGAGAAGCCGTCCGGAATGCCGCACCCCCTCCCTGGCTTCACTTGGCGGCTGGCACGCCGCCTCTCGCCTTCCTGGTCGAGGGCTCCCTGCTGTTCGAAATCGATGCCGGGATGTTCTCCAGCCTGCAGCGCCGCGACCCTGCGGCCGAGGCTGAGTTGCGGCAGGCGGCACGGTACGGGCCGGCGCCGCCGGACATCGCCGGCGAACTCGCCGCCCCCGCCGCCATCTCCCTGAATATCGCTCAATCCTGCAATCTCTCGTGCAGCTACTGCTACGCGGATGAAGGCCGATTCGGCGGGGACGCGCAATTTATGGGGCTGGAAGTGGCCATGGCGGCCATCGAGCGACTTTTTGCGGGTGCGCACGGCCGGCGCGTCACCATCGGTTTTATCGGCGGCGAACCCTTCCTGAACCGTTCGGTGCTGCACCAGTCCGTCGCGTACGCGGCCAGGCGCGCCCGTGAGCTTCGGATTCGCGCGGGCTTCTCCGTCACCACCAATGCGACACTGCTGAACGACGGCGACATCGATTTGCTTCGCGAACACGGCTTCTCGGTGTCGGTGAGTCTCGACGGCGCGGATGCGGTCAACGACCGCCATCGCCGCACGCGGAACGGGCCCGGCGCCGCGGCGCAGGCCATCGCGCATATAAGGCCTCTGCTGGACAATCCCGGCCGGGCACGCGTGGCCGCCCGCGCTACGATCGCGCGGCAGGACCTTCGCATTGCCGAACGAATCCAAGCGCTGGCGGAGGCCGGTTTCCAGGATATCGGTGTCAGCCCTCTGCGCACCAGTCCGTTGCGGGATCTGGTCCTCGACGGCGCTGACTGGTCCCTCTTGCTGGAAGAAATGATCCGCGCATCGGAGATCGAGTGGACCCGGATCGAGTCGGGACAGCCGTGGCGATTCTCGAACGTGGCGACCGCCGTCAAAGAGATCCATCGCGGCGCCGCCCGCGCTTTGCCCTGCGGTTCCGCGGCAAACTACGTATCCGTGAGCGCTCGCGGCGAGTACTTCACCTGCCACCGGACCATAGGAGATCCGCGGTTTTCTCTGGGCTTCGGCGCGCCCGATCCCGACGGGCGGGAGCGGTTCCTGGCGGAAAGACACGTCGACCGGCAGGAGCCTTGCCGCAGTTGCTGGGCGCGCTACCTGTGCGGCGGCGGTTGCCACGCCGAAGTCGTCGCAGCCGGCCGCAGCGGTTGCGATTACATTCGAGGCTGGCTCGACTATTGTCTTCGCTTCTACGATCGCGTGCTCCGATTCAAGCCTGCCCTGCTAACAAGTCCCGCTGGTGACAACCCGCGCAAAGGGAAAACGCATGAATAGAATCTTCCCCCGCAATCTCACCGCCCGAGCGGCTGCCCAGATCGCTGGCAACCCCGTGACGACGCGACTGGAAAGCGGCGTTGGAAACTGCTATCCCGGCCTGGAGTTCGACCATCGAAACCTCGATCGCCGCTTTTTTCCGGGCTTGGTCTTCGAGTTCGTCTCCACGTCGAGTCGCGAGGCTGCGCTGCGGCAGGGCGCCCGCCTGATGGCCGTGGACGAAAACGACCCGGATCTGCTGCCGGAGACATTTCAGGGGCGCCCGGCTGACCAGCCGGATGCCGGCGCGCAGCAGAGGCTCGCCGCCGCGATTCGCGGCGCCCCCGGCAAGGCTTTGGGGCAGGGTGTGTGGTTTCTGGAATCGCTTACGCAGGGCCGGAAGACCATCCTGTTGCGGCAGAATATCAGCTCGAGGCCGCCATTAGACGGCATGACCATCTGGCGACTCGTGCGCTCGCTCGAAGCGGGACCCTTGACCATCAGGCTGGTGCAGCGGCCCGAAACCACGGGCGGCGCCGTGGCGGGTCCCAAACAAATCGAACTCTCAGGCTGGCGCCGCGTCTACACGGATTCCAATACCGGAACCCTCAGCGCCGCATACGCGCCCGGCGAGCTGACCCAAAGCCTGTGTTCTCCCTGGATGCACGACTTCCGCGATTGCGCCTGCTACTACTGGGCATCGAACCATCCCGACATCGTCCTCGGCGAGGACCTGCCGGGTGAACCGATTCTGCCGGATGCCGAGTCCGCCGATCCGGATCGCGCCAACACCCCGATCGATTGGCTGCGCGCCGATCGGTCGCGCGAGCGGACAGCTCCGGTGGACGCTACCGAGGACCGCCGGGCCCAGATGGATCATTACGAGATCAACCGGCGCTGGCAGGATCTATCGCTCGTGCTCCTGGGCAAGGAGGTTTCTCGCATTTTTCAGCCGCGGCCCATCGAGGCCAAGACACCGCTCGGCAGCCCCGACGATCTCGCTAAAGAGCTGGTTAAACTCGCCACTCTGGAGCATGTGCTGGCGCTCGAGTACCTGTATGCCCGCTACTCGGTCCTAAACCCCAACCGCGCCAGGAACGACGCCTTGAAGCAGGACCTCACATTTGTCTACCACGAAATACTGAGGATCGCGGTCAGTGAAATGCGGCATCTTCGCTGGGCCAACCAGTTGCTGTGGGAATTGGATCACCGCAAGCTGACGTCCCAGCGGTTTGGTCCTTCACTGGGAGTCGCGCAGCAGGTGCCGGCCAAGGACGGCAAGATGCGCGACCGGGAACTGCGGCCTTTGACCCAAGACGTGCTTGACGATTTCATTGCCGTGGAGCAGCCGAGTGGTTCGTTAGACGGCAGGTACGCGAGCGTGCTGACAACTCTCCGCGACAAGGCCAAATATCCGGAGGAGCTCGCCCAGCTCGCCGGGCGAATCATTGCCGACGGCACCGAGCATTTCAGCCGCTTCCGGGAGATTCGCCTCGTTCTGCAACCGTATTTCGACCAGAATTCGACGGCGTATCTCGTCGATCTCTCGCCGGCTGATGCCAAGACCGCAAAGAAGGCTTTGGATCAGTACACGGAGATCATAGACAGACTCGGCCAAGCCTATGAAAAGGGCGACGCGGAGGATTTCGACCGCATCACCGAAGCCCGGACCCTTATGGCCGAGCTGGACTCCCAGGCTGACGCGCTGGCGAAGGACGGCAAGGGCGTGCCGTTTTTCTGAGCGGCGGGAATATCGCTGCCAACCCCACGGGCCCCCGAGGACGGAAGGCATCGCGGGCCGCCGGCCGCCTTCCGCCCTTGATCCCGCCTGGAGCTACGCCAGGCCAAACCTCTCGGGAAGTTACGCCTGCAGCGCTTGCCTCAGCAGGTCTGCTATCTTGAAGTCGCCGCTCGGCGACTGAAATGCCTTTAGCGGCTCGAACAGCGGATCCTGCCTCAGGTACGAGTGACTGTCTGCGAGCATCAGGCCGACGAAGACCTCGCCCACAATGCGCCCACCGACCGTGCCGAGGTGAATCGGGGTTTTGTTGGTCACGAACTGCTGCTGCGCTTCGGCGAGGACGTAATACCACAGCGGAGCGTTCTCCTCGAAGAGCGGCGAGATAGCGGTGAGCTTCGGGTTCTTCGGAGTGTCTGCCTTGTTCGCTTTGCCGACTTTGAGCCGGTCGTCTGAGATCGGCTTGATCCCCATCGCCGCAGAGACCGCCTGGCCGGAAGGAAGCCCCATGCGCCATCCTCGAAGCAAATTGCGCTGGGCGAGCGACGACGGCTTGGAGGCGATTGACTTCGGCAGATTACCGAGCGGGTTCACCAGCGAGGTGTCGATTTTATAGGCCGGCTGGACACGCTTTGGCCCGAGTTCCGGTGCCGGTCCCATTTTGAAGTACAGGCTCCAGTCGATAGCCCAATTGGAGGGGAACAGACGGAAGCCGACGAGACTTTCGCCACTGGACGCGAAGATGGGCAAGCGGTCCAGGTTGGTGTTCAAGCGGTAGATCGGGCGAACCATGGAATGCCCGAAGCGGTACGCCGCCACGGAAAACTCGACCGGGATGAAGCCCTCCTTTTGCGGTTTGTAGAACTTGAGCTGCGGAGGATCCTGGAGAACGTTGGTGCCTTTCTTAATGTGCGGCAGGATGTCGTGCCACGTATCTTCGCCGATGATGGTCGGCAGAAAATCGTGGAGAACCACCCACTGGTAATGAAATCGGACCGTCCGCTGGGCTTCTTCGAACGTGGAAGAGCCCAGGAAATCGACGACACGGTTGTGGAACCGCAGCATCGACGCCTGCAACTGGCTGACGATCACGTTTTCATCGTTGCGGGGATCGCCGATCAGCGCGCGCGCCGGGTCCTTCGGCTCCGGACGATTTCTCGGCAGGCCGCGCGTTCTTGGGTCACTGTCATTGCCGGTCAGCGGATCGCCCAAAAGCATGTGCAATCCATCGCCTCGATACAGATAGGGCTGATCGTCCGGCCCACGGCCATAGACAGAGTCGAGGTCGAACCGTGGTGTTCGGTAGTCGACCAGGCCGTCCGGATCGTTTTGGCGCTCCAGGCTGCTGGCCGGGTCGAACGTCAGGTCGTGATCGATAAACTGGCCGAGGTATGTATATCCAGCACTGATGCCGGTGTTTTCCTCGTCATCAGACTGGGTTTCGGGGGTTGGGGCATCCTCCCCCTCGGCCGTCATGGCGTCGCCGAGCGCCAGCAGAATGCGTTCGTTGAAGTCGGCCGCGGGCAAGGTACGGAACATCCGGCCAAAACGGCCTTCGAATTGGGATGAGCGACGGCCTAGATCGCCGCCTCGGACGGCGCCATGACGGCCGGGCTTGACGTGAGGAGTTGGTGCAACGGCTGGTGCAGCAGCGGGGTTCATAAGCGTCTCCTAGATTTGAAATTGGGGTCAGCGGACGCAAACGGAATCGCGTTCCTGCCGGGCCCGAAATCTTCTTGAATGTTACTCCACTTGCAACGGCGCATCAAGGAAAAAGAGAGCATGAGGGAGCGCGTGCGCGCAGCGTGTGGACCTTAGGCCATTAGAAACGGCCGATGAATTGGTCCACTGTTTCGCAGAGAGTGGAAGGCCATACGCCCACCCTGGTACAACACGGACGGCTACTCCAGGATGCCGATATTTATTACACCACAGTGTAATCCTTACCGAGAGACGCAGGCGGCATTCAGCAAGAACGGGCCCAGGCAGCGGCGCATCTTGTTGTTGCTCTTCCTCCTAGGGCCATGGCTCCGCAAGTGAATCGCCACACGACTCTGCGGCCTATGCCATGGCGCACGGAACTCTACTAACGGCATAGGCGTGCGGATACGACCGCGGCGACTGGCCCTCGCACGCACCGGTCGCTTCGCCAGGCCGGCGCCGGTAACCCGGCGAAACTCAGGAACGCCGGGCCTCCATCGAGTGGGATCGGGTCACGCGGCGAGGGATCGCAAAGCCTCGCGCGCGCGTTTCATCGGGGCCGGTTCCGGATCGCTCGAGCCTTTCACGTAGAAGACAGTGGCGGCGAGGAGGTGAGGCTGCCAGTCGGGGCTCACCAGAGGAAGGTCTTCGATCAGCGCCGCCAGGTACTTGTAGTAGTGCACTTCGTTGGCCTTGGCTGCGGTTAGGCGCAGAGCCTCGGCCAGGAACGCCTGCCGGGCAGGCAGATCCCGGGCCAGGCGGAAGACACGGGCGGCGGAGGCGTCCAGTTTTGATGGGATTCCGGCGAAGGTTTCGGCGATGGTATCGGCCAGGCTGCGATCGGACGGGGCGGCGTCTCCGCTGGGATCCATGTCGGTAATCGACAAGGGTCGGAGGCCGTCCTGGCGCGTTTCGGCCCATTTCCGGAACTGGCCCATCCAACCGACGGCCTGCAGCAGGAGCAGAAACCGGTCCTGGGCGTCGGGGGCGGCGAGGTAGGCGTAATGCAAGGCGTTGGCTGAGGTGACGGCGTGGATGCCGACGAGGGCGGTGCTGCCTTGCGCGCGCATTCGCAGCTCGGCCGCCGCCAGGTGAACGGCATCCCAAACCGTGCCGGCGCCGGTCTTGCCTTTGGCCAGGCGGCCGGCGACTTCGGCGCAGGCTTCCTCGGGCGTCGCTTCCCGAATGCTCGCGAGGATGCCGCGCGTGGAATCTGCGTCGCGGCGGTCCGCAACCCAGGCGTCGCTCAATCGCGGGAAGGTCTCTTTCAGGCGCTTGAGGTTGCCGCCATAGCACTGGTCGTCGAACGCGTACCCGTTGACTTGTTGCTGCTTGCCGAAGTCGATCAGGGCCAGCGCCAGGGAGCGCAGCACGGGCTCGGCATGCTGCCATCCGATGGCATGCAGCGTACGGCAGGCGTTGGCGACGAAGATCGCTTTATGTCCGATGTTGCGGTAGTCGCGGGATCCGTAACGCCACAACATGCTGAAGACTTCGCCGGCGCTGCGGTGGCGGGCGAGCGTAACAGCGGCGCGCTCGGCGCGCTCGCCGTCCCAGGCATCCATAGCCCCCGAGAGCTCCGCTGCGGCCCGCTCGGGAGCGGGAAAAGGCCCGCGGATCTCTCGCATGGTGTAGTCGCCGGACGGTTGCCGGGCGTCGCGCTCCTGGGATACCTTGAAGTCGTCGAGGGTATAGAAAAGAGGCAGCAGGCGTGAATCGGCGGGCGCTTCGAGGCTGATCAAGTGGGCGGAGTGAATGACGAAGACGCAATGCAGCGCAAATCCCGGCGGGCGGGGATTGATGTTGCGAATTCCGGCCAGAAACAGCGCCGCCAAAAACTGCCGATAGGAAGTCCCGCTCCGAAGCTGCTCCACTACCATCTCGGCGCACTTGTCGCGGGGCGTACGCTCGATCAAGGCCACCAGGGGCTCGATCTCGGGGCGAAACTTCATCACCTCGGGAGTGATTTCCGCGTCGGCGCGGCTGAGCAGAAGGGGAGCGGCCAGCGCGCCGGTCAGGCCCTGGAAGATCTCGCGACGGGAAAGTGTCATGGATGTCCCTCCCCTCCAACCGGAATCTGGAGCCAAGGATAGCACGCCGACAGAGCCGCCGACTCCCGGGGTGTCGGCCGCGTCGGCCGCAATCCGTCCGTAGCGCCGCGCGCGGGGGGCAGAATGCCGCGCCGCGAAGCGGCGCATCCCTGCCTTTTGCCTTACCTGCCGCCTTGCCTTTCGCCTGCCCGTCGCCTGCCCGTCGCCTGCCCGTCGCCTTGCCTTTCGCCTCCCTGTCACCTTGCCTTTCGCCTGCCTGCCGCCTTGCCACCTTGGGGAGCGGACTGACGCATTGCGTGTCGGGAAGGGGCGCCAGACCTGGGGTAAAATCTTCCTAAGCGCTGGTTTGTGTACGGGCAGATCGCCAGGAAACCAGCGACCGGATGCTGACGGAGGATTTTCTCTGATGGCCTGCCAGGGGAGCGAAGCATTATCCAGGCGGCGTTTCCTGGCTGGCGGCGTGATCGCCGCAAGCGGCGTCGCGCGCTCCGCGCCAAAGCCTGTCCGCCGGGAAGTGTTCCTGCGCTCGCCGGGAAAAGGCAAGGCGGTTCTGGCCTACGCCTACTACACCCGGGCGAGCGGCGGCGAAATGATGTCGATCGAGCAGCGGTGGTCGCGCTCCGACACCGTCGACATAGCCTATTATAGATATTCTTCCAACCACGGGCGCTCCTGGGGCGCCCCGGTCGAGCTGACCACGGGCGAGAAGCGTCCCGGGGGCACGTGGCGGCGGCACCCGCGCGGGGGCTGGGTGGATCCAGCCACGAGCCGCTTTATCGAGTTGTGGCTCGAAGGCACGCTCCCCAATGACGATCCCCTGGAGGGTCTGCGGCAGTGGAACATCTTTTACCGCGTCTCGGAAGGCGGCCTGCAAAAGGGCCGGGCCGGCCAGGGAGCGGTCCAGCAGGTAATTCATAAGGGCGCGGAGTTCGACGAGCGTCATCCGCTGCCGGGCGTCTACACCGGCAAGAACTGCGCGATGCTGGGCGATAACACCTGCCGTCCCATTGCCCGCCAAGGGGGCGAGATCCTGCTGCCCGTTGCGATCTCGCCGCTCGGCCCCGACGGCGCTCTTTACAATCCCGGCGGCGGTTACACGTACCACGATTCGGCCGTATTGCACGGCCGCTGGAACCGGAACCGCATCGAGTGGGAGATGAGCGATCTCGTGCAAGGTGATCCCCGGCGAACCACGCGGGGCATGGATGAAGCCACGATCGGGGAGATCGAGGGCGGGCGGCTGATCCTTATCATGCGAGGCTCGAACGACCGCAATCCGGAGTTGCCGAGCTATCGCTGGGTGGCGTTTTCTACCGACGGCGGCTGGAAGTGGAGGCGGCCCCAGCCCTGGACCTACGACAACGGCGAGCCGTTCTTCTCCCCCAGCGCCTGCTCGCAACTGCTGCCGCATTCAAGCGGCCGCCTCTACTGGCTCGGCAACATTACCCAAGCCAATCCGAAGGGCAACCGGCCCCGGTATCCGTTCCAGGTCGGAGAGGTGGACCGGGCCAGCGGGCGGCTGATCCGCGATAGCGTGCGCGTCGTCGACGACGTGCAGCCGGGCGAAAACGCGCTGCTGACGCTTTCCAATTTCTTCGCCCGCGAGGACCGGCGTACCCGCGAGATTTGCCTCCACATGACCCGGCTGTTCGCGCTTCCTGACGGGTGGGAAGGGGATACGATGCTCTACCGAATCCCGGTGTGAGCATTGTGGATGCCGGCCGTCGCGCCGGCTCACTTGACATTGAGTGTGACGGTATTGGCGGACTGGCCGTCCACCGCCAGAATGACGTTCACTTCGCCCCGGCCCGCCAGGGCCCGCGGCAGGACTACGTTCACTTGATCCAGTCCCACAAATGCGCCCTGTGCACCCGCATAGAGCACCTGGGCCGGGATCGCTCCAACGGTGCAGGTCACGTTGTTGAGCGAAGTGCGTCCGCGGATTCCGGTCCCGTAAAGCTCGATCACCACCTGATCCGTTGCTGCGCCGAGATCCATCGGCACGGAAACGCAGCCTCCCGCCGCCGGGCATTGCAATACGGCCACCGGGGTTTGTGTGCCATCGGCCGCCCCCCGCACCGCTACCGCCGCCGCCACGCCGCTTCCATTGCCGTTAGCAGAGAACAGGCCTGGCGCGACCGGAGCAATTTGCACCGTTCCCCTTGAGACGGCGCCATCGCCGCTGGTAGCGGTCACTGTTGCGGGGCCGGTGGCCGTCTGGGGTGGAATCTCGTAGTTGATTTGGGTTGGTGAGACGTAGAAAAGTGGGGCGGGGCGCTCGGTCCCGGCACTGTCTTTCACCGCAACCTGAGTCCCGGCCAGCGAAGTGGGAAGCGGCGTGGAGGTCGCCCCTTGTGTAGCCGTGGCCAGACCGGAGCCAAAGGCGCTGGCGATGGATTCGGCGGTCAAGCTGCGTCCGAGGTAACTGGCGGCCGAGACATTTTGAATCGAGAATAGAGCCGCCGCCTCATTCACGGTGAAGGCCTGGCCGGCGATCGTGATGACGCCGCTGCGGGCGGGACCGCTATTGGCGGCGGCCGCATAGCTCACCGTGCCGCTGCCGGCGCCGCTCGCCCCGGAGCTGATCGTGATCCAGGAGGTGTTGCTCGCGGCCGACCAGGTGCAGCCGTTCTGGGCTATCACGCTCACGCTGTTGGTCCCGCCGGCGCCCGGAAGACTTTGGCTGGTGGGGGTGATGGAGTAGGTGCAGCCCGACGGCGCTTGAGCCAGACAATTCACCGTCACGGTGTTGCTGATCTGGCCGGAGTTGATAACGTTGAGCGTGCCGGTGTTGGTATTGACATAGCTGACCAGGCCGGTCGCATCGATCGATTCGCAATTGGGCGGCATTTTGCAATAGCCTTGGACCGCGCGGGTGATCACGTTTCCGGAACCGTCGAGCAGCGAGGGGGTCAATTGCTGGGTGTGGCCCGGCCAGACCTGGACTGGGTCGGGAGCCAAGGTCAGTTGAGTGGGCTTGGGAATTGCCTCGCCGGGCGCCCACCAGAAATTGTCGGCGGCGAACTGGACGTTCGCGGAGTCGGTCCGGCCCGTGCCGTCCAGATTGATGATGCTGACCCCGTTGAACTTGCAGCGGCTGCCCACGCAGCCTACGCTGTTCTGGTAGGCCAGCCGCGTGCTGTCGGGCGAGAAATGGATGGAGCGCTGGCCGCAGACCTCGCTCCCAAGCTGGTCGGAAGTCAGCCCGTACTTGGAATTGCCCCTCGGGTCAATGATTGCGACTATTACCGGACCTCCCGCGTCGGAGGAGCGGCTGTAAGCGATCAGGTTGCCGTCGGGGGACCAATCGAGGGAGTAGGACCCGTGGGCCGCGCTGTCGCAGGCCAGAAGGGTCTCGCCGCTGCCGTCCAGGTTGACGGCGCCGACCACATCTACGCCGCTGGGACCGGCGCTTGGATTGCAGATGGTTGACTGCCGGTACCCTCGAAATGCGAGCTTCTTGCTGTCGGGGCTCCAGGCGAAGTTCTCGTCCGAGTCGTTGGAGTTCCCGCTGCTATCGAACCATACAGGCTCAACTTGCCGCAGCCCCGTTCCGTCGATGTTGGCCACGAAGATCTTTTGGAACTGGACTTTGTTTACCACGGCCCGCTTCGAGACAAAGGCAACCTTGGTTCCATCGGGCGAGATGGCCGGGTACAGATCGCCAGCCCCGGTGGCGTCGGCGAAGGTGATCTGGCGGACGTTGGAGCCGTCACCGTTCATTACGAACACGCGATCGCCGATGCCGTCCCGCTGCGAGGAGAAAACGATCGTTCCGTTCTGGGCGACGGAAGGAAGGCTCGCCTCGGATGGCCGGTCCGGAGCACAGGAGAAACCATCAGACGGGGCCAGCTCGATGATGTTAGAGCCGTTCGTATTGAAGGCCAGCATCTGGCCACCGGGCGCGCCGCTCAAGAATCGGCCGGGGTTCTGGGCCAGGGCCGGCGATCCAGTTGACAAAAGCAGTAGGGTCGCTATGAAAACCGAGGAGCATTTCATAGATCCGCACATCCAGCGAGACAGAGGTGGGTCGGTTTGTCTTCTCGGATAGCCATACAGATTAGGCGCTAAACACGGCTTCCATGACCCGCCTCCGCGCGGGGCAACGACCTGGCGCGGCCTGGTTTTGGGCGCTGCCTGCAGCGGCTGCCACCGAATGATCATGCTAGCCCGACCGCGCGCATTACGTGGGGATGCCAGTACAACGCGCTGAACCCAGAGGCGGGATGCCGGATCCCATACGCGAGGGCGCGGTTGGCGGTAGAGCCAATAGAGTACCACCGAGTCTCTTTCTGCGATTCCGAGGAGATTTCTGGTCCCTGCCCTCCCGCCGCAGGCAGGT
>JBGOUJ010000073.1:0-19499 GCA_041477005.1 Terriglobia bacterium | reverse complement strand
TCGACCTGGAGTACCCGAATGGCCGGCGGCAGCAGCCGGTTCATCGCCCGCCGCAGGTTGAGGGTGGGGATCGGGTTCTCCAGCGGCGCGCTCGCCACCTGCGCCAGGGCATGCACGCCGGCGTCGGTGCGTCCCGAGCCGGCCACCGGCACAGTCTGTCCCTCGATCTCGCCCAGCACCCGTTCGACCTCACCCTGAATGGTCGGCAGCCCCGGCTGCACCTGCCAGCCGTGAAAGTCAGTGCCGTCGTAAGCCAATGTAAGCTTGAGGTTTCGCACAAAAGGGGGCGCCGGCCGCGGGGTCCTAGCCACCCGCCGGCGGCCCGGCCCCGCGCCCGCTTCCTGATCTGGCCTTCGGAATGCTAGGATATCAAATGCCTTTCCTTGCAGAGGCGGGGGCTACGGGAACCCACGAGCACCGGGATGGAACTCGGCCCGGCCCCTCTTCGTAGGTAACAGAGGCGCCGGCGCTGACGCCAATACTAGTTTGCGCTCGACCTTTCGAGCACGATCCTGTCTAAGATTCTTTGGGAGCTGAATGGATATGCGTTTCAAAACATCATTGACTCTTCTTCTCAGCGCCTCGCTGCTGGGGCAGCCGGTTTGGGGGCAGGCGACCACGGCCTCCGCGCCCGCCGGCGACTCCCAGGCTCCGGCGCTCAAGACGAGCCGTCCCGATTCCACCAGGCCCGACTATAGCAAGGGCGCCATCTGGTGGCCGCACTTTACCAGCGTCTATCGCACAACCTATGTCGCCCCGGTCGACATGTCGAATAGCAACCGGCTGGACCGCTTGCTGCGAGAAGGCAACATTTACCTGTCTCTCGGCGACGCTATCGCCCTGGCCCTGGAAAACAACCTCGACGTCGCCATCGCGCGCTACGGGCCACTGCTGGTCGATACCGACATTCTCCGGTCGCGCGCCGGCGCGCCCATCCGCGGCTTTCAAGGCGGGATTTCCACTTCGAGCACAGCGAGCGGCGCGGGGGGCTCCGCGACCGGAGGAGGCAGCGTCCCGACGATACAGTCCGTCATCATCGGCGGCCCGACCCTCGTCCCGTTGGACCCCATGTTTACCGGCAGCATCGGTTGGGGTCACTTCAGCACCCCCCTGATCAATACGGTCAACACCGGCACCAACACCCAGGTCCTGCAGGCAGGCACCAGCGCCTTCACCTATTCTCAGGCCTTTCTGACCGGCACTTCGGTCTCGCTGACCATGAACAACAGGGCGACGAATTCCAACGTCGTGCGCAATGTTTTTAACCCCTCCCTGAGCAGCAGTGCCTCATTGACCTTCGTCCAGAACCTTACCCAGGGCTTCGGCCGGTCCCTCAACTCGCGCAACATTCTCATCGCCCGCAACAACCGCGAGGTCTCCGATCTGGCGTTCAAACAGCAGATCATTTCAACCGTCACCCAAGTGGAGAACCTCTACTGGGACCTGGTCAGCTTCATCGAGGACGTCCGGGTGAAGCAGCAGGCGTTGCAAACCTCCCAGAAGCTCTATAGCGACAACAAGCGGCAGGTCGAGATCGGGACTCTGGCCCCGATCGAGATCGTCAGGGCGGAGGCCGAGGTGGCCAGCCGCGAGCAGGATCTGACTATTTCCCAAACCCAAGTGCAGCAGCAGGAAGTCATCATCAAGAATGCCTTGAGCAAGTCGGGGGTCGCCACGCCGGCGGTCGCCGACGCCCACATCATCCCCACCACCCGGCTCGACGTGCCGAAGGTCGAGGCCATCGAGCCGATCCAGGATCTGATCGCCATGGCGTTGCAGTCGCGCCCCGAGCTGGCCCAGTCGCGCATCAACATGACCAATTCGGACATCAGCCTCCGGGCCACGAAAAACGCCCTGCTGCCCACTCTCAGCTTTCAGGCCATTCTGACCAACAACGCCCTGGCCGGCCAGGTGAACGAGAGCTTCGCCGCCTTCCCCGGGACGAGCACCCAAACGCCGTCCTCGCTCTTTTTGGGGGGCTTCGGAACCAATCTGTCGCAGATCTTCGACCGTAAGTTTCCCGATTACAGCGTACAACTGAACCTGAGCATTCCCGTCCGGAACCGCTCCGCCCAGGCGGACATGGCCGCCGCGCAGTTGCAGCACCGCCAGTCGGAGCTCCGCGTGGCCCAATCGGAAAACGCGGTGCGCGTCGAGGTGCGGAACGCGCTGATCGGGCTGCAGCAGGCCCGGGCGCGCGTGGACGCCGCCATCAAGGCCCGCATCCTGCAAGAGCAGACTCTGGACGCCGAGCAGAAGAAGTACGCGCTGGGCGCCGAGACCATCTACAACGTGATTCTGGCCCAGCGAGACCTCGCTACGGCGCAGTCCACCGAAGTGGCGGCCAGGAACAACTACACCAAGGCGCGCGTGGAAATCGACCGGGCCACCGGACAGACCCTGGGCAAGCAGAACGTCTCTCTCGAGGAAGCCTACGGTGGAGTGGTCAGCAAGCCGCCGGACCCGATCCCGGCGACTCCCCCGCGCCCCAACCCGTGATGGCACCCGGGCGGCGTTTCGCGCGTCCTAACTTCTGAGCCGCTGCCATTAGAAGCTCTAAGAGAATCGACTTCAGCCGCGAATGAACGCGAATGCACGCGAATAAGGCCATTGTTTTCATTCGCGTTTATGCACCTTCCTTCGCGGCTTTGAGGAAGCGGTCGCGGAAGGCAGCTATGAAAGCAAGGTGCGCGTCGCCACTCGTCCTCAGCGGGTTCCTGCTGTTGTCGGTTGCCGGCTCCGTTCCGGCGCAATCCGGCCGGGTCCCCATCGTCATCGAGCTGTTCACTTCCGAAGGCTGCTCGAGTTGCCCGCCGGCCGACGAGTTTCTGGTCCGGCTCTCGAAAGAGCAGCCCGTCGAGGGCGTCGAAATCGTCGCCCTGGGGCAGCACGTCGATTACTGGGATCGCCTGGGCTGGCGAGACCCCTACTCCTCCGCCGAGTGCACCGCGCGCCAGCAGCGCTACGCCCAGCGGTTCCGTATCGAGGGTCCGTACACCCCGCAAATGGTCGTGGACGGCCGGCTGGAATTCGTCGGCAGCGATGCCCGGCAGGCCGGCGCCGCTATCGCCCACGCCAACCCAGAGCCCAAAGCGACCGTCCGGCTCACCCCGCGGCCGGGCGGCGTGCTCGAAGTTCGCGTCGAAAATCTCCCGCCGGTCAGCAAGGGTGACGCCACCGAGGTGCTGCTCGCCATCACAGAGGACAATCTCTCCTCCAGCGTCTCGCGCGGCGAGAACAAGGGACGCACCCTGCACCACACGGGCGTCGTCCGCAGACTCACGGTCCTCGGGCAGGCGACGCCGCAGCACTCCCCCGCCTTCTCCGCCGAGCCGGTGGTCGCCCTCGAAAAAACCTGGAAGCGGGAAAACCTGCGTGCCGTCGTCCTGGTCCAGGAGCGCACGAGCCTCCGCATCCTCGGGGCAGCGTCGGCGCCACTGGGGTCAAAGCTCCAATAGGCGGCGCAGGATCTTTTCAACGTTGCGAACAGACTCGACGGGCACAACACCGCTCCTTCCGTTGGGACGGAGTCGACGGGTGTCCGCTCTCCCAATCCGACGCGAGGGATCGAGTCGCCCGGCGCCCGATCGGGCGCCCTGGCAGGGCCGGGTCAGCCCTGCTCCGCGTCCCCATATCTCCGGGTCCCGAGGGTCGGCCCGTTGCTTTGGTTGTGACTCGGCTGCGCCTGTGTTTGTCGGCGTTCTTACTTCAGCGCCCCCACTGCCTTCTGGAAATCCTCGTAAGCGCTCTTTTCGATTTCGTAGGTGGCGGGTTCGTTCTCGCGGGCGGCGTAATATTTGCCTTCGGGGCCGGCGGCCATCAAGACCCTTTCGACGCGCTTGCCTTCGTCCAACGCGACCTTGGCCTCGGCCGAGGGCTTGTTCAGGCCGTACTTAGCCTGCGCGGAAGCATCGTCAGACGCATAGGCCTTGGCGCTCAGGTTGCGCAAGTTGTCGATCAGGCTCTGCACCTTGTCGGAGGGGAGATCCTTATTGCCGGCGTCGGTGCGGATCCACTTGTCGGCTTTCTTCTCGATCGCCAGCCGCACCTCGCCGTCGCGCACTTCGAGCTTCTGCGGATCGCTCCAGCCGAAATCGAACAGCTTCTTGTTGCGCAGCGAATCCAGGGTCTTGTTCAGGCCCTCGGCTACCGTGCTCGCTATCTTGAAAACGCCCGGCGTGGCCGAGGTCTTGGCGTAATAGGTGACGTCCTTGTCCTTGCCCTCTTTGCCGATGGCCAACGTGTGGACCCCCGAGGCATCGACCGCCTCGAACGTGGCGAAAGGCGCGGCGAACGAGTACTTGGCCGGCGGCTTCTCGCTCTCGTCGAGCACGGATTCAAAATTCGCATCCCGCACGGAGCGGATCAGATCCTCGACCGCATAGTTGTCGGCCCGTATCGGCCGCGGCTTCACGATCTGCCAATTCGCGCCGGCCTTGCCGAACTCGAGCGTCTGGCCCTTGGTCGCGACCGTGATGCGGGAGGCCTTCTCCGATTCGAAGGGCAAGATGTGCTTGTCGCGCAGGTCGGCCGCCGACTTGTCCAAGCTCGATTTCACGAAACTGGCGATGGTGAACAGCCGCGGGCCGGCGTCCAGGCGCGCATAGACGCCCGAGCTGGTCGGCGCGTCATCGCCCAGCGCCAGCTTCATCTGCTTGCCGTCTTTCAGCGAAATCTGGACGACCAGCTTGCCGGGATCGAGGCCGTAGGTTTTCCAGTCGGTGTTTTTCTCGTTCACCACCAGGTCGGCATTGAGCGCAGCGAGGCTGGAGACCATGCTGTTCACCGAGGAATCTTCGGCCTTGTAGGATTTCGGCTCGGTGATGCGCCACTTGCCGTCATCGCCCTTCTCCAGCGCCATCGTGCCGCCGCCCGACTGGCGCTCGATCTTGATCTTCCGGATCTGGTCCTCGGAAGTGGAGATGATTTTTTCGGTCTTGGTCTCGGACTTCGGCTGCGGCGGGTGCTTTTCCGAATACCAGACCGCACCGCCCAACCCGGCCAGAATTACCAGAGCAATCAGCAGACGTACGGGTTTCACGGCTCTACCTCCGCTTCCACCAGACCCAGACGCCGCCGACGATGATCAGCATCGGAAAGCTGATCACCGACGCATAGAAAATCCCGTTCATCTGCGCGGCGGAAAGCATCAGCCGCCGGTCTTCCTGCTCCTTCGGCCGAATCGAAATCAGGTCTTCGTCGGAGCTCAGCCAGCTCACCATGTTCAGAAACAGGTCCCGGTTGCCGCCTGGAAAACCGAGGGTCGAGTTGGTCACAAAGCGCGAGCAGCCGGCCGCCACGAAGCGCCCCTGCGTGCCTTCTTTGTCCGTGCGATACGTCCCGGCGACGGCCAGGTTCAGCGGGCCCGCCTTGTCCTTCTTGGGATCGATCTTGAGCTGGTTGGAAGTCAAATCGGTCACCGCGTAGCTCTTCGGCGTCGTGCTGAACAGCTTCTCGATGTTGATTTTGTCCTTCGAGTCGCCCGCGTCGACGGTTCGCGACAGCGGAAACAGGCAGGCCACGTTGCGCATCTCGCGCGTGATGGGGTGCGATTCATACTTGGTGACCAGCGGCGAGAGCTCGTTGGCGCCAAAGATCTGCCCGACGCCGCTCAGATCGACGGCCACGTCGTGATTCACTTTCACGCCCCAGTCGGCCAGCATCTTCACCACAGCCGCGGTGTTGATGCTCTTGGTCGGCGGGTCGAGCAGGAACAGCGCCCGGCCTCCGTCCTCGACGTATTTCTTGATGGCCTGAATCTCCACCTCGAGCAGCTCGGTGCGGGGGCCGGCTTCGACCAGCACCGTGCAGTCGCCCGGGACCGCCGCCGCCTTCTCCATCAGCGAGATCGCCTTGACGGTGAAGTTGCTCGACTCGAGCGCTTCCTTCACCTGCGAAAAACCGTCGGCCTCGGAGTTCTCGATGTCGTGCTCGCCGTGGCCGGTGACGACGCACACCGTGTGCTTCTCGCCTTTGAGAGCGCGGATCACGGCGTTCGTCACTGCCTCTTCGTTCAGGCTCTTGGCCTCCTCGCGCTTGCTGCCCACCTCCACGATCGTCGTCCCGGCCGAGGTCACCTTCATGTCCAGAACCCTCTTGGGGTCCTTCACCGGATCGATGAACTCCACCGAGACGCGATGCGAGATGTCGCTGTAGCGCTTCAACAGGTCCTTCGGGCTGGGCCCGAACCGGCTTTCGCTGATGCCCGTTCGCGGATCGAAGACGTAATAGATCTTGACGTCCTTCTTCAGGTTGCCGATGATCTTTTTCGTCTGGTCGGACAAGCTGAAGATCTTGTTGCCGGTGGCGTCGTAGGTCTTGTTGTAGCGGTCCGCCAGGAAGTTGACCGCCGACAAGATGGCCAGTGCGACCAGGACGTAGACTGCCACGTAAGCGCCGTACTTGGTCTGCCGCTTTTGGATCCACCCCATTTTCATACGCTTCACTCTTCACTCTTCGCTCTACACTGCCCTTCTATGCTCTCCACCGCAGCGATTCCATGGACCGCAGCGTCAGGAAGATCCCCAGAAATATCACCGAGAGGTAGTAGACGGCGTCCTTCAGATCGAGCACGCCTTTGGCAAACGATTCGAAATGGGTGGTGATGGAAAGGTACGAGACCACCTTGCCCGCCGTGCCGGTCGAGTAGGAGTTCACCCAGTCCAGCACCCACAACATCAGGAACAAGCCGAAGGTGAGACTGGCCGCCACGATCTGGTTCTTGGTCAGGGTCGAGATGAACGACCCCAGGCCGAGGAAAGCCGCTCCCATCAGGGTCAGTCCCAGGTAGCCCACCAGCAGCGCCTTCCAATCCGGCTGGCCGTACTTGAACAGAAACGCGACGTCCAGGGCCGAGATGCCCAGCAGGCAAAGGTAAAGCAGCATCGCCGCCAGCCACTTGCCGAGGATGATCTCGATGTCGCGCAGCGGCGAGGTCAGCAGCAGCTCGATGGTCCCGCTGCGCTTCTCCTCCGCGAACAGCCGCATGGTGATCATCGGCAGCAGGAATAGCGCGATCACGCTGACGTTCATCAGCAGCGGCCGGATGATGAAGTCGTTCAGGTTCATCGGCGGCGCCATTCCCCGCTGCCCCATCGACTGTACGCTGTATTTCACAAAGATGGCCGTTGCGCTGTAGAAGAAGTAGCCGAAAATGATCGCAAACATCGCCAGCACGATGTAGGCGATCGGCGAGGCAAAGTACGCGTTCAATTCCCTTCGCGCCAGCACCCAGATGTTTTTCACGATACGCCTCCGGTAGCTTTCTGTTCCACCTCTGCGGCCTCGGCCTTTTCCGTCGCGGCGGGCTCGGCGCCCTTGTCGGAAGTAGTCAGCTTGAGGAAGATCTCTTCCAGGCTCAGCCCCACCGCCCGCAGCTCGTGGAGGCCCCAGCCCGATGTGACCACCGCCCGCGCCAGCTCGCCGCGGATGTTGTGATCCTTGACCGACTCGATCTCCCAACTGTTGCGTCCCGCCTGCCCATCCTTGCGCGTCACGCGGTTGACGCCCGGGAGCGCCTCGATCTTCGCCGCCACCTGGTCCGCCGGGCCATCCACCTCGACGAAGATCGTCTCGTGGCCCTGCAGGCGCGCCGTCAGGTTCTCCGGCGTGTCGATGGCCTCGAGCTTGCCCTGGTTGATGATGATGACCAGTTGGCAGGTGGTCGAAACCTCGGGCAGGATGTGGGTGCTGAGGATGATGGTGTGCTCGCCCGACAGTTCATGGATCAATTTGCGCGTCTCGATGATCTGCTTCGGATCGAGACCCGCGGTCGGCTCATCCAGGATCAGCACGTCCGGGTTGTGGATCAGCGCCTGCGCGATGCCCACCCGCTGCCGGTAGCCGCGCGAGAGCTTGCTGATGAGCTTCGTGCGTACGTCACCCAGGGCGCAACGCTCGAGGACTTCCGCGACCCGTTTGCCGATGTCGCTCTTGGACACTCCCTTGATTCGGCCGGCGAAGGCCAGGTACTCATGGACCTCCATCTCCGGATAAAGCGGCGGCGTTTCCGGCAGATAGCCGATGTGCCGTTTCACCTCCAGCGGCTGCTCCACCACGTCGTAACCCGCCACGCTTGCCTTGCCTTCGGTCGGCGGCAGGAAACAGGTCAGCACCCGCATGGTGGTGGTCTTGCCGGCGCCGTTCGGCCCCAGGAACCCTACGATCTGTCCTTTTTGCACTTCGAAACTGATGTGGTCCACGGCCGTCGTTCGGCCATAGCGTTTCGTCAGACCTTCTACTTTGATCATGCCGTTGCCCGGTCCCAGACTGAAAATAAAGGGTTAAGAACGATCATAGGGAACTGCGGCGGGCTTTGTCAAATGGGGTCCACCCGCCGTCTATAATGGGCAAGACGTATTCGGTCACCGGCTGGCGCGTAGGCTATCTGGTCGCCGACGAGCCCCTCACCAACGAGCTCCGCAAGATGCACGACTTCCACACCGTCACCGCGCCACATCCCTTCCAAATCGCCCTGGCTCGCGCCATCGATCTCCCGGAATCCTTCTACGATCGCCTCCGCGCCGAATACTGGGAGCGCAAACGGATCCTGGCCGGCGCCCTGGTCCAGGCGGGCCTGACCTACTACGATCCCGGCGGATCTTACTTCCTATGGTGCGACTACTCTCGCCTCTCCGACGAAAACGACACGGATTTCCACGACCGGATGCTGCGCGAAGCCGGCGCCGCCGCCGTCCCCGGCTCGGTCTTCTATCCCTACGCCACGCGCAATCCCAAACGCCTGCGCTTCACGTTTTCGAAGTCCCGCGGCACTATCGAAGAAGCCGCCCGACGGCTGGCGCGTTTCCGGGGCTGATGTGCCTGGGCGGCGGGCCTTCTCACGCGCGGGGCGGGTCACCTCGGCGGCGCGCCGCGGTATTGTGGAATGCTGGCGCTCGAAGTGGCCGGTTTTGACCTCGGGCGGCGACGAAGCCCTGCGCATGGCGCTCGCGCTCGCCCAAGGGTTCGGTGCCGGCGCACCATTCGCCGGTTCGTGATGCCGGCGGGTTACCCGTCTCCCCAGGGATTCAAGACCAATGCGCCCGCCTCCCGAAAGTGTGTGACATTCCGAGTCGCCACAGTCAGTCCGTGCCGGATAGCCTGCGCCGCGATCAGGCCGTCGATCGCCGGGACGACAGCGCCCCTTCGCGAGGCGTGCGCCGTCGCGGCACCCCAGATCTCTGCGGTCTGGGAGTCGATGTCCACCAGCCGGTCGGAAAACTGCGTCTGCAGGCCGGTCAGCCAGACCTCCAGTCCGCGGCGCTTTGCGCCCTCGGGGAGCAGGGTAATTCCTTTGCAGATTTCTCCGAGCGTCAGGACGCTCAGATAAAGATCGTCGTCCGGAAGCGCCGCCACCGCCGAGACGACAGCAGGATGTGGTCGAGGCCGACGCAGCTCGGCCACGACGCAGGTGTCCAGCAAGACCCTCACAGCTCAACTTCCCGGATCGGGCTCTGGTCGCGCGCCAACTCCAAGTCCTCAAATGACTCGCCCGAACGCAAGTATTCCTTGAAACGGATGGTCCGGCCCGTGAGCTTTCTATATTCCGCTGCGGAGACCACCACCACGGCTTCGCGGCCGTGTTTGGTGACGTATTGTGGACCCTCGGCGAGAGCCTTCTCGACGATCTCGCTGAACTTGTTCTTGGCTTCGGCAAGCGGCCACATATTTCTATCTAGACAGTCTAGCTTAAATTCTTGAAGGCGGTCAAGCCACTGGTGTCATGAAAGTTATTCCGTTAGCGTCTTGCAGAGCCGCCCGCCGGCTGGCCAAGCTACACTAGCCTCATGAGAATCGTCTGGCTGGCCCTGGCGCTTTCCGCCGCCGCTCTCCGAGCGGGCGAGTCCCCGCAGAGTCTCTACGCCTATCGCGGCACGACCCCCACGCTCGACGGCGTCATCAGCCCTGGCGAATGGGCCGACGCCACGGCCTTCACCGGTGTCCAGGAATGGACACCGCAATTCTCTTCGGTCTCCAGCGAAACGGATCTCGCCCTGCGCGGCTGGGTCAAGCACGACGGCCGCCGCCTCTATTTCGCCTTCGACATTACCGACGATGTCCTCTACGGCATCGACACGCCCCGCTGGCTGCCGGATGAAAACTCCTTCGCCCACGAGCTCAGCCGCCGCGGCTTCCCCTGGTTCGGCGACGAGATGGAGCTGCTCGTCAACGCCTCCAACCAATGGAAGGAAGACGAAGGAGCGCACGGCGACGGCACGTCCTGGCAGATGGTCTGCAACGTCACCAAGTCGCGGCTGGGCGGCGTGGGAGTGGGCGGCCTGCTCGAAGGCGAGCCCCGCCGCCTCGAATCCGCCTGGAATACCTATCAGAAATGGATACTAAGCCGCTCCCAGGAGTGCGCCGTCCGCGTCAAGCCCGGCGGCAAGGGCTACGTCATCGAGTGGGCCGTCAACTTCACTCCCTGCCTGGAAGTCGAGCCCGGCCGCTTCTACAGCACCTCGATGGGCAATCGCCAGATGGGCCTGAACATCGCCTTGGGCGACCTGGATGAGAAGGAAAAAGGCGAGGGAAACCACTTCCACTTCTATCACGAGCAGTGGTTCGCCGGCGCGAAAAACACCCGCACCCAAATCCGCCAGTGGGGCGTTCTGTGGCTGATGGCAGGCCCCCGCGGCATCCCCCCGCGGATCCGCCGGTAGGATAAGCATCCAGCTTCTCCGAACACGCCGGAGGCTTCCCTACTTGGCCTTCTTATCGAGCCGCGCCGCCAGGTACGCTTCCCGCGCCGCGGCAAACTTGGGCAATTCGCGCTTCACGCCCGTGGCCGTCTCGACCTCCTGGTCTAGTATGCCCCGCGCCACGGGCTCAAGCTGGGTGAAGTAGGTCTTGACCTTGTCGCGCACCGGCTGCAGCGGCGAGAACGCCAAAAGGAACAGCGCCACGGCAGGGTCTTGGGATTGCAACAGCCGGTAAAGCCGGGAATTCTGCGCCGCTTGCTTGGAGACCAGCAATTTCTGAAGACTCTTGGCGCGGCTCTCGAGGTCACGCCAGCCGGCGGCTTCCGCGGTGCGCATGCCGGTACGGGTTCGCAGATTCGTCTTCTCGGCGGAGCTGAGCTTCTTGGTCAGGCAGTAGAGGAAGGGAGCAAAGCTGTCCACCCGTTGCCCGGCCGCTTCCACCAGACGGCGGTTCTTATCGAGCCTGGCGAGAGCCGGCAGATCCAGCTTCTTGGGCAGATGCGGCTCGACAACCTGCAGCAGCCCCGCCGTATTCAGGGCCTTGACCGCCTCGGCCGCGTCCGGCTCGGCGGCCAGCAGGCGCAACTCCAGCAGCCGCGCCGGGGGAGTAATGTATTCCTCCACGCCCGCCTCGCGGGCGGATGCATATTGGGTCTCGGTCCTCTGCTCCAGCGAGTACTTCAGGCGCGCGCGCAGCCGCACCAGCCGCAGCAGCCGGGCCGGATCGTCGAAGAAGCCGTAATTATGCACCGCCCGGAGTTCTTTGCGCTCGATATCGGCCAAGCCGTTCGTGGGATCGAGCATCAGCCCCCGCGAAGCCCGGTTCAGCGACAGGGCGATGGCGTTGACCGTAAAGTCCCGGCGGAGCAGATCGTCCTGGATGGTGGCGCGGGTGATTCCCGGGTGGCCGCCGGTCTTGGTGTGGTGCTCCTTGCGGCACATGGAGATCTCGAGCGTCACCGTCCCGCCGAACAGCAGCTCGGCCGACTGGCGATGTTCGTCGGCCGAAAGGACGGTAAAGAGCCGCTGATCGAGCTGCCGCACCAACTTCAGCGCCGGCCCTTCCAAGCAAAAATCCAGGTCCCGAATCGGGAAGTGGCCCATCAGATCCCGGATGGCGCCGCCGGCCAGAAACAGGTGGAGCTGCGCCAGGTCGGCGGCCCGCTGCACCTGGACCAGCACCTCCAGTTGGTCCCGATTCAGCCGGCTCTGGAGCAGGAAGATATAGTCACTCATCGTCAGGCCCGAGGATGATGCTGGTCAAAGACCTGGCGCAGCCGCTCGCGGACCACGTGGGTATAGATCTGCGTGGTCGAGATGTCGGCGTGCCCGAGCATGAGCTGGACGCTGCGCAGGTCCGCCCCCCCCTCGAGCAAGTGGGTGGCGAAGCTGTGCCGCAGCACATGGGGCGTTAGCGGCCGCCGAATGCCCGCCTTGCGGCCGTAAAAGCGCAGCCGGTGCCAGAACGACTGCCGCGTCAGCGGCCCGCCCCGCGCCGTCACGAACAAGTACTCGGAGGACTTCCCGTGCAGCAATTGCCGACGCGCCGGAGCATAGGCTGCAATCGCCTGGAGCGCCGCCTTTCCAACCGGCACCAGCCTGTGTTTTTTGCCCTTCCCCAAGGTCCGCAACACCCCCAACTCCGAATCGAGGTCCGCCGACCGGGCCCCCACCAGCTCCGAGACCCGCAGGCCGGTAGCGTAGAGCAGCTCCAGCATGGCCCGGTCACGCAGCTCGAGCGGCGTTGCCGCCTGCGGGACGGAAAACAGTTGGCTCACCTCCTCGGCGCTCAAATACTTGGGCAGCCGCTTCCACTGCCGCGGCGGTGTGATCTCGGCGGTCGGGTCAGCCGACGCCACCGCCTCCCGAATCAGAAACAGGAAGAAGGTGCGGATGCTGACCAACTGCCGGGCGATCGAGCGGCTGCTGAGCCGGGCCTTGTAGCGCGAATCCAGAAACAAGCGGAGCCGCTCCGAGGTCAGTTCTTCCAGCGCCCACCCCTGCCCGGCGCAATGCCGTTCGAGGGCCGCCAAATCCCGGCCGTAGGCGTCCAAAGTGTTCATTGCAAGGCCCTTTTCGACCCTGCAAAAGTTCAAAAAGGATGCGATCCGTGGTTGCAATGTATGGCGGTCTTACACTTCCCGCCAGCCCTTGAGAACCCGTCTCAACCAGAAGGTCCGAAAAATCAGTAGCTTAGGGTCGGGGGGAGGCCTTGACACAGCCTCGGGCGCATATTAGCATACGCTGCATTCGGTAGCAATGATGGGAGGCTTGGGCGGCTTGGGCCTGCCACGCCGAGCGATCGGCGGCGCTCGCTTGTATTCTAAGGACTGGGGAATCTCCTTTGGCCGGATCGACCACCAAGAAAGTCCTGGTACGGCGGCTGGATGGTCAAGTCATCGCCGGGTACACCAGCCCGCCCACCTACCAGCGACCGGATGGGGTGGAGGTGCTCACCCGCGACGGCCAAGTGCTGCTGGTGGCTTACAAGGACTTGAAAGCGGTGTACTTTGTTCGCGAGTTTGAGCCGGCGGCGAGCGGCGAGGAGAAGAAAATCTTCCAGTCCCGGCCGAAGCTGGAGGGCCTGTGGGTGCGGATGAAATTTCGCGATGAGGACGTGCTGGACGGCGTCCTGGCCAACGATCTGCTGCAGTTGACCGACAAGGGGCTGACCGTCACCCCGCCCGATCCTTACTCCAACAACCAGAGAATCTTCGTTCCGCGCCTGGCCCTGGTCGAGCTGACCGTGCTGGGAGTTATCGGCAGTCCGCTGAGCAAGCCGCGCCGCAAGCGCCGGGCGGCCGAGAAGGAGCAGATCGAGCTCTTCGAGCCATAGGCGGGGCCAGCCGGGGCGCCCCTCTGGCCGGGGCACGCTCTGGGCCGGGGCACGCTCTGGGCCGGGGCGCCCTCTGGGCCGCAAAGGAGCGGTTGCCGAGTTCCGGGCGACCGACGAACGGCCACAGCACCTCAGCCTGGGCGACGAGTCAGCCCTGGGCGACGAGGCAGACGCGGATCTCGAAGGTATCCTCCCCGACCGTGAAGTGAACCACCAGCCAGTTTCGATGCATGGTGGAGCGGGTCTGGAAGTTCCGGCCATAGACGACGGTAGGGACGCTCATGCCCAAGCCGCCGATCAGCGGCTCCAGGCTGTCCTTGAGGTTGCCCATGATCATGTTGGCCAGCTCGCCCACCCCGTCCAGAACGTCGTTATTCACCTCCGAGATCGGGCTCATGAGCATGGTGGAGCTGAGCTGGCAGGCCAGTTTTTCCTGGCAGTAGAAAATGCCCGTGCCGACCCAGTTGCCGGTGAATCCCAGCAACGCCATCACCCCGTCGATCGGCTGCGGGTCGGTCTGCTGAAACGCCGTACCAGCGGAGACTTCCAGGTTGAGCAAAGTAGAGAAAACGGAAGAAGTGGCGGATTGAATGGCGGCGGACAACTGATCGTCAGTCATGGGGCGCCCTTCCTTGGGTCTCGTTTCACGGAAACAGCTTGGTCAGGGTCTCTTGCATCTGCTCCGCCGTAAAGGGCTTGCGGATGTACCCGGCCGCTCCAAGCCCGAGCGCCTCCATGACCTTCGACTCGGTGCCCTCGGTCGTGACCATGACCACCGGAACCCCCTTCCGTTTTTCCAGCGCCCGGAGCTGCCGCAAGAACTCCAGGCCGTCCATGTTGGGCATATTCACGTCGGAAAAAATAACCTGGACGGCCGAGTTCTCCTTCAGCTTCTCCAATGCTTCGGCCCCGTCGGCGGCCTCGTAAACGGCCCCGATCACGACGTGACTTTGCCGCAGGCTCCGCTCCAGGATTTTCCGCATGACGGCGGAATCATCCACAATCAGCACATTGATTGACGGCATCGAAAACTATCTCAGCACACCACCACAAATTCTATCGGCGTCGTAGGCTAAGAGCAGCAGAGGGGGGAACGCATCGCAGTTCCAGCGGGCGCCGACGCCGACGCAGCAGCAGCGTCGTGGGCTAAGAGCAGCAGAGGGGGGGGCTGTCTCCACTCCCCCGTTGTGGCGTCCGGGGCTTACTGGCTGGCAATCATGGGCAGCAATTGAAAGAGGATCTGCAAGACCGCCGGCCCGGCGGTGACCATCAACATGCAGGGAAAGATCAGAAAGAAGATCGGGAACAGCAGCTTGACGCTGATCTTGCGCGCCGCCTCTTCGGCCTGCTGCTTGAAGCGGATGCGCAGGTACTTGGCGTGGACACGCAAGGCCGGCCCCAGGCTGGTTCCGAAGCGGTCAGCCTGAATGAGCAGGTTGACCAGTTTTCGCAGCTCAGGCTCGCTGTTGCGGCCGGCGAGATTGCGAAGCGCCTGGGGGCGGCTGGCGCCGGCCCGCAGCTCGAGATGGGCCAGGGCCAATTCCATACTCAGATCCGGGTAGGCGCGCTTCAGTTCGACGCTGGTGTCGACCAGGCCCTGGTCGAGGGACTGCCCGGCTTCGATGCACAGCACCAGTAGATCCAGCGCGTCGGGGAGCGCTCGCCGAATGCGGGCCTGCCGGGCCTTGATCAAGGAACGGAGAATCCGTTCGGGGAACGTATAGCCGAAGGCGAGGCCGCCCACGACCGGCACCAGAGCCGCCGAGTAGCTGTTGTGGACCAGCACCACAACCCACCCGAGCACCAGGGCCAGCAGCAAAGCGCTGGCGCACTTCAAGCCGTGAAACAGCGGAACCGTCGACGGCGAGTGGTAACCGGCGGACAACAGGCGCTTGCGCAGCTTGCCCACCTCGTGCGGCGACGCAGGGATCGCCTCACCTACCCGTCGCACCATCCCGCTGAGCAGGGCCGACGTCGACAGCGCCTCCGGCTCCGCGCCCGCCAATCCGCCCGCCCCGCCGGCGCCGCGGCCCGCTACCGCCGGCCGGAAGAGCAGCGCATAGCCGGCGGCCGCCACCGCCGTCAGGACAAACGCGAAGAAGCCAGCCAGTATCCACGTCTCGCCGCTCATAGCTTGATGTTGACGATCTTCCGGATCACCAGGTGGGCCAGCACCAGGCAGGCCGCCGCCGCCAGGATCAGATTCTTTCCCAGAGGGTTGGCGATCAAGATGCCCAGGTAGTCCGGATTCACGACCGCCATCACGACAACCACCACAACCGGGATGAAGGTGAGGACCAGGCCCGTCAGCCTCCCGTGCGTGGCGATGGCGCGAATCTCGCCGCGCAGCGCAAACCGCTCCCGCATGGTTTCGGCCAGCCGGCCCAGCACTTCCCCGAGCTTGCCTCCGGTGCGGCTCTGAAGCTGCACGGCAGCGGCGAAAAAGCCCACGTCGATCAGCGGCATCCGCTGCGCCAGGTTCTGCAGCGCCTGCTCCCAGGACAGGCCCAGTTGCCGCTCTTCGAAGGCCTTGCGCATCTCGGACGACAGCGGCGGCAGGCTCTCGTCGGCCAGCATCTCCATGCTGGCCGCAAACGGATGCCCGGCCCGCAGAGCGCGAGCCAGAAAATCGAGCGCCTCCGGCAGTTGCTCCTCAAACTGCCTCAACCGCGACGCTCGTTTCCGCAGCACGTAGGCATACGGGAGATAGCCACCCCCGCAGCCGGCTCCCAGCGTCACCCATCCCGGCAGCCACTTCACCCCGGCCAGCGCCGCGAGCGCCACCGCGCCCGAGAGCAGCATCATCGCCGTGAGCCGTCCCACCGACCATTTGAGGTTCGCTTCGGCCAGCCGCGCCTTCATGCCCTGGACGAAGTCGAAGTGCGCGAGCAGGGTGGCCATCACGGAAACCGTGCTCAGGACATCGCTCTTGAGCAGCGGCGAGCCGGCGGGGTTGGACAGCTCCGCCGCCCAATCGGCTTGCTGGCCCGATCGCCGCTGGATGACCATCCAGGCCATCACCACGGCGATCGTGGCGGCCAGAAAAGTGGCCACAAACGTCACCAAGATGGTGATCACGGAGAGCATGTGGGCTAGGGCCTCTTCAAAAGGGCGGCGTCTCGGCGCTCGGCCCGCCAGGGACTGACCAGTTGGGGCGTGGCCACCACCACCAACTCGCCGTCAGCGTGGCTCGGAGCATGTCCGGGAAACAGACGCGCCGCGAACGATGTCCGTTCCGGCGGCTCGGCAAGGCCGGACACCAGCAGGCTCTGGCCATCCACCAGCGCCACCTCTGTTTCGAGCTTGCGGGTCGAGACCTCCCGGCCCTGCTTCGAGGTGATCTGGGGCTGCACGTGGAGGCGGAGCTTCCCGCCGGCGCTGACCGACGGCAGAAACTGGATCCTCACGCGCGTCGTCCCGCGCAACGCGGCGCCACGCTCACCGGCCCGAAGACTCACTTCCTGATTGTTCCCGGTCAGCAGGTTCGAAGCCGACAGGACCTCGATCAGCCGTTTCGACTGCAAGCCTTGGATGGCGGTATCGAGATCCCAGCCGTCGCGGAACGCAGAAACCTGGAGCAGATCCGAACGCAGCGCTGTCACCAGCCCGGCGCTCAGACCCTCGAGGGCCGCCGGGCTGGCGCTCAACACGCGCACACGCACCTGCACCTGCGGGCCGGCCGGCTCGGAACCGGCCGGTCCAAGGGACGCCGGCCGCATGGTCTGGGTTGCGGCCACCGCCTGCAGCGCCGGGGATCCGGGCGCCGCAGGCGCGTTGTGGAACAGGGCCGCCAAAGTCAGATTGGCCAAGAGCTGCTTGTCTTGATCGGTCGGGTTGCGCAGGATCAGCCGAATGCGGGCGCCGGCGTCGGCCAGGCTAAGCATGTCGGCCTCGGAGGGCCTGGCCAGCACGGTGATCACACTACTGGGTTTTCCCGAGGCGTCCGGCAGCACGCCCAGCACGTCCACGTTCTGCAAGACCGTGCGCAATTCCGGCTCCTGGCCGTTCGGGCCGTTGCGGTTGCGCACCACCTGCACATCAACCCGGTGGCCGGCATGCAACATGCTGAGCACTCCCGGTGAATCGGTCACGCGCAGAGACACGGCCCGCAGCCCGGCCGGTATCGCTTGCGCTAATCCGGCCCCCGAATCCCGCGAGGTCAGGCTGGGCGAGGTAACCGGCTGCCCTTCCTCGATCGGCTGCAGCACCGTCAAGCCCAACACGCCTTCCGGGTTGGCAAAGGCGCCCGTCGGCTGCTCCGCAAGCGCGATCACCTTTACGTGAGATTTGTCGAGCACAACGCCCTTGCCGAGGCCGCGGGTGGCCACCACGACCGGTATCGCTGGAGCATCGGATGCCTTCTTGAGCTTGCCGGCGATCAGCCCATAGAAGATCCCTGTCGAGACCACCGCCACCACAAAGGCGATACCCAGCAGAGGCAATAGCCTTTTGTTCATAAGGAACCCGCGTCCGGGCAGTCCGGCACTGAACGCACTGGGACCGCTCTAAAAGTACACCACGAACGGGGGATCGGCTGAATTAGGGTTTTGTACTAGGAGGGTACGATTTTTATCGTAGGCCCTGCGGCCTTTGCGTTCTCCTGTGGTGAGATTCTACGCCGCGAGATCGGTCGCCGACTTGGCCCCGTAGAAGCCGTACCACGGCTGGGCGGTCTTCAGGCATTCGTTCACCAGGTTGATGTTGGCCACGCCCTGGCCCTCGAGCCATTTCTCGAGTGCCGTCACGCCTTGCCTGGCGTAAGCCGGAATGCCGTCCTTCCAAGTGGCGCGGCCACACAATACGCCCGAAAAATGGACGCCCGCCTCCCCGGCCCACCGCAACGACTCCGTAAACTGCTCGTTGCTGACGCCGGCGCTGAGGTAGATGAAAGGGCGGCGCGCCGCGGCGGCGGCAGCGCGGTAGCAATCCAGAGCTTCGTTCCTGGTGTAGGCCCTGGGGCCGGTATAAGAAGCGGCGCCTTCGGAGAAGGCCAGGTTCACCGGAATCTCGACTTTGAGCACGTCCACCTGGTAGCGGTCTTTGGAGAACTCGGCCATGCTGCGGGTGACGATCTCCGGCTTTTTCTTCGCGAACTCGAAGCCCTTTTCATCGCCGCCGGCCGGATCGTAGCCTACGAATTCGAGGAAGAAGGGGATATCAACCGCCGCGCACTCGGCGCCGATGCGCTCGATGAAGGCGTGCTTGCCGTCGTTGACCGAGGCGTCCTCGTCGGGAGTGTAATGCAGCAGCACCTTCACCGCTTCGGCGCCCATTTCCTTGAGCCGGCGAGCGGAGACGAGCGGCAGCAGCTCGGGCCGGCGCCCGGGCCTGGTGTTGTCGTAGCCGCTCTTCTCGTAGGCCAGCAGCAGGCCGCAATTCTGGTGGCGCAGCCTGGCGGCCTCGAGGCCATACTCGGGATCGAGCAGAATGGCGCTGGCGTGCGGCGTCAGCAAGCGGGTCACCGCCGCTTTAAATTCCCTCATCTGCTGGGCGCTGATCGCGTCCTCGCTCACGCCGCAAGCCTTGGCGAGCGGAGCGCGCAGCGCACCGCGCTGGTCCATGGCCGCGGCTGCGATGACGCCGCGGGAATCCGAAACCGCTTGAAGACCCTTCAGTTTGCCGGGGGGTAGTTTCACAAGGCTATCTCCTTTGCCGGCGCCGTCGCGACTATCTGAATCCGGCCGCCTGCCGGGTAGCGCCGGGGCATCATAAGTGATCTGTGGCTGCGCAGCCTTGATCCCGCACGCTCAGAATCAGAGCCGCGACCGTGAAAGAGCGGCCCTGCGAGAGGCGTAACCGCCGCTTGGAGAACCGCTCCCTCACGGTCCCGGCTCCGATTCTGAGCGTGCGGGATTAAGGCTGCGCCGCCACAGATCTCTTATGATGCCCCGGCGCTCCCGGCAGGCGGCCGGATTCAGATAGTCGCGACGGCGCCGGCAAAGGAGATAGCCTTGTGAAACTACCCC
>JBGOUJ010000072.1:0-19515 GCA_041477005.1 Terriglobia bacterium | reverse complement strand
CCTCACTCGCAGTTCTCCGGTGTTGCGAATGCGGACGGCCTCGGCTGGCGCGAGACGTGGTTGTTTTATACCAGCTACCTCGATTTCTGGAAGCTCTGCGTGCCTCGCGCGGACGTGCTGCTGGCAATGCTCGCGGAAAACCTCCGGTTATTTCTGGAAGCGCCGGCCTCCTCTTGCTTGTTCCCGACGCTGGGGGAAGGGAACGCCTACTTCGGAATGCTTCTTGGCGTCACGTTAAGTGCCGGCATCCTGGCCGGCGTCGTCAGGCAGGCTCGCGCCCAGGAATGGAAGCCGATCCATTTCATTTTTCCGCTCTATGCAGCCGTCGCACTGTTTTGGAACTACGGCTTGATGGACCGCTTCTTGCTGTTGTTCCTGCCGCTCTTCTACGCGGGGCTGTGGGTGGAAGCGAAGCACCTTGTTTCGATGCTGCGGGAAAACTTTCGACCCGCTCGGCCGTTAGCTGACAAGGTCCTGGCCGGAATCCTGGGACTCGGGATCACATCCCTGCTGGTGTCGGCGGCCATTCATTACAGGGACGGCATTCCGCCGGTGCTGCCATCGGCGATGGCTCGCCGCGCCGCGCTGGCGGAGGAAAAGCGTCAGGCCTACGATTGGATCCGGCAGAATGCCGACCCTGGCATCCGCTTCATCGCCTACCAGGACGTAATCTTGTATTTCTACACGGGCCGGCAGGCCATGCGGCCGATCGCGTTTTCGACCGAAGCGTTCTATAAGAAGGACGAGAAGGTCCTGAGGCGCGACCTGGCGGGCATCACCGACGTGGCGCGGCACATCGGCGCACGCTACTGGGTCGCCGCGGAGGACGATTTCGACCTGGAGACCGGCCTGCCGCTGATTGAACGACGCATGGCGCAATTGAAGTCGGTGCTGCCGGTCGTATTTCGCAGCCGCGGAAACAAGGTACAGCTCTACGATCTCAACTGCCTGCAGCAACCCGATCGCAGCGATTGCCGGGCGGCCCGTCCGGTGCTCTTCCCCGCGTCCTCGCCGCTATGAGGCGCGCTCTGCCCCGGCTGCGCTTTGCCAGCGAGTGGCGCAATTGAAGGCGGCGCCTCCGATGGTGTTCGAGAGCCGCGGCAAGCGGGTGCAACTCTACGGCCTTAACCGCCGGCCGCAGCCCCAGCAGCCCGCATGGGTTCCGGTTCTTTTTCCACTGGGGCCGGCTGGCGCTGGGCGTCCACCACCATCAGGGAAAGGAATAGCCCAATGGTCGCCGGCACAAGGGCGGGCAGGGGAGACTCCAGCAGCAGCAGAAAATAGGTGAGCGGCACCAGCAGCACGAACGCGGCAAAGCGGAGCCAGCCGAAGGCGGTGGTCGAGAGAATCACCAGCGCCGCCGGCAGCAGCAGGGCGCAATCGGGCATGGAGGAGTGATAGCTGACGAGCAGCCCGCCCGCCAGCACCGCCGCGAGAGCATAGTCGAAAGGCATGCGGCGGGCGACGACCCAGGCGGCGACGGCAACGCCGGCCGCAAGGGGCCATTCCAGCAGCCGGAAGGGCGGCCAGAGGGAAGAGATCCCACGCAGGTTCGGCATGTGGCCGAGACGGGGATGAATCCGCTGGTCGAGCAGCGCTGCGTAATATTCGAGCGGCCACGAAGGCCCTTGCACCGCGAATGACAGGGCGGCCAGAACCACCCCGCCGGCCAGCAGCCCCCAGAGAAAACGCCAGCGTTTTTGAGCCACCAACAGCACCGGCAGCAGGACGAAGAGATGGAACTTGGCGGCGCATAGCGAAAACACCGCTCCGGCGGCAAAGGATCGGGCCCGGCGCTCCAGGGACACCCCGATGGCGACACAAAGCAACAGCGGCGTCAGATCCTGGCCGTTCATCACGCTGGCGAAGGCGGGAAGCGACAGACAGGAATACAGCAGGGTCAGCGCCTGCGACGGCGGCCTCCACAGCCGGATGAAGCCGGCGAAAGCCGCGAGCAACAACAGTTCCCAGACCACGTAGGCGGCGCGGTAAGGCAGTTGCGCCAGGGGCCAGAGAAAGGCGGCGTGGAACGGCAGCCGGATGTAGCGCCAGGCGTCGGAGGTCGCCCCGAACAGACCGCGCTGCAACTCGGCGGCCCGGTCCGCATTGTAAAGATCCGGGGTGCCCAGCAGACGGGCGCCGGCGTAGAAACTGGCGAAGTCGTTGGACCCGATCGCCAGCCGGTCCCGGACCTGCCAGCCGAGCCCCGCCATCAGTAGCACGCCGGTAACCGAGAGAAAGCCGATGACCCAGGAGTCTTTCATCAATGGCGTAAGCCACGCGCGCCGGGCATATGCCCAGACCTACGTAAGCAAGAACAGTACCAAAAGGCTTCCACCCGAAAGTACTGGGAGGAGTTCAAATCTAGCACACTCGGGCGGCCGGGCCCGGCGCCGGCGGTGGTAGACCCTCTGGGGCAGCAAGCAGGGCCGGCGGAAGAGCCCCGGGGAACCCCAAACGCGGGCTGGACATATGACTCCAGTCGTATGAAATCTACCACTGGCTTCTCATTTCGACATAGCAACCTTGGCAGTCAATCTATTACGCCGGTGGTATCAAAATTTATACTCCTGCTGAATTGTTTTCTATACGTACTAGATACTATTCTGCTTTGGCGCGACAGAGTCTGGGTCAATTGTTTCAATGAGCAACAGCGTCCTGAAACCGAGTTCGCGGTGGGTTCCCTCGCTAAGCGAGCTGGTCTTCGTTTCCATCCTGCTGTGGCTGTTCCTGGCGGCCGCCGGTCCGGTGATGCTGCTGGGGGACGGCGACACCGGATGGCACATCCGCACCGGGGAATACATCCTCGCCAACCGGACGTTCCCGCGCCAGGATCTGTTCTCCTTCTCGCGCGCCGGCCAGCCGTGGTACGCCTGGGAGTGGCTGAGCGACATAGTGCTGGCATCTCTACACCAGGCGGGGGGGCTGCCGGCGGTGGTGCTTTTCGCCGGGGTGCTGATCGCCGCCACTTCGGCGCTGATGTTCCGTTACATGCTCTGGCAGGGAGCGAATCTGCTGGTGGCAGTATTCCTCATGCTTATTGCGAGCTCGGCCTCGACCATTCACTGGCTGGCCCGCCCTCACCTGTTCAGCTACTTGTTCCTGGCGATTGCCATCTGGCTGCTGGAGGCCGACCGGCGCCGCGCGACGCGGTGGGTGTTCGCGCTGGTGGGATTGTGCGTGCTGTGGACCAACCTGCACGGCGGATTCCTGGCTCTGCTGGCGGCGCTGGGGATCTATCTGGCCGGCAGCGTGGCGGAGACGCTTTGGACGCCGGCCGCGTCGCGTAACTGGGCGCGCTCGCGGCGCTACGCCGTCCTGTTCGGGTTGGCGTCGGCCGCCACGCTGGTGAATCCCTACACGTATCACCTCCACCAGCACATCATCCAATACCTGCGCTCCGATTTCATCTTGAACCACGTCCGGGAGTTTCGCTCCCCGGATTTCCGTAGCGAAGGCATCCACTACTTCGAGGTGCTGCTGTTTGCCAGCCTGGCGTGCATCCCGGCGCTGCTGAAGCGGCGCGACGTGACCCTGGCGCTCCTGCTGCTGTTCTGGGCGCACGCGGCCTTGCAGTCCGCACGTCACATTCTGCAGTTCGTTGTGGTGGCGGCGCCGGTGGTGGCGCACGAGGCGACGCTGCTGTGGGAGCAAGCGGCGGCGCGCAGCCAAAGCTGGGTGGTGGCCACGCTCGACCAGGTGGCGCGCGACTACGGCGCCGGCGGTTACCGCACGGCGGCGCATCCCCGGCGGGCGATCGGCTGGCTGGCGCCGGCGAGCGTGGCGCTGACCGGCCTGCTGCTGATCGTGGGCCAGCGCCAGGAGAGGCTCCGCGCCGAGTTCTCAAACGTGGTGTTCCCGGTGGAGGCCTGCAAGGCCGCCCAGGGCCGGCTGGCGGGGCGGCGCATTTTCACCTCCGACCAATGGGCCGACTACCTGATCTATCGCTACTACCCCAAGCTGAAGGTTTTTATCGACGGGCGTAGCGACTTCTATGGACCGGAACTCGGCGACGAGTACCTGCGCGCCATGAATTCGGACCACCAGTGGGCCAAGATTTTCGACCATTACGGATTTGACCTGGCGCTGCTGCCCACCGACTGGCCGCTGGCCACCACCATCAAAGCCAGCCCGAACTGGAAAGTGCAATACGACGACGGCAAGGCCGTGCTGTTGGAGCGGGTGAACGCCCAGGGCCCGGCCACCGAAACCGCTGTGGCCCGCCCCAGCGAAACCCCCGGCGACAAGAGTTGAGCATTCATGCGGACTACGAGCAGGATTGGTGAGATATCAATGACCGAGAGCAATCCAGGCAGCCCGCTGCGGGGCTTGACCGAAGAGGCGTTCTGCGGGCGGGAGTTGGCCGAGTACGCCTTTCATTGTGGATTTTTGCCGTCGCTGCTGGCCGGCGTTCGGACTTCTGGTACGACTTCTCGGCGATACAAGTCTTCCCCTGGTTTTTCCCCTGGTATGGATGCAGGCTCGCGTCCGGTGCGATCTGCTTCCGGCCGCGGCGCCGCGCGCGCCCGTAACGGCGCGCCCGCGACATCGCGAACCCCCCGATCACAAGATGGCGTCGGACCCGCAGCCCTCTGGGTGGGGGGCCCTGCGGGGCGAGCCTTAGGGCGTCCTTCGGGACGCTCCCGGGGCCGGGTCCGGCCGCCAGACCAACCAAGCGGTGTCCCGCTCGGGACACAAGGAGAAACAAGGTGAACAAACTGTATTGCCTCTTGAAGTCATTGTTTCGCGATTCCCGAGGTCAGGATCTGGTGGAGTACGCACTGCTGGCCGGCTTCATCGCGGTGGCCGCCGGGGCCTTGCTGCCCGGCATTTCGACGAGTATCAGCACGATCTTCAGCCGCATGGCGTCGGTTCTGTCCAACGCCGCTTCGTAGTCGGGGGGCTCGTTGGGGTTCGCGGTAGGGGGAAGCAAGAGTTCCTTCGTAGGGGGGCGAGGCCGCAGGTCGTGCGGCCCGCCTCCGGCCGCTCAGGGCGCCGCGGCGCGCCCCCGCCCTGTTGAGTCGGTCTCGACCGGCCGAGGGGACGCCGTGCAGTCCGAGAGATAAAAGGAGAAGTGAACATGAAGAGATTGAATTTGATCCTGATCAGGCTGGCTCGCGAAACACGAGGCCAGGACCTGGTCGAATACGCCCTGCTGGCCGGTTTCATCGCCGTGGCAGCCGGGGCGCTGCTGCCGGGTATTTCCACCAGCATCAGCACCATTTTCAGCAGAATGGCTTCCGTTCTGTCCAAGGCCGCGTCGTAGTCGGCGGCCGGCGACCCTTTCCCGGAGCGGCCGGCGGCCTGAGTGGCGCTGGGCCGGCCGACTCGGGAGGGGGTTCGGCGCCTTTTTTCGAGCCATGCACTGGTTGCTTTCCATCTCGATATTGATCGGCGCGGCGGCCACCGCCGAAGACATCTGGCGCCGCCGCATCTCCAACAAGACCTCGGCGGCCGCCTTCGGGCTGGGCCTGGGGGCGCAGACCGCGTTGCACGGCTGGAAGGGAGCGGGCAGCTCGCTGGCCGGAACATTGGTCGGTTTTCTTGTTTTCTTTGTATTTTTCCTTCTCGGCGGCATGGGGGCGGGCGACATCAAGCTGATGGCCGGCTTCGGCGCAGTCCTCGGCGCGTCGCAGACACTCCTGGCCGCTTTACTCACCGCCATTGTAGGAGCCTTGTTTGCGCTCGGCTTCCTGCTGGTGCGCAAGTTACGAAGCAGTATTCCAATCAGCGCGACGAAGGGGCCCGAGGCGATTCCCTACGCCCCGGCCATCACCCTGGGAGTTTTGCTTTCCTTCGCCGCCGGATAAGCGAGATCGAATATGGACAAGCGATTCATGACTGTGTTGGGTATGTCGGTGGTTCTGGCTCTGCTGGTTTCCGCGATTTTCTACCAGATCACCGTACGTGCCAACTCCCCCCGCAAAGAGAAGTACGAAACCAAAGATCTGGTGGTGGCCACGGCCGACATGCAGGTGGGCACCACCGTCAAACCCTCCGACCTGCACGTGGTCAAGTGGCCGGCGGACAACTATCCGAAAGGCGGATACGCCAAGATCGAGGACGTAGTGGATCGCGCGGTGGTGAGCCACGTGTTGGCCGAAGAACCGCTGGTGGTCGGACGCCTGAGCGAAAAGAACGCGGGCGTGGGCCTCAGCTCCATCATTCCCCCGGGGATGCGGGCCGTCTCGGTGCGCGTCACCGACGTCATCGCGGTGTCGGGCTTTGTGTTTGCCGGCACGCGGGTGGACGTGCTGGTTACCGGCAGTGCGCCCGGCGGCGGTGACAATAACCGCATGACCACCACCGTGCTCCAAAACATGCTGGTGATCAGCGCCGGCACGAAGATTCAGCCCGATCCGCGCGGGCAACCGGAAAACGTGCCGGTGGTGACCATGCTGGCCACACCGGAGCAGGCCGAGATCCTGACCCTGGCGGCCAACGAGGGGCGCATTCAACTGGTGTTGCGCAACCCGACCGACGACAAGACCGAGAAGCCGGCCAGCGTCCGCGTCACCGCGCTCTACTCCGGAGGAGCTCCGGAGAAGAAGGCGGAGCCGCGGCCTCGCCCGGTGCGGGTGGCCGCCGCCACGCCCCCGCCGACGGTGGCCCTGCCGCCGCCACCGCCAGTGATACAGCAGGTGGAGGTCATCCGGGGAGAGAAGAGAGCCGTGGAGACCGTCGGGTTCAACAAGCCCGACAAGAACTGACGGAGACAGAACCAGACCGGCCCGGAGAGCTGCCGCCGCCCGCGAGGGGCGGCTCCAGGGGCCGGCGAGAGGATCAGGTGCCAATATGCGAAATCGCCCCCCCATTCCGGCTTTCCTTGTCGGGCCGCTCGTTTTCGCCCTGGTGGCGATTGCCCTAGCCGGCCCAGCTCTGCGAGCGGCCGACAGCGCGCCGGCCGCGCCGGGCCGTAACGAGGAGTTGACGATGACGGTCGGCAAGTCGGTCATTCTGGATCACCCCGATGAGATTGCGCGCATCTCGATCTCCAACCCGGAGGTCGCCGACGCGGTAGCCGTTTCCACCAAGGAGGTGCTGCTCAACGCCAAAGGGCCGGGCGTCACCACGCTGGTCATCTGGTCGAAGAACGGCGAGAGAAATTTCTTCACCCTCAACGTGGGGGCCAATGTACAGCAGATCCAGCAGCAGTTCCAGGGCACGTTTCCGGGCGAGAACATCCAGTTGATGGCCACCGAAAAGACGGTCTCGCTGATCGGGCGTGTCAGCTCCGTGGCGGTGGCGGAGAAGGCCGGGCTGATGGCTGCCAGCCTGGGCCGCCCCGTGGTCAACAACCTGGCGGTGGCGCCGCTCAACGAGAAGCAGATCCTGCTAAAGGTCCGCTTCGCCGAGGTGCAGCGGACGGCGGTCCAGCAATTGGGCGTCAATCTGTTCAGCACCGGCGCGTTTAACACGATCGGCGCGGTCGGCACGCAGCAGTTCGGCGGGGCCACCACCCCGACGGTGCAAGGGAGAATCGGCGGGTCGGTGACCGGCACCGCCTCGACCTTCAGCCTGAGCGACTTGCTCAATGTCTTCGCCTTCCGGCCCGACCTGAACCTGGGCGCGGCCATCAAGGATCTGCAGACCAATAACCTGATCGAGATCCTGGCCGAGCCGAACCTGGTCGCCACCAGCGGCAAGGAAGCCAGCTTCCTGGTCGGCGGCGAGTTCCCCTTCCCGGTGGTGCAGGGCGGCGCCAACGCCGGGGCGATTTCGATTCAGTTTCGGGAGTTCGGCATCAAGCTGACCTTTCTGCCCATTTTTACGGCTTCCGAAACCATCAAGCTGCACGTGCGGCCGGAGGTCAGCGCGCTCGACTTTGCCAATGCGCTCAGCATTTCGGGCTTCACCATCCCGGCGCTTTCCACCCGCCGCGTGGAGACGGATATCGAGCTTTCGGCCGGCCAGAGTTTTGTGATCGCCGGCCTGCTCGACCGCCGGGTCACGGAAAACCTGTCCCGGATTCCCGGCTTGGCGAGCATCCCCCTGCTGGGGAACCTGTTCAAGACCCGGGCGGAAAACAAGAACAACAGCGAGCTGCTCGTGCTGGTGACTCCGGAGTTTGCTTCGGCCATAGCGGCGGGCGACAAGAAGCCGGAGATTCCTCTGCCGGTCGAGCTGATGCCTCTGCATCCGGAGATGAAGAAGAAGTAGGGACGGAACGGTCCAGGGAGTGAAAGATGGCACCGTACGCAATCAAACAGGGAGCGGAACTGACGGCGCTGCTGATTTGCCCCAATCGGACGCTGGCCCAGCAGTTCACCGGCACTTTGGCCGACAACAAGACGTTCAACATCCTGGCCGACGTGAAGACCTATCCCACGCCGCAGGCCCTGGACATGCGCGTGAGGCAGTTGCGGCCCGACCTGATTCTGCTCGATCTGAGCTCGCACCTGGAGACGGCGCTGGGGCTGATGCCCTACATCACCTCGTTCCGGCCGACGGTGCACATCATCGGGCTGCATCCCACCAGCGACGCGGAAGTGATTATGCGCTCGCTGCGGGCCGGGGCCACGGAGTTTCTCTGCGCCCCGTTCGACATCCCCACGCAGAATACAGTCATCGCCCGTGTCCTGCGGCTGCGGGAAAACGAGGAGCGGACGCAGCCGGCGCGCGGCAAGCTGATCGCCTTCGTGGGCGCCAAGGCCGGCTACGGCGCGACCACGCTGGCGTACAACACCGCCTTCGCCCTGCGCAAGGACGGGCAGCAAAAGATCCTGCTGGCCGACTTCGACATGCTCGGCGGCACCCTCTCGTTCGCGCTGAAGCTGAGCCACAGCTACTCGCTGCTGGACGGCATCCGGCACTCCGACCAGCTCGACACCAGCCTGTGGAACGCGCTGGTCGCCAACGTGGGAGGCCTCGATGTGATGCCGGCGCCGGAAAAGCCGGAGGCCATGGCCTTCGAGGGGCATCGCGTGCATGAGCTGCTGGAATACGGCCGCGTGATCTACGAAGTGGTGGTGGTGGATCTGCCGGCGGCTTACGAACGCATCTCGATGGCTACGCTGGGCGACGCCGACCTGATCTTCGTCGTTTGCACACCCGAGCTGCCGTCGCTGCACATGACGCGCAAGTGCATCGGCTTCCTGGACCAGATGGGCTTCAACCGGGACCGCTTCCGGGTCTTGGTCAACCGCAGCAGCCGCCGCGACGAGCTGAGTTGCCAGGACATGGAGCGGGTCTTCAACTTTCCGGTGCATGCCACCTTTCCGGATGACTATGCCACCGTGCACCGGTCCCTGACCGTGGGCCGGCCGGTGCCGTCCAATTGTGACTTGGGAAAACGCATTCGCCGCTTCGTTGACGGGATCGCCGGACCGGAGCGGGCGCAGGAGAAAAGCCAGAAAAATGTGGGGGTCCTGAATCTGGCGGCCCTTCTGCCGGAGGGTTGAGGACTCCAAGAAACGACTATGGCTACACTAACGAACCTTCAACACACGCAGCAAGACGTGGGCTGGGAAGACCGGCTGCGGCGCAGCGCCGGCCGCACGAAGCTCTCCCTCAACCCCGAGTACCAGGAGCTGAAATTCACTCTCCACCGCAAGCTGCTCGACAAGATCAACCTCGAGGCGCTGGCGACGATCGACAACCAGAAGATGCGCAGCGAGGTCCGTACCGCCTTGCTGGCCCTGCTCGACGCCGAATCGACGCTGCTCAGCTCGATGGAGCGGCAGCAGGTCTGCGACGAGGTTCTGGACGAGGTCTTCGGCCTGGGGCCGCTCGAGCCGCTGCTGCAAGATCCCACCATCAGCGACATTCTGGTGAACACCCACCGCCAGGTTTACATCGAGCGCCGGGGCCAGTTGGAGCTCTCCACGGTCACCTTCAAGGACGACCAGCACCTGCTGCGGATCATCGACAAGATCGTCAGCCAGGTGGGGCGCCGGGTGGACGAGTCGTCGCCGATGGTGGACGCCCGGCTCACGGACGGGTCGCGCGTCAACGCTATCATCCCGCCGCTCGCCGTGGACGGGCCGCTGCTGTCGATCCGCCGGTTCGGCACCGACAAGCTGATGCCCGACGACCTGGTGGAGAAGCAATCGATGACCCGCAGCATGCTGGAGCTGCTGCAGGCGGCGGTAAAGGCGCGGCTGAACATCGTGGTCTCCGGCGGAACCGGCGCCGGCAAAACGACCATGCTGAACGCGCTGTCGGCGTTCATTTCGCCCAAAGAGCGCGTGGTTACGATCGAGGACGCGGCCGAGCTGCAGCTCAAGCAGCCGCACCTGGCGCGCCTGGAGACGCGTCCGCCGAACCTGGAAGGCGAGGGCGCCATCAAACAGCGCCAGTTGCTCATCAACAGCCTCCGCATGCGGCCGGACCGGATCATCATCGGTGAGTGCCGCGGCGAGGAAGCGCTGGACATGCTGCAGGCCATGAACACGGGCCACGACGGCTCGATGACCACGGTACACGCCAACACGCCCCGCGACGTCGTCAGCCGCCTGGAAGTGATGGTCATGCAGGGCGGCGGCAACATGCCGCTCAGCGCCATTCGCCAGCAGATCGCCGCTGCCGTCGACCTGATCGTGCAGGTGGCGCGCATGAGCGACGGCACGCGGCGCGTGACCAGCGTCACCGAGGTCACCGGTATGGAAGGCGAGGTGGTGACGCTGCAGGACCTGTTCGTGTTTGAAAAACGGGGCGTGAATCAGGAAGGCCGGGTCATCGGCCGCTTCTCGGCGACCGGCATCCGTCCCAAGTTTTATGAGAAGTTCCTGGCCTCCGGCATGCGGCTACCCATGGAGATGTTCGAGAGCACGGAGGACGTCGGCTAGGGAAGCATCGCAGAACGGGCCTGGTAGATCGCAGGGAAGCCTTCGGGCCCACGATCTACGGCCCAGGATCAGGATTTTATTATGGCCATGGCAGTCGTTGTTTTCCTCGCGGTTCTGATGACCACCCTTTTGGCCTCGCGGGTGGTCTCGCGCTCGATGCACAAGCGGGACGTGGACGAGATCAAGGACCGGCTGTCGGGAAGGGTGCGAACCGCCAAAGCCCTCAAGCAGACGCAACTGATCAAGTCCGAAGGCCTGGAAAGGCGAAAGTTTGCCGAGATCCTGCTTGGCGGCGACCTCAAGACCAAGTTGAAGGACTACATCGAGCAAGGGGGGCTGAAGTGGGAGCCGTCCCAACTGGTCCACGCCTCGCTGTTTCTGGCGGTAGTGTTCTTCAACATTTTCTGGTATCTCTTGCCGCGCGGCAGGCCTATTTCGCCGATCGGGACGCTGATCGGCGCCGCCCTGCCATTCATTTTTATCTGGCAGAAGCGCTCCCAGCGGTTGGGCAAGATCGAGGAGCAGTTTCCCGACTCTCTCGAATTCGTATCCCGCGCCATGCGCGCCGGCCACGCCTTCTCGGTCTCTCTGGAGATGCTGCACAAGGAATTCCCGGAGCCGATCGCCGGCGAGTTCAAGAGGACCTTCGAGGAGCAAAACCTGGGCCTGCCGCTGGATGTGGCGCTGGAGAAGCTGGGCAAACGCGTGCCGCTGATCGACGTGCACTTCTTCGTCTCGGCGGTGCTGCTGCAGAAGCGCACCGGCGGCAATCTGGCCGAGCTGTTGGACAACCTGGCCTACCTGATCCGCGAGCGGTTCAAGCTGCGCGGACAGATTCGGGCCATCAGCGCGCACGGCCGCATTTCGGGCCTGGTGCTTTCGATGATTCCGATGACGGTGGCGGTCCTGATGTTCTACACCAACCCGGATTACATCATGTTTTTCATCAACGACCCGACCGGCAAGATCATGCTGGTGGTTTGTATCGGCTTGCAGTTTTTGGGGTTCCTGACCATTCGCAAGATCATTGACATCGAGGTTTGACGGCGCTCTTAGAGAAACATTATGGCTTTGCTTTCTTCCATCATTTTGTTCGCCCTGCTGGTGGGGGTGCTGTCGCTGCTGGGCATGAACCTCTGGGTGCGGCCGAAGGCGGCCCTGGACCGCATCGCCGGCGAGATCGCGGCCAGCGAGCAGCAACTGACGCATCCCAGCCTGGCTTTCCGCGAAATCATGCGCAAGCTGGGCAACGTCATCCCGGCCAGCCCCAAAGACAGCGGAGTGCTGCAGCGGCGGCTGATGAGCGCCGGCTTTCGCAACCCCAACGCGCTGCGGGTGCTTTACGGCGTCAAGGGCACGATGGCCGGGGTGCTGCCGCTGGTGGTGGCCATCCCGACGCTGGGCTTTTCGCTCGGCGGCGACAACTCGATGTTCTACATCCTGATGGCGTCGGTGATGGGCTATCTGCTGCCGAACGAGTTCCTGCGCCGCGCCGCCAAGAAGCGCCAGAAGATGATCAAGAAGGGCATGGCGAACGGCCTGGACCTGCTGGTGGTCTGCGTGGAGTCGGGCCTCGGCCTGGACCAGGCGATCATGCAGGTGAGCAAGGAGCTGCAAACGGCCCACCCGGAGATCAGCGAGGAATTCGCCGTGGTGAACCTGGAAATGCGCGCCGGCAAGCGGCGCGCGGACGCCCTGCGGGATCTGGGCCAGCGGACCGGCGTGGACGAGGTCAAGAAGCTGGTCGCGGTGCTGGTGCAGGCCGATCGCTTCGGCACCTCGATCGCCGGGTCGTTGAAAAGCCACTCGGACTATATGCGGGTGCAGGCGCGGCAGGAGGCCGAGACCAAGGCGGCCAAGATCGGCGTGAAGCTCGTCTTCCCGATCTTCTTCTTCATCTTGCCTTCGTTGTTTGTGGTGACGGTGGGACCGATCGTGGTGCGGATTTTCCGGGAGTTGCTCCCGATGATGAACGGTTGAAAAGGAGAAAACAATGGATCCATTAGTGGTCAGAGTGGTGTGCGGGGTGGTGGCGCTGGTGCTGCTGGCAGTCATCGTGTTGCGGCGTCGGAATAAGGACCAGCAGGGACAGCAGAACTAGCGCCGTTCCAGCGGTGCGAGCAGCGCCGCCGGCAGGCAGCCCCCGCCAGTCTGGGCGTCCAAGCGACGCTGGCGGGGTGAGGCAATTGGAACGGCGCCAGCTAGTGTCCTGCCGGCGGCTGCCACCTAAGGTGGCAAGGAGCAAATGACGATTAGGGACGGGAGGCGAAACGCGATTCCTCAGGGTGTCGGAGGCCTCGGTCCCGAAGGTGTGGAGTAGTCAATCCGGGCTGTAAGGCGCTGGTCGACCGCCCCCAGTTGGCTGCGGTCCTGGGTCGGCCGGTGTTGCGAGGAGAGAGAGACATGACAAGAACTACCCTGGTACTTCGAACTTCACTCAGTGTCTGGTTAGGGATCGTAGGCGGCCTGGTCACGGGTGGCCCGGCCGTCGCTGGAACCTTTGGCAGCGCGATCCTGCTTCCCGGACACATCAGTGAAATTGTGCTGGACGAGCCGCGGGGTTCGCTCTATGCGGCCGATTTCACTTCCGGCACGGTGGATGTGATCTCAACCAGCACCAACAAGCTGGTCAGCTCTCTCAACGTGGGCCGGTCCCCGTCGGGCATGGCGCTGTCTCCGGACGGCCAATTCCTGGTGGTCACCAACTACAACAACCAGGGTGTCCCCACTCTCAGCGCGGTCACCGTGGTCAACATGAACGATCTGTCGCGCCAGAGCTATGCCATTACCAGCCCCCCTCTGGCGGTGGCCTTTGGGGCTGACGGCGTGGCGCTGATTGTGACCACGCTGGACATCCAGCGCTTCCGGCCCAACGGCGGGACCTTCGAGCTGGTCACCACGATCGCTTCGCTGGGCGAGCTGACCCTGCCGGTGCCGGCGCCCACCTTCCCGCACGAGGTCACCAAGGCCAGTATGGCCCCCTCCGGCGACGGGAACTACATCTTCGGGCTGTCGGAGTCTTTCGCGTTTGTCTACCGCGTGCCGGCTCCGGCGGCAGTCCTGAACGTGCGCCTGCTGACCACATTCATCCATCCCTTGAATCCACCGGTCGTAACCACCGCTTTCGACGGCAATTCCTTCATGGCTGGCCAGTACCTGATCGATCGCCAGTTGCGGGTGATGGCCGAGTTTCCGGACTCTGACACCAGCCAGGTGGGCATCGGCGGGCACGTGATCGACTTCGGAAACAAACGGGTATTCGCCTCGTTTGCCGAGCTCGCTGCCACGGCCGCAGCGCCTCCCGCGGGCGGCACTGGCGGCACCGGCGGAACGGGTGGTACGGGCGGCACCGGCGGAACGGGCACCGGTGGGACCGGTGGAACGGGCGGCACCAGCACGACCGCGAACCTGCTGCCGCCGCGGCTGCTGGTCCAGGATTCCGACAATCTAACGCTTCGCGACCGGCTGCAACTGCCGGAGCGCATCACCGGTCGCCTGGTGATGGGCGGCGGCGGGCGCTACCTCTATGCCGTGAGCGAATCGGGGGTCCTCTACCTGCCCTTGTCCGACCTCCCGGCGCAGTCCCAGCTTCGCCCCGCCGCCTCGCAGGTCTTCCTGCAGTTTGATTTCTGCCAGCGGACGCCGCTGACCCGGACTCTCCACTTCGACGGCAACGCCGATTTCCAACTGAGCACGGCGCTGCAGGGAATCACCTTCAATCCACAGCAAGGGACGGCGCCCGCCGATGTCCAGGTCACAGCGGATTTTACGGCGTATTCGAAGGTCCAGGGCACCACCCACGGCCAGATCGTGGTCACTTCACAGGGCGCGGTCAATCAGGTCAGCCCGATTGCTTTCGACATCAACGTGAAAGACGCAGACCAGCGCGGTCAGCTCTTTCCGGTCCCGGGCAAGTTGGTCGATGTCCTGGCCGACCCCCGGCGCGACCAGTTCTACGTGATCGAGCAGACCAAGAACGAATTGCACGTCTTCCAGAACTCGGACTTCCGGCTGTTGGGCACTTTCCGGACCGGCAACCGGCCCAGTTGGCTCAGTTTAAGCGCTGATGGCCACTACCTGCTGGTCGCCAACTCGGCCGGTGAAAACCTGACGGTCATCAACCTGGACACGATGCAGAATGAGGGCTACCTCTTCCTGCCCGCGGGCGACAACCCGATCTCGGTAGCCGCCGACAACGGCACCACTCTGGCCGCTGCACGCCGTCCGGATGGGACGGCCCGGCTGGATACGATTATCGTGCCTCCGCGCTACGCGGCGGCATTGGCAACCCTGGGGGTGTACGTCAACCAGGTCCACGCCAATACGGCGATGGTGCCTCTGCCCAACCTATCCGGCATCTTCATCGCCGAAGCGGACGGCAACGTGAAGCTGTGGGACGCCGGAGCGCAGCAAGTGGTGTATGCGCGCAAGCCGTATACCGCGTTGATCGGCACCATCGCCGCCGGGCCGACAGCCCTGGTGGCGGGCAGCAACCTCCTCAACGCCTCGCTGGTGCCACAGGCCACCTTCAGCGACGCCCCGGGCGTTTCTTCCGGATTCGCTTTCGTTGGCAACGCCGCGGTCAGAACTACTTCGCCGCCCGGCGTGGTCACCGATACCGGGACCGTCCAGCGCTTTGACGTCAGCACGCCCACTGTCCGCCGCTCGCCGGTCCGCCTGGTGGAGTCTCCTCTTACCCCGATCCAGTTCCCGTTCCTGCGGAGCCTGGCCGGGCTGCGCAACGGCAGCCTTGCCTCCACCTCGACCACCGGGCTGGTGCAGCTTCCCGGCGCCTTCGACGCCGGCATCATTGTCCCGCGGGTGACGGCCATCACCAGCGCGGCCGACTTCAGCCCCTCACTGGCGCCGGGCGGTCTGGTCAGCATCTTCGGCCAGAGCCTGGCCACCGATACGGCTTCGGCCGGATCGCTGCCGCTGCCGACTTCGCTCGGCAGCGTCTGCGTGACGCTCAACGGCTTGCGGCTGCCCTTGCTCTATGTCTCTCCGACCCAGATCAACGGCCAGGTGCCATTCGAGATCGCGGGCCGGGCTTCGACCGTGCTGCACACCCCGGGCGGCATGAGCGACATCTATTACGCCGATGTCCAAACCGTAGCCCCGACGATCTTCCAGATCTCCGTCAACGGTCAATCGGGGACCTTCCCGGCCGTGGTGCGGGCGAATAATGGCCTATTGGCGACGCTCTCGAACCCCCTGCACCGCAATGATACATTCCTCATCTTCGCCACCGGCCTGGGTGGTGTGGGTCCGGTGGTGGATACGGGGGCGCCCGGACCGGCGTCGCCGCTCTCCTCGAGCGTCATGACCCCCCAGATTTTGCTGGGCGGCAAGAGCGCGCCGCTTTACTTCGCGGGGCTGGCGCCGGGGTTTGTGGGCGTTTACCAGATCAACGTGAAGGTGCCCGGCGATGTCGCCACGGGCCTGCAGATCCCGCTGACGATCTCCATGGGCACCACCAGCACCACGGTCAGCGTGCGGGTCATCGATTGAGAGGGAAGCGATATTTCGAAAGGACAACACAAACATGAAAAACCGTTTCTACGCTTTTCTGTTCCTGGTACCCCTGCTGGGCTTCGTCTCGACGGCCCAGGCGCAGCAGAGCTTTGAAGCCGGCGCCTTGGCGGTGGCCAGTGCGTACAAGGGCAACGACGTGAGAGCCGGTTCGGTGCTCGGCTCGATCGGCTTCCAGCCGGGCGCTGCGGGCGGCCTCTTCTTCGGTCAGAACATGAACGACCACCTGGGCGGCGAGCTGCGCTACGTGTTTTCTCACAACGATCTCAAGCTCAAGTCCGGCAACACCGAGACGAGCTTTGGCGCACACACCCACGTGTTTCACTACGACCTGCTCGTCTACGCGCAGCCGCGCAACGCCCGCATTCGCCTCTATGCGGCCGGCGGCGGCGGGTTGAAGGTCTACCAGGGCGTCGGAGCCGAACAGGCCTTCCAGCCGCTCAGCAACCTAGCTTTGCTCAGTCGCACCAGACAGACGATGGGAGTGGTCGATTTCGGAGGCGGCGTGAAGGTTCATCTCTCCAGGAACATGATGTTCCGCGCCGAAGTCCGAGACTACGTGACGGAAGTGCCGAAAGTGTTCGCCGCAGCGCCGGGCGCCAGCATCAGCGGCATGGTCCATCAATGGATGCCGGCCTTCGGCATTAGCTGGGTCTTTTAACGATTTTGTTTCTCCGGCGAGCGCGCCGGCACGGCCGGCGCGCCCGCTCGATGATTATGCAAAAAGTCTCTTTCAAAAATAGGTCGCGACTGGTAGCAGGGCTATTCCCACCCCGGTTGTTTCCACCCCTTTGTCGCGGCGGGATTGCAGTAACCAAAAACCCAACCCAATAAAATCTCCCTAAGCCCCAGAACGCCCTGCTACTTTTTTTTGGAGTGTGCACCGGACTGGTGCGCCCCAATTTGTGGCCACCAGGGACTCCCAAGGCCCGACACCGTCCGGTTTGCCCGTGGCCGGTCGGCGTAGCGGGCGCCCCTATCGTCGGCCGAGGCGCTTCCAGAGGCAGAGGACGCCCACCAGAGTCTTGCCGTCGGCGATGCGGCCACCGCGGATCATCTTCTCAACCTCGGCGGCCGTGAACCAGCGCGATTCGATCGACTCATCGGCTTCGGGCCGGGCCGGCCCCGGGGTCAAATCTTCGGCCAGGAAGATGGTCATACGCTCACTGCTATAGCCGGGGCTCGGGTAGAACCGAACCAGGCGTGTCCAGCGGCGAGCGCGGTAGCCGGTCTCTTCGATCAGCTCGCGGCGGGCGGCGCGCAGCGGCGTTTCGCCCTTGTCGAGGCGGCCGGCCGGCAACTCCCACAGCTTGCGCCGCGCGGGCAGGCGAAACTGCCGTACCAGAAGGATCCGGCCTTGCCGGTCGTGGGCCAGCATGACCGCCGAGCCGCAGTGATGGACGATCTCGCGGTCAATGGTGATGCCGCCGGGCTCGACGGCTTTCTCCCTGCTCACGGTGAACACCCGCGTGCGCAACAATTCTTGGGAAGAGACGATTGAGAACCGTGCCATCTACCACCTCTGGCGCTCGCGCAGCGAGGTTATGTGGGCCACGTGGTGGCGGCCGTGCCAGGCGTAGATGCCCAAGGTTTGATCGAGGGTCCGGACGCCCATCTCGGGGTGCCGGTAGGTGCGGGCCAAGTCGCCCGGGGCGAGCGACCGCAGCAACAGGACCCACCGCCGGTGCAGCGACTCGAGCAGGTGGAGCGAGACTTCAATCGGCGCCGAGCGCGCATCGGTCAACTCGGCCCAGCGGTCTTCCTGATAGGGTTTGATGGTCGGCTCCACCTCGGTCAGGGCCAGCCGAAACCGCACGTAGCTATTCAGGTGGCTGTCGGGCACGTGATGGATCACCTGGCGGACGGTCCAGCCGCCGGGACGGTAGGGAGTGTCAAGCTGCTCCGGCGACAGTCCCGCCACCGCCGCCCGCAGGTTCGCGGGCGCTTCCTCGATCTCATCGATCCACTTCCGGCGCCGCTCGCCGGTGATTTCGCCTTCGAGCTGGGCCTTTCCAATGGGGTAACGCAAGTCGGTCATAGCTCGCCTCCTCCTACTTCTTCAAGGCCGCGCGAAAGGCCGCGGCGTCCAGGGTGTTGAGCACGTCACTGGGGCCGAGCCAGCCCCGCCGGGCTGTCCATACGCCATATTTCATGTTGTCCAGGTGGCGGATGTGGTGGGCGTCGGTCGAGATGACAAACCGGACCCCTTTGGCCTTGGCCGCGCGCAGCAGATTGGCCGAGAGATCGAGCCGCTCGGGGCTGGCGTTGATCTCGAAATGGATCTTCCGCTTGGCCGCCTCGATGGCGACGCGGTCGAAGTCGAACGGAAAGCCCTCGCGCCGCAGCAGAAGACGGCCGGTGGGATGGCCGATGATGTTCACGTAGCGGTTTTCCATGGCCCGCAGCAGCCGGTCGGTCATGGGACCGGATTCCATGTTCATGTAGCTGTGGACGCTGCCGATCACTAGGTCGAGCTGGGCGAGGGCTTCGTCGTCGAGATCCATGCTGCCATCCTGGCGGATATCGCACTCGCAGCCGGCCAGCAGCGTCAGTTCAGGAAAATCGGCGGCCACGCGGCGGATTTCCTGGATCTGCTCGACCAGCCGCCTTTCGTCCAGGCCGTTGGCCATGGCGAGGGCCTTGGAGTGGTCGGTAATGGCCAGGTATTGGTAGCCCGCGGCTCGGGCCGCAGCGGCCATCTCGGCGATCGAGTTGCGGCCGTCAGTGGCGGTGGTGTGGGCGTGAACGTCGCCGCGGATCTGGCTAAGCTCGACGAGAGCCGGGAGCCGGTCTTCGGCGGCGGCTTCGATTTCGCCGGTATTCTCTCGGATCTCCGGCGGAATCCACTTCAAGCCAAGCTTTAGATATATCTCTTCTTCTGTTGTACCAGCGACCTTTATATCGTCGCTTGACTGGAACAGGCCGTATTCGCTCAGCTTGAATCCCATCTTGATGGCCCGGTTGCGGAGGACCACGTTGTGGTCCTTGCTGCCGGTGAAATACTGCATGGCCGCGCCGAAGCTCTCCGGCGGAAGCGCGCGCACGTCCACCTGCAAACCGTCGCGTCCCACCTTGGCGCTGGCTTTGTTTTCACCGTGCCCGAGCACCTCTTCCACCCTCGGCCCGGCGACGAACCGGTCGAGCGCCGCTTGGGCCGCGGGCCCGGTGACCAGCAGATCGACATCGCCCACGGTTT
>JBGOUJ010000071.1:0-19587 GCA_041477005.1 Terriglobia bacterium | reverse complement strand
CTACACCCAGTTCATCGGCACCTCTACCACGTATAAGTAGGCGAGGAGCCTGGAGGGCACGGGGCAGCGCTCCTGTCGCGGCGCAAGCAGCCGGTGTTCTATCTGCGCTGCACGCGGTGATCCGGTGCGCCAGGACTTGAATTTACTGTTTGTTTACCAGCCTGCTCCTGGATCGCGAGGCTTCAGAACCGGAGCAGCACCAGACTGGGTAGGAGGCAAATTGTGTTCTCCAGGTCCTGCGGCTCGCAGGCGTCGCAAATCAGCAACAGGCTCTCGATCGCTTCTCCAATTCGCAACTCCTGCGGGATCAGAATCAAACCCGGGCTGGCCCGCTGCCGGACAAAATCGCGGAAATGGCCCGGCATCGTTCCAACATCATGGCTGACCAGCACGCGTCCCTCCTCAGCAGCTACGGCGAGAACGGCGGGGTCCGGCAGGCCTTCGAGGGGAACTTGCTCCGCACGTTTGAAATCGACCGCTGCGTTGCGGCGAACCACGCTGGCAACAATCGCCAGGTTTAGATCGGCGTCAGACAGCAAGCGCCGGATCATGGACGCCGGGCGAGTCGGCGTTGCCGCGCATCGTCGAGCTTCTTTTGCACTTCCCCGGCAGGGGGCTGGCCCTTTCGCTCCAGCTCGTCCCATTTCTTCTTCAGGTGCTGGAGGTAGGCCTCCGATTCCTCCGGATGATTCAGATAGAAGGCAATCGCTCCGTACACCTGTCCCAGGGAAAGGGAGGGGAAGTTCTGCCGGATGGTCTCCGGCGAGGCGCCCTCGCGAAAAGCGTAAACGATGGAGGCCAAAGATATTCGGCTGCCGGCGACGTACAAGCCGCCGTCCCGCTCCACGATGCATTCATGAACGGTCATATCCGGCCTCACTTCATTATAGCCGAGGGCGCGAAATCCAGTCGGATACGGAGCGCAACCGATGAGCTTTGATCAGGCCGGGATGTTGTTGGAGGCCCTGCCGGAGAACTGGCTGATCGAAAACGCCAAGGACGGGACGCTTTTGGTCCTGATTCCCGAGGGGAGTTTCTGGCGGGGGACCAGAAGTTCCCCGTGGCGCTGCCGGGGTTCTACCGGGCGCTGCACCCGGTGACGAACGCGCAGTACCAGCGGTTCGTGCAGGAAACGGGCCACCACTTTCCCTCGGCAGCGACGAGAGGCTTGGAGATCCGTGCCTCGAAGGGATCGGCCTCGAGCTGGCGCAGGCGGGCGCGAATGCGATCGGCCGTCGGCCGGTCCAGCCTGTCCAGAGCTTTTCCCGCCTCGGCCGACAGGGCGATGCGGAAGCCCGCAGCCGGGATCACAGCCCGCGCTCGCGCTCGTGTTGGTCGAGAGACTTGACGCGGCCGGCTCGAATATCCCGCGCGCCCCGCTCGATGGAGGCGAGGTCTTCTTCGGTCAAGGGCTCGTCATCCGCCGCCGCCGAGTCATAGCGAAGTTGCTCCAGGAGCTCCTGCGCCTGGCTCTCCGACATCTCCTCCACCAGGCTGTGGATCTCTTGTTTCGCAGTCATATCCCGCCTCGGCACTATTATAGCGGAGGACCCTTCGCAAGGTGAATCCCATGAGCACGACCGGCGTGCGGGCGGTGATCTGGTTTCAGGGGTGCACGATCGGCTGCCCCGGCTGCTTCAACCCGGAGACCCACTCTCCTGGCGGAGGCCGCGAGACCGAGGTCGAAGAACTGGTGGGCAAGATCGTCGGCCTGGGCGGCAGCATCGACGGCGTGTCGATCTCGGGCGGTGAGCCGTTCCAGCAGCCCGAAGGGCTCCTGGCCCTGGTCAAGCCACTGACGGTCGCGGCTCGGAAGGGCTTTCTGAGCCGCGCGCGTGAGCAAGCGGACTCGGCGTGCTGGCATGGTAATTCTATGACGGGCGCTAACCGGCGGCTCGGCCTGCCTTTTGATCTTCGATCAGCCGCTCCACTTCGGCGAGGGTGGGCATAGCCTCGGAGCAGCTCAGGCGGCTCACCACGATGGCCGCGGCGGCGTTGCCGTAGTGCAGGCAATCCGCTATCGGCATGCCTCGCAGCAAGGCGTATAGAAAGCCCGAGGCGAAGCCGTCACCGGCGCCGATGGTGGAGGCCACTTCGACCTTATAGGGCGGCAGGAAGACAGAGGCCTCGCCCACGCAAACGCGCGTACCGAGATCGCCCATCTTGGAAACCAGGATGGGCACGCGCACTCTGAGCATGGCTACTGCGTCGTCGAGCGTCGAGGCGCCGGTGACCAGCTTCAGCTCGAGGTCGTTGCCGATCAGCACGTCGACCAGCGGCAAGGCCAGGCGTACGGCCAGGCCGGCGTCTTCCGGCCGGCGCCACGACATGGCGCGGTAATCCACGTCGAGCACCACGTGGGATCCGCCCGGGCGCGCCCGCTGCATGCTTACCCGCTGCATGCTCACCCGCTCCAGCGCCAGATAGGTCGATTCGCGCGAAGGCGAAGCACAGAGCGACGTGCCATTGGTGATGAACATGCGGCCCGTGGCCAGATACTGGAGATCGGCTTCCTCCAAATCGAGCTGCGTATCGACGGGATCGCGGCGGTAGAAGACCTGAGGAAAGTGGTTGGGCGGCGAGACCTCAGTCAAGCAGAGCGATGGAAGGTAGCCCGGGACGATCTTGACGTGGCTCGTGTCCACCTTTTCGGCGCCCAAGAAATCCAGCAGGAAGCGGCTGAGGCTATCATTCCCCAGCGCCCCGACGATGCCCACCTCGGCGCCCAGCCGCGCCAGCCCCACCGCCATGTTGGCGCTAGAGCCCCCCAGATATCGTGAGAAGCGCCTCACCTGAGGCAAAGGGACGTGCGGTTCTTCCGAGTACAGATCGTAGCCGATGCGGCCGAGAACGGTGACTTCCATCAGAGGTAGTGGCGCTCCTTCCCCCGAGCGGCCACATAAGCCTGCCGCGCCGCTCGAACGGTCTCGATCTCGGACACCTCGGCCACCGGAACATCCCACCAGGATTCATAGCCCGGCACGCGCGCGTCGATGTCGGTTTCTATCACCACGACCGAAGTGCGATCGTGGCTCCGCGCCGCCCGGAGGGCCTGGGACAATTGCTCGCGTGTCTCGACCTTGACGGCGCAGGCGCCGAGGCTGGCGGCGTTGGCGGCGAAGTCGACCGGCAGCCGGTCACCGCCGAGTGAGCCGTTGCGGCGGTAGCGGTATTCGGTTCCGAAGCCGCCGCTCCCGCAGGCCCGGCTCAGGCCGCCGATGGACGAAAAGCCGTGATTGTCCAGCACCACGATGTTCAGCTTGCAGCCTTCCTGGATCGAGGTGACAATCTCCTGCGCCATCATGAGGTACGACCCATCGCCGACCATCACGTAGACCTCGCGCTCGGGATCGGCCATCTTGATGCCCAGGCCCCCGGCGATTTCATAGCCCATGGTCGAATAGCCGTACTCGAGGTGATAGCCTTTGGGGTCGCGCGTGCGCCAGAGCTTGTGCAAATCGCCGGGCAGGCTGCCGGCGGCGCACACCACCACATCGCGCGGCTCCGAGACTTCGTTAACCACTCCGATCACCTCGCCCTGGCTGATGGGCGGTCCGTGCTTCAGGTGGTAGATACGATCGACCTCTTGCTCCCACTGGGACCGGAAGCGGTCGATGCGAGAGCGGTACTCGGCGTCGACCTGGTAGCCCCGAAGCGACTCGGCCAGCTCGTGGAGCGCCACGCGGGCGTCGGCCACCAGGGGCAACGCGGCGTGCTTATGGGCGTCGAACTCACAGACATTGATATTGACGAACCGGACTTCGGGATTCTGAAAGGCGGTCTTGGAGGCGCTGGTGAAATCGCTGTAACGCGTGCCGACGCCGATGATGAGATCGGCTTCCCGCGCCAGGATGTTGGCTCCCGGGGTCCCTGTCACGCCCATGGCCCCGAGCGCCTGGGGGTGGTCGTAGCGCAGCGCGCCTTTGCCGGCCTGGGTCTCGGCCACCGGGATGCCGGTCTGAGCGGCGAATTGCGAGAGAGCCTCGGTCGCTTCGGAGTAGATCACGCCGCCACCGGCGACGAGGAGCGGCCGCCGCGCGGCGCGGATCCATTCCACGGCCCGGCGAAGCATCTCCGCATCGCCCCGCGGCCGTTGGATGGTCCACACCCGCTTCTCGAACAGCTCGGCCGGGTAATCGAAGGCCTCGGCCTGGACGTCCTGGGGCAGGGCGAGGGTTACCGCGCCGGTGTCGGCGGGCGAGGTCAGCACACGCATCACCTCGGGCAGCGCGGTCAGGATCTGCTCCGGCCGCTCGACGCGGTCCCAGTAGCGCGAGACCGGACGGAAGCAGTCGTTCACCGAGATGTCCTGGGTGGCGGGCGATTCCAGTTGCTGCAGCACCGGAGCCACGTTGCGGCGGGCGAAGATATCGCCTGGCAGCAGCAGCACCGGGACGCGATTGATGGTCGCGGCGGCTGCCCCGGTAATCATGTTGGTCGCCCCCGGCCCGATCGAGGTGGTGCAGACCAGCGTCCGCAGCCGGTTGCTCATCTTGGCGAACGCCGCCGCGGTGTGCACCATGGCCTGCTCATTGCGGCAGAGATAGTAGGGGAAACTCGGATTTTGGTGCAGCGCCTGGCCGATGCCGGCCACGTTGCCGTGCCCGAAGATCCCGAAGCACCCGGCGAAGAACGGCCGCGCGGCGCCGTCCCGCTCGGTGTATTGGTTCTGGAGGAATCGAATGATGGCCTGCGCCGTGGTGAGTCGTTGGGTCATAAGCGTCGCCCCACCTATTTCTACCACAAGAGAGGAGCCGGTTACGGCGATGGCGGGCCGGCCAGCCAGTAGCCGGGGCGGGTGCGGGTGACCAGGTCGGGCCGGCCGCGAATCTCCACTCGAATCTCGTGAAACTCCTCGCGCTGCGGCGCCGGCGGGGTGAAGCTGAGGAAATACTGGCTGTGCAGCTCTTCGGCGATGAGAGAGATGGCCTGCTCGAGACCCTTCTGCTTGAGAAAGGAAAGACGCCGGCCGCCGGTGTATTGGGAGAGCGCCTCCGCCGTGTTGACCTCGGCCAGGCGCGCGATCTCGGTGAAGATGGCCAGCAGGTTGACGCCGGCGCCGCCGGCCGGCTGTGGCGCCGTCCCCGGCTTGGCGGTGAAGGCGGTGAGGAACGCGGAGTAGGTGAGCGGGTAGATCAGGACGTTGTTCTGCTGGGCGAGCGTCACGGCGTCCTGGAGCTTTGCTTTGCTGGACCGGTCCTTGGTCTCGCTGATCAGCAGGATCACCCGGCGGTGATCGGGAGGCCGCCCGGTGAGCAGGCGGACGGATCGCATCACGGCGTCGATGAGGCAACTGCCGCCGGCGCCCGAGTCGATCTTCCGCAAGGCGTCGATCAACTTCTGCGGGTCGGAGGTGAACGGCTGCAGAGTTCTGACGTCGTCGTCGAAAGCCAGCACCGCGGCCTCGCCGCGCTCGCCGAGGATCAACGGCTCGATCATGCTGCCGATCTTCTGGATCTTGGCCAGCGCCGCCGCCGAGATGGAGCTCGATTGCACGGCGATCACCAGCGAGATCGGCACGAAGGAGACATCCACCTGGACCTTCTGCGGGACGCGGTTGTCGTAGAGCACGAAATCCGTCTCGGTGAGGCCGTGGACGTAGTGGCCGGCGCGATCGGTGGCGGTGGTGGGGGCAACGACCAGGGTGACGGTCGTGCGGATGGTCGTCTCCTGGGCTGGCAAATGCGCCGCGGCAAGCGCCGCCAGGAGGTATGCGAAGCGGGTCATGGCCATCGCTGGAACGAGCGCGCGGGGGCAGGGATGGTCATGGCTTCAGCCCGGCGGGTCATCACTCCACGGCGGCCGCACCGAACCGCCTCTCGTCGCCCGCGTAGAAAACCGCCACGGGCAGCAGACCCGAAGGCACAGCTTCCGGGAGGCGCGCTCCACGAAAAGAGCCTATTCGGGAAGGAAATCGTCGTCGAGAATCTTCCGGAGGGTGAAGGGGCATTCCGCAGGAAACTGCTCCTTGGGCAGACCGGTTTCAGGCAGAGCCCGCCTGATCGCCTGCACGTAGTTGTCCGGGAGCGCGGGCCCGAGCCTAGCCCGCAAGCTCGGGCTCTGGCGAAGGACGGCCTCGATTTCGATCCGTTGGGCGACGATCTTGCTCCGCCACGATGACGAACGCATGTCGGGCTGCAACAGCCATTTCAACAAGTGCATGAGCAGCACCTGCATCCGGATGTTCACCTCCTTGAGATCCCTTTTGCCCATACCCTCGATCTCTTCGGCGGCGTGCTCCACGTCTATCTCAGTGAATCTGCCGGCGCGGAGCAATTCAGCCGTGCGCTGGGTCCAGACAAAGAAGTCCTTCTCGTAGAAGGACGCGAGGTTTTCGCGGATGCCGTGCTTGGAAGCCCGCAATGGCATGCTCTACCCCTTCACCCCATTCTTTCATTGTAGCAGCACTTCTATGAGCAAAGATCCGAGGGCCTGGGCACGGATTTTCTCACGGCGGTCGAAGAGACCATTCACGGAATCCAGCAGTTCCTCGAGACCGGCAACCAACACCCGCCGCTGAACGCGAGGCGTTAGGCATCGGAGCCGGAAGTTTCCGAAGGACGTACAATGGATATCTGGTCCTTGGAACGAGAGTGAGTGATGAAGGGAGTTCAGTACGTAGTGGACGAGATCGGTGAACGACGGGCGGTCGTCATCGACCTCAAGAAGCATGGGCAACTCTGGGAGGACTTTTACGACCGCGTGCTAGCGGAGTCCCGGCGTCACGAACCTCACGAGTTGCTGGAAAGGGTCAAAGCCAGGCTTGCCAAACGGCAGCGTCGGCGCGCACGTGGCTGAGTACCGGGTCGTCGTTGCGCGCTCCGCCAGGAAGGAACTGGAAACCCTGCCCCATGCGACGGCCGATCGCCTCGTTGCTATTTTGGACTTCTTGGCGGGAGATCCCAGGCCTGCCGGTGCGCGGCAAATCAGAGGCGCGTCGGATCTGTGGCTGCTGACTTGTGGTTCTTTCGCGGCGATGAGCATGGCGGGCGCGAGCGCGTCCTCCGCGAGGCCGTGCCGCTATGAAGGATGACTCCGGAGCTGCAGCCGCCAACGCCGACTATCACGCCATGCTGCAGGTGGCCATTGAGGAGGCGCGGAAGGGACTGGCTGAGGGCGGCATCCCGATCGGCGCTGCTTTATTCGACCGCCAGGGAAAGCTGCTCGGCAGGGGCCACAATCGCCGCGTGCAGGAGGGGGACCCGTCGGTGCACGGCGAGACCGATGCCTTCCGCAAGGCCGGCCGCCAGCGGAGTTACCGCGACAAGATCCTGGTGAGCACTTTGGCGCCGTGCTGGTATTGCAGCGGCTTGGTGCGCCAGTTTCGCATCGGGGCGGTGGTGGTCGGCGAGTCGGTCAATTTCTCGGGCGGCGTGGACTGGCTGCGCGAAAACGGCATCGAGGTGATCGACTTGCAGTCCGAGGAGTGCATCCGGATGCTCGCCGGCTATATCCAGGCCCACCCCGAGATCTGGAACGAAGACATCGGCCAAGGGTAGTAACAGAGTACAGTCAGATCCCGAGGCCAAGGCGCAAGTACTCGCGGCTCGCCCGGGCGCTCTGGTAAGGCGTCTTGGCCGACGCCCCACCGGCGTCCACATCCTGCTCGACCACGGCCCACCCGTCGTAGCCGCTCCGCTGGAGGCCCTCGAGCAGCTCGCGGAAGCGGACGCAGCCGGCGCCCAGCTCGCAAAACACGCCGGCCCGCACGCCGTCGAGGAAGCTCAGCTTCGCGGAATTGGCGGCCCGCAGCCGGACCGGGTCAAGGTCTTTGAAGTGCAGGTACTCGACGCGCGCGCCGAAGGCGCGGACGGCCTCGACCGGGTCGCCGCCGCTATAGGCGTAGTGCCCGGTATCGAGGCAGAGCCCGATGTCGGTCAACTCCAGCAGGCGCGCTACCTCACCGGGCGTCTCGATGTAGCTTCCCACGTGGTGGTGAAACACGCAGCGCAGGTCGAGCTCGGCGGCCACCGCCGACACAGCCCGGACGTTTTCGGCCACGATTTGCCACTCGGCCTCGGTCAGCCGGACGGCGTTGTCCGGGACGCGGCCGGCGACGGCCTCGCGCTCGGACCACAGGGCGTCGGAGAGCACCAGATAGCGGGCGCCGAGATCGCGAAGCAACCGGCCGACCGTGCGCGCCTCCTCGAGCTGCGCCCCACGCTGCTTGAGCGGCAGCGGCACGAAGGCGGAAGTCAGGGTCAGGGAGCGGCGCTCCAGCTCGGCCCGCAGCACGTTCGCGTCGGTGGGCAGATAGCCGTAGGGACCCAGCTCCGTGCCCTGGTAGCCGGCGCTCTTCAGCTCGTCAAGAAATGTCCCGTAAGCCAGCGGCGGGCTCCAGCCCTCCACTTCCATGATGCCCCAGCTCACCGGGGCGTTCGCGAGGCGGATCTTCATGGGATTGTCAGTGCACGAGCGGCAGGCGCGGGTCTTTGCCGCGCCAGGCGCCGCGGACCCACGCGTAGTCCGGGTCGTCGCTCGCCGCCATCGACCGGGCCGAGCCGGCAAGCACATTCAGGTAGTAGCAGTCGTATCCGTGAGCCGCCACTACCGGGTGATATCCATCCGGGATCAGGATCACCTCGTTGTCGCGCACCGTGATGGTCTCGTTGCGGCGGCCGTCCTTGGTGTAGACCCGCTGGATGGCGTAACCCTCGGGGCGCGAGATCTTGTAAAAATAGATCTCATCCAGATCTACCTCGCCGGGCGGGTTGTGGACGTCGTGCTTGTGCGGCGGATAGGACGACCAGTTGCCGCTCGGGGTGTAGACCTCGACCACCAGAAGCCGGTCGGCCGGAAACTCCGGCTTGAGGATGTGGTTGATCTGGCGGGTGGCGTTTTCCCCGCCGCGAATCTCGACCTCGACGGCCGCCGGTTCGATCACCGCCGCTGGGAAGCGCCGCTCGGCCCGCGCCCCGCAAACGCCGATTTCACAGCTCTCGGTCAGGGCCTCTATCTCCACTCGCTCGGTGTCCACGGGCAAGTAGAGCGTGTGGGGCATGCCGGAGAATACATCCGGCCGTCCGCCCACGCTTTCCCAGTGCTGGGGGCGCCCGGTGGGCCCGGCGGCGACCTGCGCCCGGCCTCCGAGCATCACCAGCGCCAGCTCCTCGCCCGGCTGCGACAGGACGTGGCGCTGGCCCTTCGCCAGCCGGATCAGCCGCAGGGAAACGGTTTCCCAACCCGCGCGCTCCTGGGTGATGCTCAGCACCTCGCCGGTGCCTTGGGAAGATTTCAAAAGTAACGGACTCATAGCTTCACCGGCGCGCCCGTCCGGGCGCTCTCATAAATGGCCAGGGCCATTCGCACGGCCCGGGCTCCATCGGCAGCCGTCACGGCCGCCGGCTTCGATTGCTCGATCGAATCCAGGAAGAGCCGGTCTTCGGTGGCATAGCCCCAGCGCTCTTCCCAAGGAAGATGACGGTAGTCCAGCCACTCGACCGGCGCGGTCAGGCCGCGCGCCACGCACACGCGGTCCATCTCCTCGGTGCGCAGTGTGGCGTGCTTGCCGTAGACTTCCACCCGCTCAAAGGGAAACGACCACCCCGTGTAGGCGCAGGAGAGGAAGGTGGCCGTCCGGCCGGAGGCGAAACGGAAGAGCGCGGTGAAAGTGTCGAGGGTATCGTAAACCAGCTTCTCGGCGCGGGCGGTGACCTCGACGCACTCCCCCATCAGAAACGCCGCCATGTCGAAAATATGGATGGGCGTCTCGAAGAGGTAGCCGCCGGTGACCGCATCGTCGGCCGTCCAGGGGGGATTCTCCAGCTCGCCCCGGTTCATCTTGAGCTCGGCGGCGAGCGGCGGCAGATCCTGGAGCACCGCCTTCACTTTCTCGTAGACGGGAGCGAAGCGCCGGTTGTGCCCGACCTGGAAGACCTTGCCCGAGCGGGCGGCGGCGTCTTCCACGCGGCGGGCATCGTCGAGCGTGACGGTCATCGGCTTCTCGCAAAACACGTGCCTGCCGCGCTCCAGCGCCCGGAGCGCGTGCTCGGCATGGAGCCGGTTGGGGAGCGTGATGTAGGCCGCGTCCACGGCGTCCAGAAGCGCGTCCACGCTGTCAAACGGCGGCGCGCCGCTCGCCTTGGCCCGCTCGGCCGACACGTCATACACGCCCGCGATCCGCGCCCGAGGGTCACGCGCCAGGATGCGCATGTGCGTCGCGGCGATGTGTCCAGCGCCGATGAAGCCGATGCGGATGGGGTCGCTCATTCCGGGGTCACCAAAACCGCGCCCTCAGACGGGGAATGGATGGCCGCGAATGAACGCGAATAAACGCGAATGAAAACAACCGCCTTATTCGTGTACATTCACGTTCATTCGCGTTCGAAGTCGATTCCTTCACAGCGTCTCACCGTGAGCGAACGGCTACTCGTTTTTGAACGATGCTACGTTGTCGCGCGTTACCAGCTCGGTGCCGGTATCGATGACCGGGTCGACCTTCTGTTGGGCCAGAACCTGGAGCGCCGCCTCGACGCCCCGCTTTCCCATCTGGAACGGCCGCTGCGCCACCACGGCATCGACCTTGCCCTCCCGAATCAGCTTCAGCACTTCGCTGCCGGCGTCGAAGCTCACCAGCCTCACCGGCGACCCCGAGCGGCGCGTCTGGATCGCTTCGAACGCCCCGAGGGCCATCTGGTCGTTGGTGGCAAACACGGCGGCTATGCCAGGATGAGCGGTGAGCAGATTCTCCATCACGGTCATGCCCAGGGCGCGCTCGCTATTGGCGGGCTGCTCGCCCACCAGCTCCAGCCGGGGGTCGGCGGCCAGCACCTCCTTGAAGCCGCGCTTCCTCTGCTCGTGGGTTTCTTCGCCCGGGATGCCGGTGATCAGCGCGGCCTGGGCCTTCCCCGAAATGGTCTTCAACAGGTACTGCCCCGCGAGCTTGCCGCCCTCGTAGTTGTTGGTGCCCACGTAGGTGACTTTTTTGGGCCAGTCCACATCGGTATCCACGATGATGACCGGGATGCCCCGCGCCGCCGCTTTATCGAGCGCCGGAATCACCTGGGCCGACGCCGCCGGCGCCAGTACGATGGCGGCCACGCCGCGCGAAACCTGGTCCTCGATCATGGCCACCTGCTGGTCGATGTTGATCTCGCGCTCGGGCGCCACGATGCCCAGCTCCGCTTTCCCGACCGCTCCCGCTTCCGCGCCCCGCCGAACCGAGAGCCAGAACTCGCTGTCGAGGGCCTTCAAAACCACGGCGATGTGCGGCTTGCCGGAGGTCGCACGGCCGCAGCCGAACGACAGCAGTACCGGTAAGAGCCACAACAACTTTCGAGTCAATCGCCCCCCTCGCCGCCGCAAGACGTCCGCCCGAACCAGCCCAGATTATCACAGCGCCGACGGCAAATCCGCGATCTTCGCCGGGTTATAATGAAGGCATGGGAAGGCAGCCTCATCGGCGGCCGCCGCGTGCCAAGTCGGCAGCAACCGCGCCCGAGCCGACCGGGCTTAGGCTGATGCGTGAGTTCCAGGAGCTGGCTCGCCAAGTGCCCCAAGAGGAATGGGACAAGCTTCCGGCAGATCTGCTGGATAACCTGGACCACTACATCTACGGCACGCCGAAAAAACCCCAGGAACAATGAGGGTGGTTTTCGCCGACACGTTTTACTGGGTTGCCATCACCCTTCCGAACGACCCTTGGGCTGAGCCCGTGGCACGAGTTTGTGCAGAGCTCGGAACCGCACGGTACGTTACAACCGACGAAGTTTTGGTTGAATTCCTGTCCTATCTCTCGCCACGTGACACGTATCTCCGAGGCCTGGCGGTTCGGCTGGTGCGCAGGATCCTTCAGGACGAAGACGTGACGGTCGTCCCGCAGTCTCGCGAAGGCTTCCTGCGAGGTCTCGACCTGTACGAGCAGCGCCTCGACAAGGGCTACAGCCTGGTGGACTGCATTTCCATGAACATCATGCGGGAAGAATCCATCGTCGAGGTGTTCTCCAACGATCGGCACTTCGCGCAGGAAGGATTTGTTCCTTTGGTCTGACTCACGCCTTGCCGGACCCGCCCCGCCGCCGCAGCACATCCACCCAAACCGCCCAGATGATCACCGCGCCGATGACGATCATTTGCCAATGGGTGGATACGTTCAGCAGATTCAGCCCGTTGCGCAGCACGGCGATGATGAGGGCGCCGATCAGCGTGCCGGAAACCGTACCCACGCCGCCGAAGAAGCTCGCGCCGCCGATGATCACCGCGGCGATCGAATCGAGTTCCGCCCCCGCGCCGGCCAGGGGAAATCCGGCGTTCATGCGGCCGGCGAGCAGCAGCGCGGCCAGGCCGGCCAGCAAGCCGGAGATGCCATAGACGGCGTTGAGTCTCGCAGCGACCGGAATACCGGCCAGCCGCGATGCTTCCGGGTTGCCACCGATAGCGTAAACGTCGCGGCCGAATACCGTGTTCCGCAGCACAAAGCCGAACAGGCCGAAGGTCGCTAGCAGGATCAGAACCGGCACGGGCACGCCGGCCACGGAAGCCGCTCCGGCGTAGCGCGCTCCGGCCGGTAGGTCGGATATGGGAAAACCGCCCGAAAGCAGCATGGCCGACCCGCGCGCCACGTTCATCATCCCCAGGGTCGACACAAACGGATGCGGCAGCTTGAGGCCGGTGAGGAGGAATCCGTTGATCAGGCCCACCGCCAGGCCGCATCCGAGGGCAGCGGCCGCCGCCAGCCCGGCCGGCGCCCCGGCCTTCACCGCCATGGCGAAGACCACCGTCGAGAGCCCCATCATGGAACCGACGGAAAGATCGATTCCGGCGGTGAGTATCACCAGTAATTGGCCGAGGGCCAGCAGGCCGTTGACCGCGCTTTGGCGGAAGATGTTGAGGATGTTGTCCCAGGTGAGGAAGTACGGAGAGGCGACGCTCAGCGCGCCGGCGAGGATCAGCAGCCCCAGCAGCGGCCCGAAGCGCCGCAGCAGCCGGACGACGCTCATTGGAAGGCCGCCTTCAGGATTTTTCCCTCGCTCGCCTCCGCCGCCGCGAACTCCGCCGCGATTCGCCCCAATCGCAGCACCAGAATGCGGTCGGCCAGGCGCAGCACCTCTTCGATCTCGGAGGAGAACAGCAACACCGTCTTCCCTTCCCCGGCGAGCCGGCGGATCCACTCGTAGACCTGCTCCTTGGCGCTAATATCGATGCCGCGGGTCGGCTCATCAAAAAGCAGGATGCGGGCACCTCGCAGCAGCCAGCGGGCGATGACGACCTTCTGCTGGTTGCCTCCACTGAGCAGCCGTACCAGCCGCCTCACGTCCAGGGGATCCATCTCCAGCCGGCGGGCGTAATCGGTGGTGACGGCGGTTTCCTTTCGATGATCAAAATAACCCCATTTCGAGAAATGAGCGGCGTTGGGGAGCGAGATGTTCGCAGCCACGTCGGCGGTCAGGACCAGGCCCTGCTCCTTGGGATTTTCCGTGAGCAGGGCCAAGCCGCGGGCGATGGCCTGCCGGGGCGAGCGAAGCCGGACGGGCTCGCCGAACAGGCGTAGCTCGCCCTCGAATTCCGGCTCGGCCCCGAACAGCGCCCGGGCCAGCGACGTGCGGCCGGAGCCGATCAGCCCGGTGAACGCCAGCACCTCGCCGCACCGCGCCGCGAAGGAAACGTCCTGCAACCGCTTTCCCAGCCGCCCCTCTCGCAGCTCGATCGCCGGTCCGGCCGCCACGCCCGATCGCGCTTGCCCGCTCTCCAGCTCGTGCCCGATCATTTGCCGGATCAGCTCCTGCTTCGGTGTCGAGGCCGGGCCGGTGAAGACCATCTCGCCGCCGCGCAGCACCGAAACGCGATCGCCGATCTGCGGAATCTCATCCAGCCGGTGGCTGATATAGAGCACGCCGACGCCGCCCGCGCGCAACTGCCCGATCACTCCGAAAAGGTTCTCGACTTCGGACGGCGTCAGCGAGGCCGTGGGCTCGTCGAGGATGACGACCTCCACTTTCCGGACCAGCGCCCGCCCGATCATCAGCAACTGCTGCTCGGCCACCGACAGGTCGCGCGCCGGCGTCTGGGGGTCCCGCCGGACGCCAACACGCTCCAGAACTTTCCGGGCCGCGGCGCGCTGGGCCGCGTGATCGACCAGAAACCCGGCGCGCCGCATCGGGTTTCCCAAGAACAGGTTTTCGGTCAGCGACAGGCGCGGGATCACTTCAATTTCCTGGGGAATGTAAGCCACGCCGCGCGCCGCCGCGTGGCGCAGGTCGCCGCCGGGAATGTGGCCCTCTTTCCAATACAGCTCGCCGCCATCCGGCCGCAGCGCCCCGTACAGGATCTTCACGAGCGTGGACTTGCCGGCCCCGTTGGCCCCGACGAGCACGTGAACCTCGCCCGAGTGAACCTCGAACTGCACGCCGCGCAGCACCGGCGCCGCTCCAAACGATTTCTGGATTCCCCGGCCGGCGAGCAGCGAAGCAGTCATGGCCACAGGGATCTCGTGGTGGCGGTATCGAAGAAATGCAGGCGGTCGGGCCGAAACTGCAGCCACACGGGCGACTCGAAATCGAGCTGCATCTCGGGGGCGGTGCGGCAGCTCACCTGGTGCTCGCCGAGCCGGACCACGACCAGGTTCTCGTTTCCCATCGCTTCGCTCACGTACACACGGCCCGCCAGCCAGCCGTCGCGCGGCTCCGGAGCGAGATCCACGTTCTCGGGCCGCACTCCGAGTGTAACCGCGGCGGCGGCGCCGAGCCGCGCCAGTTGCTCGGGGGTCAAAGCGAGCGCGACCTCGCCCGAGACGAAGGTCCGGGCGGCGCCGTCCACGCGCCCGGGAAAGAAGTTCATCGACGGGCTGCCCAGGAAGCCGGCGACGAACAGGCTCGACGGCCGGGAGTAAATCTCGTCCGGCGCGCCGACCTGCTCCAGCACCCCGTCCTTCATCACCGCCAGCCGCCGGCCCAGAGTCATGGCCTCGGCCTGATCGTGGGTCACGTAGAGAGACGTGATGCCGAGATCGTGCTGGAGCCGCTTCAGCTCGGCCCTCATTCCGACCCGCAGCTTGGCGTCGAGGTTCGAGAGCGGCTCGTCGAACAGGAACGCGTTCGGCTGCCGGACGATGGCCCGGGCCAGGGCCACGCGCTGCCGTTGGCCGCCGGAAAGCTCGCGCGGCCGGCGCTCGAGCAGCGCCGCCAAGCCCAGCCGCTCGGCCGCCTGGCGGACGTGCTTCTGCACGTAGCTCGGCGCGAGCTTCCGCACCCGCAGCGGGAAGGCGATGTTCTCGAACACGCTCAGGTGAGGATAGAGCGCGTAGCTCTGAAACACCATGGCCATGTCGCGGTCGCGCGGCTCGGTCTCGGTAACATCGATGTCATCGAGCAGGATTTGCCCGCTATCCACTTTCTCGAGGCCCGCAACCGCCCGCAGGCAGGTAGTTTTGCCGCATCCCGACGGCCCCAGCAGCACCAGGAACTCTCCCGGCTCGATCGAGAGGGAAAAGTCCCGCAGCGCCATGGCTGCCCCGAAGCGCTTGTTGAGCTTCTCCAGTTGGATGCGCATCATCCCTTGACCGCTCCCAACGACAGCCCCCGTACCAGGTATTTCTGCATCGCCGAAGCAAACAAAAACACCGGCAGCATCGCCACCACCCCAGCCGCGCTCATCGCTCCCCACTTGATCTCATACTGGGTGACCCGCCCGGCGATTCCGACCGGCAGAGTCATGGCCGCGTCGGTCTGGGCCACGATCAGCGCAAACAGGAATTCGTTCCAGCCGATCACCAGGCAAAACGCGGCCGTCGCCGCCAGACCCGGCCGTACCAGCGGCAGCACGACTTTCCACAGGGCCCCGAGCCGGGTCTGGCCGTCCATCATGGCCGCCTCTTCGAGATCCGCCGGCAGCTCTTCGAAGAAGCTGCGCATCATCCACACCACGAAGGGCAGGTTGAAGGCCGTGTAGAGCACAACCAGCGCGAAGATCGAATCGAGCAGCTTCGCCCACCGTAGCATCATAAACAGCGGGATGATGCTCACGATGGGCGGAAACATGCGCGTGGAGAGGATCCAGAACGCCAGGCCCGGCCGCGGGAACCGGGCGAGCGAATAGGCCGCCGCCGTTCCGATCACCAGCGCGACAAGTGTCGAGGCGCCGGCGGCGACTGCGCTATTGAGCAAGTAAGTCCCGAACGGCCGCACCCAGAAAATGTCGTAATAGTGCGCCAGGGTCGGGGTGAAGCGGAGCCAGATGGGTGGCACGGCGAACTGGTCTACCTCTCGCTTGAGCGACAGGGTCGCCAGCCAGTAGACGGGAAACAGCGTGATCAGCACCGCTGCGGCGAGCAGGATGGGACCGGCGATTTTATCGAGCCACTTCATTCGAAATGCCTCACCGACCGCTCCCTTACGGTCGCGGCTCGGCTTGCCGCTTCCGTGACCAAAGAATCCACTTCAGCCGCGAATGAACGCGAATGCACGCGAATAAGGCCATTATTTTCATTCGCGTTTAGTCGCGGTTGCCGGGCGATTTCGCCAATTCGTTGCTGTGGCCGTGCGCGCGAGCTACTCATGCCGCTGCCGGTTGCTGCCGGAGCAGGCGCAGGAAGGCCCGCGCGATCACTGTGGTCGCCACCAGCAACACGAACGACATGGCGGCCGCGTAGCCGAAATTGTAGAACCGGAAAGCCGTGCGGTAGATGTAGAGCGTCACCGTCTCGGTGGCAAAGCCCGGCCCCCCCTGCGTGAGAATGAACACCTGGTCGAAAACGCGCAGCAGGTCCATGCCACGCAACAGCACAGCGATGGCGATCACCGGACGCAGCATCGGCAGCGTGAGCCGCCGGAAGACCTGCCAAGGCGAGGCGCCATCCACCACCGCCGCCTCAAACGGCTCGACCGGCAGACCCTGCAAGCCCGCCAGCAGCAGCAGGAAGAGAAACGGCGTCCACTCCCAGACGTCCACCAGGATCACCGACAGCATGGCCGTATTCTCGGCCGCCGCCCAGGTGAGCTTGGCGGTGTCAAATCCCAGCGAGCGCAGGGTCCCGTTGAGCACTCCGAATTCCGGGTTCAGAATCAGCCGCCAGATCACGGCCACTACCACCGGCGGCAGCAGCATGGGGATCAGCAGGACGGACCGCAGCAACCGCCGGCCGCGAAACTCGCGATTGACGAGCAGCGCCAGCGCCAGGCCCAGCGTGAACTCCACCGCCAGCGCCCCGGCGGTGTAGACCAGAGTCTGCCAGAGCGAGATCAGAAACAGCCGGTCCGTGGCCAGCCGGACAAAGTTCCCCAGGCCGTATCCGGCCGGCGTCCGCAGGCTCACTTCGACGGCGAAAATCAGGGGGTAAATCGACAGCACGGCCAGCACGAAGATGGCCGGCGCCAGCCACGGGAGCTGTTTCCTCATTGCTTTGAGCGGCGCTGGATCTCGCCGATCTCCGCTTGCGCCCGTGCCAGCGCCTCCGCGACCGTCGCGCTGCCGGCATTGGCCTTCGAGATATAGACGCCGAAGACATTCTCGATCTCGTTCCAGCTCGGGGTGCGCGGGCGCGGCCGGGCCGTCTCGAGCGCCTGCCATTGCACCGGGAAGGCGCGGAATCGCCGCACCAGCTCGGCATCCTGGAATACGCTGCGCCGGGTGGGCGGGTTCCCGAGCTCGGCTGCCTTGCGCATCTGCGGAGCGTCGGTCGCCCAGCGCACAAACGTGAAGGCCCCCTCGATGTTCTTTGACGCGGCTGGAATCCCCAGCACCCAGTTCCCCATCGCCGAGTGGCCCGCAACACGCTCGCCGGGCATGGCCGCAAACGCGATCTTGCCTGCCACGCGCGACTTCGTGGGGTCGTCCATGGCCGTGACCCAGGCCGGCCAGTCGATGCTCATGGCCGCCGTCCCCTGCAGGAGGTGGGCGTTGACTTCGTCGGCGTTGAAGCTGACGTAGCCGGGCGGAGTCAACCGGCCCATGTCGACCATGAATTGCAACGCTGCGGCTGCCTCCGGCGTATTTAGACGCGGCTCGCCGCTCTCGGAGAGCAGTTCGGCGCCGAACGCCCACAGGATGGGCATGAAGTCGGCCACCGAGGGGTTTCCCGGCGCCGCCCGCATCACGTAGCCATAGACGCCCTTCTCGGCTCCCATAATCCGCTGCGCCGCGGCCCGCACCTCGTCCCAGGTTTTGGGAGCGGCCAGGCCGTGCTTCTCGAACAGGTCCCGGCGATAGAAGAAGAGCTGGCAATTGCCGACGTAAGGCAAACCGTAGAGCCGGCCCTTGGGGTAAGGCTCGTGGCCCAGTGCGAGCGAGCTGGCCACAAAATCGTCATCCGGCCCCGCCAGGCCTGCCTTCTGGTAGAGGGGCTCGAGCGGGGCCAGCTTATCTTCCGATGCCAGGCGAGGAAACCACGGATCGTCCATCATGATGACGTCGTAGGCCCCGGTCCGGCTGGCCAGGTCGAGCATCACCTTCTCGAACAGGTTCGCGTAGGGCAGCTCGACCGTCTCCATGCGGATGCCGGCCACTCGCTCGTACTCCCGCGCCGCCTCTTTCAGCGCGTCGCCCTCGACGCCGGCGTTGATGGCCACGACCAGGCGCCGCCCCGCCGGCCCGCGGGAGCACCCCGCGGCGGCCAGCAGGATGTAAACCATGTAAACAGCGAGGATGCGGCGAGAGCAGAGCACCACAGTGCAAGGTATGCGACACAGCCGGTCATGTCAAGCCGGAGGCCGTTAGCCACAGGGACATAGAGGCACAGAGAAACCTTCTTCTGTTACAGTTGCGCCTCTGTGGCTCGGTGGCTCGGTGGCTAACGTTCCCTCGTTCGCCTTGCCGTCTTGCGTCAAAAATGAGATGATCGACCTGCTCTATGCGGAGTCTCGTTGCTTGCGGCGGCGTTCTGCTTGCCGGGTTCGGCCTGCGGGCCCAGGAGGCGCAGCCCGAAAAATCAGTCGATCCGCCGGCTTTGATCGGCCCCGCCTCACAGGTCTCGCCGCTTCCACCCCTCACGATGGGCAAACGAGTAAAGATTTATGCGTGGGAGGCCTGTGGCCCGCAGACGTTTGCCGGCGTCGCCCTTTCAGCAGCTTTCGATCAATGGCGCAATGAGCCTCCGGAGTGGAGACAAGGCGGCGAAGGCTTCGGACGCCGTTATGGCTCGTGGTTTGGCCGCAATGCCATCAAGGAAACCATCCAGTTCGGTGTGGCGGCTGTGGACGGAGAAGATACCCGGTATCGACCCTCTCGCCGCAAGGACCTGCTCGGGAGGAGCTACGACGCCGCCGTTCAGACCATGTTCCCGTATACAACGCGAGGCGGCCGCACGCTGGCCGTTTCCCGCCTGGCCGGCGCTTTCGGCAGCGGATTCATTTCCGACGCCTGGTATCCGGACAGCCGAACCAATCCGGGCGACGCGGCGGCTCGAGGCGCCACCTTGCTGAGCGGCGACGTGCTCAACAACCTTCTGTATGAATTCTGGCCGGATATCAAGAAGAAAGTCTTGCATCGTTGAGAGGAGGCGCCCCGTGCGAGGAATCCGTGTTTTTCCTGCTTTCCTGATCCTGACCGCAACCCTGTTGGCCCAGAAGCCGCCGCAGACGCCGTTCTGGCGGACGGTGGTGATGGGAACCAACGGCATGGTGGCCGCCGAGCACCCGCTGCAGGCCATGGCCGGAT
>JBGOUJ010000070.1:0-19619 GCA_041477005.1 Terriglobia bacterium | reverse complement strand
GCCGCCCGCTCGAAGAAGACACCCGGGGGCGTTTGCTGCGCCTCCGCCAGTTGGGAGCGCAGCAGGGCCGTGCCGGCCAGCATCTGTGTGAGGAAATCTCGTCGTTGCATGGGGGTATTCTAGCCCGAAGCTCGGGGCTGGTCAATTTCAGTCGAGCTTTCAGAATGCGGGCGCCGGCGGCCGGCAAGCAGGCCTGCGGGGAGCGGTCCTGCTGCGCGTGGGTTTCCCTGCTCCTACTTCAACGGCACGGCGTATTGCTGGATGTAGTCCGAGGTCCCCCGCCGTCCCCCTCCTCCGCCTCCGCCGCCGATGTAGTGGAACGCTTCGGCGTATTCCACGCCGTACTTCTTTCCCAATTCGCGGCTTCGGCCCATGAGGAATTCCTTGATGTAATTGCGGTCGGCGGTCAGGTCGTCGTCGCCCAGCAGCGGTAGTTTCTGGCCTTTCTTGGCCAGCTCCGCCCGCAGTTGCGATCCGTGATGCCCGGCCGGTCCCTTGGCCCGGTTGAAGCGGTTGGCATCCACCTTCTGGTCGATCACCGCGCTGATGTCGACTACGCGGGTGATCTCGGGACGCCGCGCGTAATAATACTTCGCAGTGACCGCGTGCGGCTCGAGCCCGGCCGCGAATTGCTCCTCGAAATCGTGATCCCGCCCGGCCATCCAGCAGGCCGCTTCCACGCCGCGGGCGATCATGTAGTGATCGGGGTTCTCCTCGTCATGCGCCCAGGGGTCCCAACAGACAACCGTATCCACCTTCAACAGCCGGATGAGAAAGATGAGACGGATCTCCAACTCGTTCAGCGGGACGTCTCCCATGCGGTGGTTACCGTAGTTCAGGTTGAAGACCCGTTTGCAACCCAGAACGCGCGACAGTTCGTCGGTGTCGCGCTCGTTGCCCAAAGCGTTCTCGCCGATGGTGCCGGGTGTGCCGAGTCCCCGGGCATCGCCCATGTCGTCGTTGGTGGCGCGGACCAGGTAGCCGGTGTAGCCTTCCTTTATGAGCTTGGCAACGGTGCCCGAGGAGGACAGCGGGATGTCGTCGGAATGCGCCTGCACGGCCATCAGGACCTTGCCCTTGTGAGGCGTGCCGGTGGCCGCCCGCTCGAAGAAGACACCCGGGGGCGTTTGCTGCGCCTCCGCCAGTTGGGAGCGCAGCAGGGCCGTGCCGGCCAGCATGTTGGTGAGGAAATCGCGTCGTTGCATGGCGGTATTCTAGCGTGGAGTGCGATACGAAAGCTATCAGCTTTCAGCCATCAGCCGTCAGCAACCTGGTTTTCCGTGAGGCGCGGCTGTCGCTTGCTGAGAGCAGGCAGCCATCAGCTTTCAGCTATCAGCCGTCAGCCGTCAGCAACCTGGCTTTCCGTGAGGCGCGGCTGTCGCTTGCTGCCATGAGGCAGTCATCAACTATCAGCCGTCAGCAACCTGGTGTTCCGGAGCGGGTCGCCTGTACGTAAAACTCCTGGAGGACCTGGACTGACAGAGCCAGGTCCTCGCCTTCGAGGATGGACAGAGCGATCTGGGCCTTGCCCTTCGGGAGCGGTGCTGGCGGCGTACAGCAGGATGTTTGTGTCAACGAACTGCATTTCGGTCGTGCAGCCGTTGGCGCGTCAGCCGGTTGCCGGCGCGAAAGCTCCGAACGGAGGCCAGCACTTCCTTTTGGAGCCGTTCGCGCCACTCGAAGTCCAATTCTTCACCACCCAGCTTCGTCAGGAACTCCCGGACCAGCGCGCTCACCGAGGTGTCTTGTTCCGCAGCCCGGATTCTGGCCCGCCGGTAGACATCGTCGGGCAATGAGACTGTGAGGCTCTTCATAAGAACACAGTAACACCGCAATATAACGCCGGACCAGGTCGGATGCGAGCAGGCCAGCCGAGCTTGGGCCCAACCGGCGGTAAAATATAACGCGTCCAGCGGTCCGATGGCCGCAATTGAGGTTTGGCCTCTCTATGAGGCGGAGCGGGTGGCCAGGCTGCATGCAATGAAGACTATCGATGCTGCAGTTACGAAAAGTGGCGAGTCTGATTCAGGCAACTTTGGGAACGATTCTCGACGGTGTTTCACACGTGCACCCTCTGATACCGGGCGGGTGGGAGCTGCCGGAGCCTGACCTCGATGTGGCAGTAGGAGAAACAATGCGTGTAAACAACCTCGCCGGAGTGTTTGGGGCGCTACTCCTTTTGACGGTCCCGGTGTTGGCCAGCTTCGGCGCCGGCCTGCGTGACTTCCAGCGGGGAGCCTACAAGCGGGCTTTCAGGGAGCTGCTGCCATTGGCCAGAAAAGGAGACATCAGGTCCATGGTGTTGATTGCCCACATGTATGACCGAGGCGAAGGCCGTCGCATCAACTTTGAAGAGGCGGCAAAGTGGTATCGGATGGCCGCGGAGCACGGCCATGCCGATGCTCCTTCTCAACTTGGCGACATGTGCTATTACGGCTTCGGCGTTCCGAAGAACCACGAGGAGGCTGCAAAGTGGCATCGACTGGCGGCGGAGCGCGGCAGCGCAGTCGGCCAAGTCAGGATTGGATTCAACTACCTGGACGGAGATGGTGTCCCGCGAGACGAGAACGAGGGTCTAAGATGGATTCGTTTGGCTGCGGACCACGGCAATCCGGACGGGCAGCAGGCTCTTGGAGCCGTGTATCACCTCGGCGGAGCTGTTCCGAAAAACTACGAGGCGGCACTGAAATGGCATCTCTTGGCGGCTGGGCAGGGTGAGGTCTTATCCCAATGTGAGCTTCCCGCGATGTACGCTAAGGGGTTGGGGACCCCTAAGAACGATCGGGAAGCAACGAAGTGGTCTCGCTTGTGCGAGGCCGGCGTATCCGCCGACCACCGACTGGAGCACGCCGGCCTTGATGGGCAGCAGATCCCGCACTCGAACGCCGTCTACGCTCAGGCTGCCCTTGGTTCTCTCTACTACGATGGCTCGGGTCTGCCGAAAGATTACCAGAAGGCAGCAGGATGGTATCGCAAGGCAGCCGAAGGCGGAGATCCCTCTGCCCAAATCGCCTTGGGCGCCATGTATTACAACGGTGTGGGTGCGCCGAGAAATCATGAGGAGGCCGCAAAATGGAACAAGAAGGCCGCTGAAGGGGGAAACCCCGATGCACAGGTTGCCCTGGCCGGTATGTACCAACGCGGCGAAGGTGTCCTAAAGGATCCTATTGAAGCGGCAAAGTGGTGCCGCCAGGCGGCTGAAAAGGGGCACCCCAAGGGTGAGTTGTGCCTCGGCGACCTGTACTATGGCGGCCTTGGCGTTCCGAAGGACCCGACTGAGGCGGCGAAATGGTACCGTCTGGCGGCTGAACAGGGAGATAGCGAAGCGAAGGAGCGCCTCCGCTTCCTCGATGGCCGCCGGTAACGCAAGACTGACGTGCGGCCGTAATCGTCACCAAGCCGGTGGGTCGCATAGCTAACGCTGTCGCCGACTCCGCAGTAATCTACAATGGAATAGAGCGTTCACGACCATGGCGGCGCCACGGGACCAGCATCCTGAGATTGCGACAGATCCCATTCCACGGGAATGGCGGGAGGAGTTCGAGGCCGCCGCGCGGCGTCCGCTCGAAATGCGCATGCGGTATGCTTTCATCCGCACCTACAAACCGGTCCTGGACGACGCTCCGTTTCGAGCTTTCGACAGCATGGGAGAGTATCGCGCCTGGTGTGAGACGCACCTGCCGGACTGGCTAGGGTATGGCCGCGTTTGATTACCGCCAGGCACAGGAAATCCGGGACGCTTTCCGCCGGCACGGAGTGAGGTATCTCTTCATCGGGAAGTCCGGCGCTATTCTTCTCGGCTATCCGGACACGACCCAGGACGCAGACCTGTTCGTCGAGCGCTCCGACAAGAACTACGAGGCTCTCTATCGGGGCCTTGTGGAGCTGGGCTTCGTGTTTACAGAAGCGCAAGCGAGCGAGGTGCGGCGTGGCAAGGACTTTATCCAGTTGAAGAACGGCCCGTTCGACCTCGACCTCGTCTTTGCGCCCGACGGAATCGAGAGATTCGACGACGCCTGGAGCCGGCATGTGGACGTGGAGGGCTTCCCGGTCTGTCATATCGATGACATCATCGCCAGCAAAGAGGCTGCTAACCGCAAGAAGGATCGGGAATCTTTGCCCCGCTTGAGGTCTTTTCGAGAATACTGGATCCAGACGCGCGACAATCCTCGAAACCTATAAACTGACTGACGGGTTCCGGCGCTGAGGCTCGTTGTTTCATCCCTGCCTGCCAATTCAGCACCTCCCGGTGGACGATGCTGCGGTCGTGTGCGTATTCCAGCGCTCGGCCATCTGCTTGGCGATGGGAGCGGCTTCGTCGAGAGGTCGAGCGGCACCCTATGTTTACACCCCGTCGGCCCGGCTGCCATAATTTTCAAGCTCTCAGCGATCAGCCGTCAGCAACCTGGCCCGAGGACCGGCGGATTGGATGGTTGCTGAAAGCTGATGGCTGCTTCCCTGATGGCTGCTTCCCTAATGGCTGCTTCCCTAATGGCTGCTTCAATATGATCGCCTTTTTGCGGGGCCGGCTGCTCGAAAAACGTCCTAACCAAGTCATTGTGGATGTAAACGGCGTCGGCTACAGCGTCAACATCCCCGTCTCGACCTTCTATCAGCTTCCGAACCGGGGCGCGGAGGCGCAGCTTTTCGTCTATACCCACGTCCGCGAGGACGCTCTGGCGCTCTACGGCTTTCTGACCGAAAAGGAGAAGGCGCTGTTTGAGAAGCTGATCAGCGTGAGCGGGATCGGGCCGCGGCTGGCGGTGACGCTGCTCTCCGGCCTGGACGCAGACGAGCTGATGTCCGCGATCCGGCGAGGCGACACGCAGCGGCTGGTGCGGATTCCGGGCGTGGGCCGCAAGACCGGCGAGCGGCTGATCGTCGAACTACGGGAGAAGATGGGGCCGCCGGAGGCCGAGGCGCCGGTCGCAACAGCGCTTGAGGACGAGGTCGTTTCGGCGCTGCTCCACCTGGGCTGCGGCCGGCCAGCGGCCGAGGCGGCTGTGCAAAAGGCCCGCCAGAACGGCGCCGCCGAGGAATTCGAGCCATTGTTCCGCGCCGCGCTGCAACTTGTGATGAAATGAGAAAAGCAGGTTTCAGGTTTCAGGTGTCAGACCTGAGGCCTCGGCGGTCGCACTGACACCCGACACCTGAAACCTGCTTCTATGCCGGATAGCCGAATCATCTCAGCGGATGTGCAAGACGAGGAGCGGCAGTTTGAGGCTTCGCTGCGGCCGCGCACCCTGGGGGAGTTTATCGGCCAGGGCAACTTGAAGGAGAATCTGGCCATAGCGATCCAGGCGGCCAAGGCCCGCGGCGAGGCCATGGACCATGTGCTGCTCTATGGCCCACCAGGGCTGGGCAAGACCACGCTGGCGGCCATCGTCGCCAATGAGCTGGAAGTGGGCTTCGAGCAGACCTCCGGGCCGGTGCTGCAGAAGAAGCTCGACCTGACCGGCGTGCTGACCAACATCCGGGCGCGGCAGGTCTTTTTCGTCGATGAGATTCACCGCTTGATGCCGGATATCGAGGAGATGCTTTACGCGGCGCTCGAAGACTATCGCGTCGACCTGATGGTCGGCAGCGGGCCGGGGGCGCGGACGCACTCCATTCCCATTCCTCGCTTCACGGCTATCGGGGCCACCACGAGAGCGGGGCTGGTCAGCGCGCCGCTGCGCAGCCGCTTCGGGCTGATGCTGCGGCTGAACCCTTACGGCGTTGACGATCTGAAAACAATCGTCCACCGATCGGCCGGCATGCTGGCGGTGCAGGTGGACGAGGGTGGAGGGGAGGAAATCGCCCGGCGCAGCCGGGGGACGCCGCGCATCGCCAACCGGCTGCTGCGCCGCGTCCGCGACTACGCCCAGGTGCGGGCCGACGGCCACATCAATCGCGCGGTCGCCCAGGCCGCCCTGGACATGCTCGAAGTCGACAGCTTCGGTCTGGATGAGATCGACCAGAAAGTGATGCGGACCATTCTCGAGAAATACGCCGGCGGTCCGGTCGGCCTGAACACGATCGCCGCCTCGATCGGCGAAGACGCCGCCACCATCGAGGAAGTCTACGAGCCTTACCTGATGCAGCTCGGCTTCCTCGACCGCACGCCGCGCGGCCGCGTGGGCACCCAACTGGCCTTCGACTACTTCAAAGTATCGCGGCGGGGATTCACGGCGAGCTTGGAGTTTTGAATACCGTTTACCTTTCCGTGGGGTCAAACCTCGGTGACCGGATGGAGCATCTCAGCCGGGCCATCGAGGAACTGGGCCGCGCTGGTGTCGATGTGAAGCGAGCGTCATCGGTCTACGAGACCGAGCCGGTGGGGATCCGGACGCAGCCGTGGTTTCTGAACCGGGTCGTGGAGGCGGAGACGGCGCTCTTCCCTACCCAACTGCTCGACCGGCTGCAGGGGATCGAGATCCGCCTCGGCCGCCGGCGGCTGGCCGGCCACCGGGGGCGCCCCGGGCCGAGGACCATCGATCTCGACATCCTTTTCTATGGCAACTTCTCGATCCGCTCGGCGCGGCTGACCGTGCAGCACCCCCGGCTGGCCGAGCGCCGCTTCGTGCTCGAGCCGCTGCTGGAGCTGGCCCCCGAGCTGCGCCATCCGGCGAGTCATCTGACCATTCGGGAGCTGCTCGCGGCCACCCAGGATCGTAGCGCCGTCAGGCGGATCGGGCAGCCAACGAATCAACAAATCAGCAAGTCATCTATCGCATGAGGAATACCTATGGCCATCAACGTCACCGCTAACCCAGCTCGCCTTACCTGGAGCTCGTTTCGGCTTGTGGACTCGATTCCCGATAGCGACGAAGAGGCGCAAGTCAATCCAGAGACGTCAATTCCGCAAATGCGCATCGAGCACGGGCGCGGCCAGTTTCGCTTGGCCAGCTTCACGATCCTTGTCGGACTCAACCAGACCAACACCATGGTGGTGCGAACAGCGGCGCAGACAGCGGAGCTGTTAGAGCACGAGCAGGGGCATTACGATCTGCTCATTGTGGGAGTCCGCGCCTTGGCGCGGGAGATGGAGTCCCTGGCAGCGTCGTCGACACAGGATTTAGGGGCGCAAGTGCAACGGGTCAGGGACACCCATGCCGCACGAGCAGAGGCGATCGACGCGGCATACGATCGGCAGACGGACCATAGTCGTAATGGAGCAGAGCAGACTCGGTGGAATGGCTTGATTCGTGCCGCCATGGCAAATCCCAGGGCCAGGGAAATCTCGGGGATGCGGCTCTAGCGCGCAGGGCAAATTGACACGGCACTTGCTGTCCGTTCATTTTCGTGCCTAAACCGTACGCCCGACGTCTCTGCGCACCACCCGTCGTTTGGCCGGATGTTGCAGCACGCTTGCTGCGGGCCGCCGAACGGTGGCGTTGGGCGGACCGGAACTTCTTGGAGAATGGCGATGAAGATCAAGCGTCGTTCGGTCTCACCGCTTCAGAAGAAAGCGCGCCGGGGCTTCCGCGGTTACCCGGTGGCCACGGTGGCGTTCTACGGCCCGGACGACACCCGTGCATCCAAGGTCGCTGTCGCGATCCTCCCGGCTGAGAACGCCAACGTCCTCGATCTGGAGCGATGGTTCAGTGACAAGAGCGACGTGCGCACCGATCCGGCAATCGGCCAACAGGTAATCGAGTTCATCCAGAGCCACGAGGTCCTGTCGGTCGTGGCGACCAACCGGATCATCGGCTGCCCGCACGAAGAAGGTGTGGACTACCTGGAAGGCCAGGTCTGTCCGCAGTGTCCTTTCTGGGCTAACCGCGATCGGTGGACCGGCGAGACGATCCCCTGACCGCTGCGAGGGTTCCCAGGGTCACCACGCGCGGACTAAAAACAGCCCGCCCGAGGTCTCTGCGCACCACCGGTTGCTTGGCCGGGTCTTTATTCTGACTTCCGCCTCCTGATTTCTGTCTTCCTGTTCTTAGATCGAGAGGAAGGTGATGACAGCCGGGCTGCCAACCGCGGTGTATTGGTCGGTGAACCTCAGTTTGCCCCCGTCTCCATCATGCGAAACGTGGTGATGCTGTCACCTCTGTGATTGCACGCGTACAGGAAATTCCCGGTAGGATCGATGTTGCAGCTCCGCGGATTAATCGCCCCGGGTCCACTCCTCCCCAACAAACCTGGGCTCGCCGGATGCACCGATTCTGAAGATGGCGATGGTGTCGTGAAGCCGGTTGAGAGCATAGACGGTCTTTCCGTCCTGCGAGACAATCATTTCCGATGTAAGAGTCGTGCCGGCGAAAGGGCTCAGCGGTAGGCCTCCGAACGGTGCTTGACGCTGTGAATGCGGAGCGTGTCCCCGTGTTGGCTGAAGCGGAGGCGGTAATCGCCGTGGCGCAAGCGAAACTCGGGCGGGTCAACGCCCTGAAGTTGTTTCACGTCGCCGTGTTCGGTGACGAGAAACCGATGTAGGCCGTCCAAAATCCGCATGGCGGTGGGCTTGTCGAGACAGCGAACGTCGGCGCGGGCATGATCGGACCAATCAACGCGGAGAGCCATTGGTCTTCGGGGAGTGGATACTCAGCGGGAATCGTCCGTCTGCGGGCCGAACTCGGCAAGGATCTGTTCATGCGGAATGCCTTTGCCACCGTTCTTCTCAAACCAGGCCTTCGATGCTTCAACGGCGCGCTGTTCTTCTTCGCTGATCGGCTCGTCCTCCATCGGCGCGGTTGCCAACTTGCGGGATACGGGATCGAGCATGACTTCGAGCAGGCGGCGCACGGCGGAGAGTTGTTCCGGGGCGAGTCGATCAATCATCGCACGCGCCTGCTGCTGTTGCTGAGCGAGGTCGAGGATCGTGTTAGCCCACACTATCAGTATACCCTATGGCATCGTAGAACGCAATGCTTGCTGGCGTTACTGGCGCTGGAATTCGCGTGGCACATCTTCTGTCGGATCCACCGCCCGATCGACGTCCCCTACCTCGACCTTGGTGCGGATTACGCCCGCTATGGCAGCCGATCCATAAGATCACCGCAGCTTGGCGTATTCCTTGCGTGCTTCCTGCAGAACCGGAATCCCCGCGTCGGCGTCCTTCCAAAGGGCCAGAAAATCCTGATACGCCTTGCGGCTCTTCGCTGTGTCCCCGGCCATCGCCCAGGCGCGAGCCACCCCGAGATGAGCCAGTGGGTAGAACATCGACAGTACGGTGACGCCTTTGTGATCCAGGATCTTCTGGAACTCGGCCGCCGCCTCCGGCCCCGACCGCAAGCGCAGGTAGGCCTGGCCGCGCAGGTAAATGGGCGCGACAATCGGCAGTTCGTAAGGCGTGGCCGCCCGCAACGACTCGATCGCCTTGGCGGCGTTGCCCCGCTGTAGCTCCATCGCGCCGCGGACCGTCGGGACCGCGAGCGAGTTCACCATGGTATCCAGCGGAAAGCGCCGGACCAGATCGTCGATCAGCTTCTGCGCCTGGCCGGCGTCACCAGCGAGCGCCAGTACAACCGCGGCCTGCGGCGTGACGATGCGGCCCTGGCCCACCGCCAAAGCCGACAAAGCCAGATCGCGAGCCGGCCGCAGATTCCCAACACTCACTTCTGTTCCAGCCTCCGCCGTGGTGATGGAGGCCGCCAGCTCTTTCAAGTTTTCGTGCTGCGCCAGCTCGATGGAGCGGCGAAACAGTCCCCGGGCCTTCTCGAGCTTGCCCTCAGAAGCCGCGGCGGCGGCCTCCATGAACGCCATGCTGAATTCTCCGGTCTTCCCTTTGACGGCCTGCGCCTCCCGCTCCATCGCCGGCGCATCGCCCTGCATGAAGGCAATCGTGTAAAGCGTGCCGCGGGTCATCGGATAGTCGATCTTTCGCGCCACCACCTGCTCGCAGATGGCCTTGGCTTCATCGAACCGGTTCAGGCCCATGTAGGCCTGCGCCAGGATCAGGTGAGGGTGCGGATCGTTGGGATTGAGCCGCAAGGCTTCCCGGGCGAGTTCGAGCGACTTTTCGAACTGGCCGGCCATCTGGTAGCGCGCGGCCAGGTTGTTGAACGGGGTCGAGTCCCTCGGATAGGTGTGGCTCCACAGGGTGTATGTTTCAATGACTTTCTCCTGCTCCCCGGTGACAGTGTCGTAATAATGACTAGAAATATAGAACCGCTCCCGCTCGCTCACCCGGTCGCGCAGCTCGAACGCTTTCTGCGTGTGCCGCACGGCGAGCTCATCCTCGCCGAAGTTGGAGTAGACCGTTCCCAGCCGGGCGTAAGCGAGAGCAAAGTTGGGGTCCAGATCGATGGCCCGCTTGTAAAACGGGAGGGCGCCGTCCTCGGACCCCTTGGCCCGCTGCGCCTCTCCGAAGCTAAAGGCCTTTAAGGCTTCGAGCGAGGACGTAGTAGCCTCGATCGAGGCGTCGAGTTTCTGAATCGAGCTGAGCGACTCGCCCAGCTTGCTCCGCATGTTCGACGCCGCCTTGCCCAGCGCCTGGAGCACTTTTTCCTTGCTGTCGGCCTCCACCTGCTCCCTGGCCAGGGTCTCGCCGCTGCGGCAGTTCACCGCGTCCAGGGTGATGACGTAGTGGCTGCCGAGCCCGGCGATGGAGCCGGTCAGCATCGCCTTGCTGCCTTCGCGCTCGCCGATTTCCCTGGCGATAGGGGCCGTGACGCGCTCCTCCGGCGAGCGCCCCATCAGCCGCAGCGTCTGCCGCACGCGCGCCTCCGGGAAAACATTCAGATAGGGTGACTGTTCGAGCTGCACGGCCAGCGCCTGCTTGAGCGTCCCGTCAAAAACCGCTTCGCCGGTGGTATTGACGAAGTCCGCCAGCACGATCGAGTCGCGCTCGCTCATGGCCGGCGGGCGAGGAAAGTAGACATATCCCGCCACCGCCAGCGCCGCCACAACCACCGCCGCAGGGACCAGAACCTTCCACCATTTCCTGCTCGGCGCCGCCGGCGCCACGGTCGCCGCCGAGGCGGAATCGCTGTCGCGCTTCAGCCGCTTCAGGTCGCTGCGCAGCTCGCTGGCCGTCTGGTAGCGCAGCTCGCGATCTTTCTCCACGGCCTTGCCGATGATGCGATCCAGCTCCGGAGGCAGCTCTGCGTTCTGGCGTGAAGGCAACGCCGGAGCCCGGTTGAGAATCGCCTCAAAGGTCACCGCCGTTGTATTGCCGCCGAACGCCGGCTGCCCGGTCGCCATCTCATAAAGCACGGCGCCGAATGAGAACAGGTCGCTGCGAACATCGATTTTCTCCCCGCGCGCCTGCTCCGGCGACATGTAGGCCACCGTGCCGATCGCCGCCCCGGCGCTCGTGAGCGGCTCCGCCGCGGCCATCGTCCGGGCGTCATTAGCTTCCGGCGGCAGCTTGGCCAAGCCGAAGTCCAGGATCTTGGCGTCCCCGCGCTGGGTGACGAACAGGTTCGCCGGCTTGATGTCCCGGTGGACGATTCCCTTCGCGTGCGCGGCATCCAGCGCATCGGCAATCTGCGTCGCCAGCTCCAGGATGCGGTCGATCGGCAGCGGCTTCCCGCCGATATGCAGCTTCAGCGTCTGCCCTTCGAGCAGCTCCATGACAATGAACGGCTGTCCCTCGTTCTCCTCGATGTCGTGGATGGTACAGATGTGCGGATGATTCAGGGCCGAGGCCGCGCGCGCCTCGCGGCGGAACCGCTCGATGGCTTGGTGGTCGCGAGCCAGCTCATCCGGCAGGAATTTCAGGGCGACGGTGCGGCCGAGCTTGGTGTCCTCGGCCTTGTACACCACCCCCATGCCGCCGCCACCGAGCTTCTCCACGATGCGGTAGTGCAAGATCGTCTTGCCGAGCATCCGAGTCATTCTAGCAACTAAAACAGCACGCCCGACGTCTCTGCGCACCACCCGTCCTTTGGCCGGGTGTCTAGTCTGACTTCTGGCTCCTGGGGCGTGAACCCGTGTTATATTCTCCTCGACCTCGAGGGAGGCAACATGAAACGCCCGTCAGTCATTTCCTGCTTGCTAGTCCTCACCGCTGGCGCTGCCGCCCAAACGACTTCCACCGAGATTCTGGGCACAGTCACCGACCAGATGAACACAGATAAACACAGATCGAAAATCAAGAGACTCTTATCTGTGTTCCTCTGTGTTCATCCGTGGCTCCTTGGGATTGGCCTCTCTCAGACCTACGACTTGGTGCTCAAGCACGGCCACGTGATCGATCCTGCCACTAACATGGACCGCATCCTTGATGTTGCCGTGGCCGGCAACAAGATCGCCCGCGTGGCCCCCGACATCCCCGCCGCCCAGGCCAGGAAAGTTGTTGACGCCGCCGGTCTCTACGTGACCCCCGGCCTGATCGACCTCCACGTGCACGTCTATACTCACGCCCGCGAGAGCACGCTGTTTCCCGACGATGTCGCCCTGATTGCCGGCACCACCACGGTCTGCGACGCTGGCACCTCCGGCTGGCGCACGTTCGAGGATTTCAAGGCCAGCATAATCGACAAATCCGCCACCCGCGTCCTGGCATTTCTCAACATCGTCGGTCAAGGCATGAGGGACGGCTCCCAGGGTGAGAGCAACGAACAAGACATGGACCCCGCCGCCACCGCCGCCAAGGTCAAGCAGTATCCCAACCTGATCGTAGGCATTAAGACGGCCCACTACCGCCACAAGGGCTTCACGGCTCTGAAGCGCGCCGTCGAAGCTGGCCGCCTTGCCGGAACCCCGGTTCTCAGCGACAGCAGCATTCAAACCATCGACGGCCGCACCACGGGGGAAAAGCTCCTCGACGTCATGCGCCCCGGCGACATCCACACGCACATGTATAACGACGAGCAGCTCGAGCTGCTCGACCGGTTCACCGGTAAGCTTACGCCGGCCGCGCTCGCCGCGCGTAAACGGGGCGTGCTCCTCGATCTCGGCCACGGCGGCGGTAGCTTCCTCTGGCCCGTTGCCACCCGCGCCATGCAACAAGGCTTCCCCCCCGACACGATCGGCACGGACCTCCACCCGGGAAGCGTCATGAACCAGGTCAGCGTCCCCAACTGCATCTCAAAACTCATGACCCTGGGCATGCCCTTGGATGACGCCATCCGCCGGGCGACGGTGAACCCCGCCAAAGCCATCCATCGCTATCCTGAAATGGGCACGCTCGAAGAAGGCCGCACCGCCGACATCGCGGTATTCGAGCTCCGGACCGGAGTCTTCGCCTTCATCGACTCCAGCCACAAGAAACGACTCGGAACAAAAAACCTGGAGTGTGTCTTAACGGTCCGTGACGGGAAGGTGGTTTACGACCGTGACGGCCTGTCTTTTCCCCTCTGGACGACCGCCGGCGATTACAACGTAATCCCGTAAGAGGTCGCCCGCCTGGGTCGCGAGCGACAAGAATACCGCCATCAACCGAGCGCCCCGTTGCCAGTCCGGGGCCGGCATTTTGCGCAGTCGACCAGCTTCTCCACGAGGCGGTAAAGCAAGATTGTCCTGCCGAGCATCCGGGGTCACTCTAGCAGCGCACCCTGCCTTGCTATGATGGAATCCATGGCCACCAGCGCAGAGACCAAGCCCGAAGCCCCCAGCATCGTCGAGCTCGAGCAGCAATACGTCTTCCAGAACTACGCCCGCTACCCCCTGGTCATCGAATCGGGCAAAGGCAGCGCCGTCTATGACGACAAAGGCCGCCGCTACCTGGACTTCATCTCCGGCATCGGCGTCAACGCCCTGGGCCACGCCCACCCGCGCATCGTGAAGGTCGTCCGCGAGCAGGTGGGCAAGCTGGTGCACTGCTCCAACCTCTACTATCACAAATACCAAGCTCCTCTCGCCGCCCGGCTGGCGGAGATCAGCGGCCTCGAGCGGACCTTCTTCGCCAACTCCGGCGCCGAAGCGATGGAAGGCGCCCTCAAGATCGCCCGCGCTTTCGGCAACAAACAGGATCCCGCCAAGCACGAGATCGTGGCCCTCGATAACTCCTTCCACGGCCGCACGCTCGGCGCGCTCTCGGTCACCGGCCAGTCAAAGTACCGCACCGACTTCGAGCCCCTCCTCCCCGGAGTCCGCTTCATTCCGGTCAATGACTCGCCGGCCCTGGAGCAAGCGGTCGGCGAGCACACGGCCGCCATAGTCCTCGAGCCCATCCTCGGCGAAGGCGGCATCGTCCGCCTCGACCGTGAATTCGCCGCCCGCGCCGCGGACCTCGCGCGCCGCCACAACGCGCTGCTGATCTTCGACGAGATCCAAAGCGGCCTCGGCCGCACCGGCGCCTGGTTCGCCTACCAGCTCTGGAACCAGCACACCCCCGACCTCCCCGCGATCAAGCCCGACGTGCTGGTCACGGCCAAGCCCCTCGGCTGCGGTTTCCCCATCGCCGCCATCCTGGCCAACGAGCGGGCGGCCGCGGCCATCGCCTCCGGCATGCACGGCAGCACGTTCGGCGGCGGCGCACTGGTCTGCCGCGTGGCCCTCGAGTTCCTGCAGGTCCTCGACGATCTGCTCCCCGCCATTCGCGAAAACGGCCGCCTCTTCCATCGCCGGTTGCAATCTTTGGTCGACAAATACGAGTTCGCCCGCGAGGTCCGTGGCGAAGGCCTGATGCTGGGCCTCGATCTGACCATTCCCGCCAAGCCGTTCGTGCTCGAAGCTTTGGAGCGTGGCTTCCTGATCAACTCCACCCACGACACAGTCCTGCGCTTCCTGCCGCCCTATATTATTGATGCCAAGGAGATCACCCGCCTCACCGAGGCCCTGGATCAGATGTTCGCCAAGGCGCAGCCAACACCAAGCGGTGGCGCCGCCTGATACCAACCCTAGGTTTTCGTGAAGGCTGCGTGCGAGCGCTCGCCGCCGGCGGCGACAGGAAGCTCCATCCACCTATTCCAGCACTTCGGCCAACTCCGCAGTGGCCCCACAAACCGCAGCCCGCGGTCAAAGCTGGCCAGCCGCCCGCCCTTTCGATTGGCCAAACCGAGCAGATAGGTATCGGTAATCTGTCTGGCCTCCAGCAACACGCCGGTTTGAAACACCGACGAATCCGTAATCGAGATATCGTCCGGCCACCATTCGTGCGTCTGGGAATAGGCGCGCTTGAGCCGGGCAAGCAGATCCACAGCCTGCTCGGGGCTCAGCGAGAGATTCGGGTATTTCCGGTCGGCAAGCACCCGCACAAACCCGTTTTCCGTGATCGGGCAGGTGGCCCAGCGATCGCCCCCATGCTGCTCGAACCACTTCCAAGCCCGGGTGTGATGCGTGTGAGCCGAGTCGACCAGCGCGATCAGAATGTTCACGTCGAGCAGCCACGCCGTCATCGCTTCTATTCCACGGAGTCCAGAAGCTGCCGCACTAACTGGGGCGTCACTGGCACCGGATTGGGATAATGAATCAGGACCGGCGCCCCATGCTTTTCCTCGATCCGGGGAGCGTCTGCCGGTCGCAGGCCACGCCGGGCCAGATCCGAGAGTACCCGTCCCAGGCTCTCCCGCCGCAGCTTAGCCATCTCCCTCGCCGCGGTCAAGACGTCCTCGTCGAGATCTACGGTTGTCCGCACTACTTTATCTCCTCATCTCGATGTGATGATGTCAAGATTCCAGATGCATTGGCCGCCCGACCAGGCACCCAACCAACCGGTTCGCGGTGGAGACAGATAAGATGATAAGTGTATATATGACTTGGTTTGAGCAGTTAATGGACAGCGTCCGAGCGCTCAGGACACATCCCCATCGCTGCCCTCTCGCCCGCGAAGCGCGGAAAGCACAGCGGGAAATCCGCAACCTGCTCTTCGGCAAACGCAAGCACGTCTACCGCATTCTCTTTGAGGTCGATGAGCAAGCGAGAACCGTGAACGTTCTTCACATTCGCCACGGGGCGAGGCGTGACCTGCACCCGGAAGAGCTAAGGAAGCCAGAGTAGCGCCAAAAACGGCGGCGCATCGGGTTTTGGAGAGTACCGACAGGAAGCTGCACCTACTGACTCGACCTTAGCAGCCCGTGGCACAAGTCGAAAAACCTGCGGGCGCCGCTCGTGAGCGATTGGGTCGACGGGGCCGGGAAATGCGATTTTGACGCAAAGGGCACTTCCACGACGGGCCGTTAGCGTTCGTGGTAAAATAGCTTGGAAATAAAGTACTATGAGAGCCGATTTCACGCGGAATCTCTTGGCCGCCGTGATGGCGGTGTCCGCTTTTGTCTTTTCGCTCCCTGCAGCCACTCGTCCTCCACACGTCCTGGAGGTCGAGGTCGACCAGGTTATCCATCCGCTGACCACCGAGGTGATCGCCCGCGGGATCGACCAGGCCGCGCGGGAAGGCGACGCCGCCGTGCTGATCCGCTTGAACACGCCCGGCGGCCTGATGACGGCCATGCAGGAGATCATTCAGAAGATCGTGGCCTCGCCCGTCCCGGTGATCACATTCGTGGCGCCGAGCGGCGGCCGCGCCGCCTCGGCCGGCTTCATGATCCTGGAGGCGGCCGACGTGGCGGCCATGGCCCCGGCCACCAACACCGGCGCGGCCCACCCAGTCGTGATCGGCGGCTCCCAGCTCGATCCCATCATGAAGCAGAAGATCGAGAACGACACCGCGGCCTCCTTGCGCGCCCTGGTCGAGAAGCGGGGCCACAACAGCTCCCTGGCTGAGCTGGCGGTGCGCGAGAGCAAGTCCTTCACCGAGAAGGAGGCCCTCGACAACCACCTGATCGACCTGATCGCCGCCGACGAGCACGCGCTGCTGGCCGCTCTCGACGGCCGCACGATCACCCGCTTCGACGGACGCAAGCAAACCCTGCACCTGGCGGGCGCCGTCATCGACCGCTACCGCCTGAGCACTCGGGAGCGGGTGCTGCTTCCCCTGATCGATCCCAACGTGGCTTTTGTTCTGCTGATCCTGGGCGTCCTGGGCGTCTACGTGGAATTCACCCATCCCGGCCTGATCCTGCCCGGGGTGGCCGGTGGCATCCTGGTCATCCTGGCCCTGATGGCGCTGACGCTGTTGCCCATCAACTGGGCCGGCGGGGCGCTGATTCTGCTGGGACTGCTTCTGTTCGTTCTGGAAGCCAAGTTGGCCTCGCACGGCATCCTCGGAGTTGGCGGCACGGTGGCCTTGATTCTGGGAGCCGTGATCCTCGTCGACACTGCCGTGCCCGAGCTGCGCATCCATTGGGCGACCGCCGTGGCCGTGGCGCTGCCGTTTGCGCTTATTACCACGTTTCTACTACGCTTGGTGCTGCAGTCGCGGGCGCTGAAGGTGGCCACCGGCGCCGGAGGTATGATTAATGAGATCGGAGTGGCCAAGACCGACCTGAAGCCGGAGGGCCAGGTCTTCGTCCACGGCGAGTGGTGGAATGCCGTCTCGGCGGCCCCGGTGCACCAGGGGGACAAGGTGAAGGTGCTGGGCGTGGAAGGTCTGAAACTTCGGGTGGCGCCATCGCCAGATACGGCCGGCGCCGGAAAGGAAATGCCATGAACCTCGGTCTGAACCTGAGCTCCATCGTCGTGATCATTGTCGGCATCTACCTGCTTAGCTCCATCAAGATTCTGGCTGAGTATGAGCGCGGCGTCATCTTTCGCCTGGGCCGGCTGCTGCCGCAACCCAAGGGCCCCGGCATTATCCTGGTGTTTTCGCCCATCGACCGGATGGTGCGCATTTCTTTGCGCGTGGAGACCATGGAAGTGCCCCCGCAGGACGTAGTCACCCGCGACAACGTCACCGTGAAAGTCAACGCGGTGCTCTTCTTCCGGGTGATCGATCCCTCGCGGGCCGTGGTCGAGGTCAGCAATTATCTCTACGCCACATCCCAAAAGGCCCAGACCACGCTGCGATCGGTGCTCGGCGAAGTGGAGCTCGACACCCTGCTCGCGGAGCGCGAAAAACTCAACAAACATCTGCAAGAGATCCTGGACGAGCACACCGGTCCCTGGGGAATTAAGGTCACCATGGTGGAAGTCAAGCAGGTCGAGCTGCCGCCCGAGATGATCCGCGCCATCGCCAAGCAAGCCGAGGCGGAGCGCGAGAAGCGCGCCAAGATCATCCACGCCGACGGCGAGTACCAGGCGGCCAAACAGCTCGCGCAGGCGGCCGAGACGCTGGGCAAGCAGCCTGCATCGGTTACGCTGCGCTATTTGCAGACGCTGACCGAGATCGGGGTCGAGAAAAATACGACTATCGTGTTTCCGATCCCGATCGATCTGCTGAAGGCGGTGGCGAACTGGGCTGGAGAGGAGAAACAACGGTGATGCCGCGTAATAGCGACGGCGAATTCGAAATGGTATTGGGGAACAAGCAACTCCTGAGCTTGTTCTTTCTGGTAGTAGTTCTGTTTGCAGTGTTTTTCTCGCTGGGCTACATGGTGGGCAAGAGCGTGGGTCCCTCGCCGACCAGGGCCGCCGCATCGCCGGACTCAACGCCTGCGGCGCCCGACGCGACGCCTGCGGCCCCCCCGGCGGAGCCGCCCAGGGAGACCACTCCCGCGACTCCTGTTGCCGCTGCGCCCCCGCCCGCTCCCGAGCCGGTGACCGAGACCAAGCCGGCCCGGGTTGAGCCGGAAAAGACCGAGGCGGCCGCCCCCCCGACCAGACGCGCGGCGCCGCCGAAAGCCGAACCCCCGCCTGCGGCTGAGCCGCCCGCTCCCAAAGTGAGCGGTGCTTCGGCCGTCTCGCAAGCAGGGCTGTTCCTCCAGGTGGCCGCCACCAAAGTACGCTCCGACGCCGACGCTCTGGCCGGTGTCCTGCGCAAAAAGGGCTATGACGTGAAGGTCAACGCCCAGGCGCCCGACGGCTGGCTCCGGATTCTGGTCGGCCCATTGTCCGACGAGCGCTCGGCGCAGGATATGAAGGCCCAGCTCGAGAAGGACGGCTTCAAATCGATCGTCAAGAAGAAGGCGCCGTCTCCCTGACCCTGGTTTTTCATGGATCTGGTTCAAATCGAAGCGCCCCGTCCCCGTCTGCCCGGCTGGGCCCGCCGGCCGCGGACCCACCACGCGTCGTTGCACCAGCTCAAGTCCGGTTTCCGCTCGCTCGGCCTGCACACGGTCTGCGAGTCGGCGCGCTGCCCCAATATCCACGAGTGTTTCCATCGCGGCGCGGCGACCTTCATGATCCTGGGCAACCTCTGCACCCGAAGCTGCGGTTTCTGCGCCGTCCCCCGAGGCCGCCCCCAGCCGCTTGATCCCCACGAGCCCGCCAACGTCGCCCGCATGGCCGCCCAGATGCGGCTGCGCTACGTAGTCATCACCAGCGTGAACCGCGACGAGCTGCGGGACGGCGGCTCCGCTCATTTCGCCGCGACCGTAGCCGAGGTGAAGCGGGCCTTGCCGGAAGCACGAGTCGAGGTATTGACCCCCGATTTTTGTGGCGCTCTCGAAGCCGTGGCACGGATACTCGAAGCCGGCCCCCACGTCTTCAACCACAACGTCGAGACGGTCCCCCGGCTCTACCGCCGCGTCCGCCCCCAGGCGAAATATGAGCAATCCCTACAGGTGCTGGCCTTCGCCCGCCGCCACTCGCCGGCGGTGTCGATCGATCCTACCCTCCCCTCGGCCGCCGGGCTCAGCCACTTCGGCCCCCGCTCCCCAGCCGAGCTTGCTGGGTCAGGCATCGTCTCCCCTGCGATGCTCACCAAGTCCGGCTTCATGGTCGGCCTCGGCGAGCGGTCGGAAGAGGTGGAGCAGTTGCTAAATGACCTGCGCCAAGCGGCGGTAGATGTGGTCACCATCGGCCAGTACCTG
>JBGOUJ010000069.1:0-19642 GCA_041477005.1 Terriglobia bacterium | reverse complement strand
TAGGCGGTCGCCTTGCCTTTTTCGGCCACCTTGCTTTCGACCAGTGGAACCAGTTTCGCCAAAGAATTAAGCGGCTCGCCCTGGTTGACCACGGTGAGGATCCGGTTCGGCAGAAACGTCGTCCGGAGCGGAGCGAGCAGAGGCTCGGCGTCGGCTCGGGACTGCGCCGTGACGATGACGATTTCCTTGGGCGTGTCGAAATAGAAGTCGACGGCCAGAAGCATTTCGGACAGCGCGAGGGGGGACTTGGTGAGGGTGCCGTCGAAAGCGCGGAGCGCGCGCTCGGCGCGGCGGCGGTAGCGTTCGTCGGTCGAGAACTCGGCCAGGCGGAGCAGGTTGGTGATTTCGACCGAATTGCCAGAGGGTTCGGCGCTGTCGTAACCGGGCTTCTCGCGGGCCAGCAGCCGCTCGTGGTCGTCGCTGGTGGCAAAGAAGCCGCCGTTGTTGGCGTCCTCGAAGTGCTGCTCGAGGACTCGATCGAGGCTCACGGCTTCCTGCAGCCAGCGGGGTTCGCCGGTGGATTCGTATAGATCGAGGAGGCCGGCGATGAGGAAGGCGTAGTCGTCGAGATAAGCGTCGTGCTGGGCCTTGCCGTTCTTGTAACTGCGGAGCAGGCGGCCGTTGCGGCGGAGGTTTCGGAGCAGGAAATCGGCGGCGCGCGACGCGCGTGCGGCGTAGCGCGGATCGCCCAACACGAGCGCCGCCTGCGCGAAGGCCGAGATGGCCAGGCCGTTCCAGGCAGTGAGGATCTTCTCGTCGCGCAGCGGGCGCGGGCGCGTATCGCGGGCGGCGTAGAGGATCTCCCGCGATCTTTCCAGATCGGGTGGAAGCGCAGCGGCGGGCCCCGAGGCCGCCGGCGCCTCCGCCACACGGAGAATATTGCGGCTTTGGAAATTGCCCTCGCGGGTGACGCCGTAGTGGGCGTTGAAGGACTGCGCGCGGGCCGAGCCGAGGGCGGTCTCGATTTCCGCCGGAGTCCAGGTGAAGAAATAACCTTCCTCGCGCTTGCCCGCCGGCGTGAGACTGTCGGCGTCGGTGGCGGAGTAGAAGGCGCCGTCGGGCGAAGTCATGTCTCGTTCGAGGTAGCGGAGGATTTCGCGGGCGATACGCGCGAAGCCGGCGCGGCCCGTGGCCTGGTAGGCCTCGAGATACATCACAACGAGAAGCGCGTTGTCGTAAAGCATCTTCTCGAAGTGCGGAACCAGCCAGCGGGCGTCGGTGGAGTAGCGGTGAAAACCTCCGCCGACCTGATCGTAGATGCCGCCGGCCGCCATCTTCTCGAGCGTCAGGGCGGCCATGTCGAGCGCCTGCCGGTCGCCGGTGCGGCGGTGATAGCGGAGCAGGAAACGGAGGGCCAGGCTGCTCGGGAACTTCGGAGCGCCCCGAGGACCGCCATTGGTGGAATCGAAACGGGACTGGGTGGCGCCGAAGGCGTCCCGCAGGACGTTGGGCTGCGGCAGGCCCGTGCCGGCGCGGGGGGCGAGCGATTGCTCGATGGCCCGGGTCAGCTCGGCCGTCGAGGCGGCGATACGATCGGGCTGGGCCGTGTAGGCGCTCTTCAGCTTGCCGAGCACGTTGCGGAAGTCGGCCGGCGGGAAGTAGGTTCCGCCGAAGAAAGGCTTGCGATCCGGAGTGAGCCAGACCGTCATGGGCCAGCCGCCGCTGCCGGTCAGGGCTTGCACGGCGCTCATGTAAATGGCGTCAACATCGGGCCGCTCCTCACGGTCCACCTTGATGGCGATGTAGTTGGCGTTCAGATAGCGGGCGATTTCCACGTCTTCGAACGACTCTTCCTCCATGACATGACACCAATGGCACGTCGAATACCCGACGCTCAAGAGCACTGGTCGGCCCAGCTTGCGCGCCGTCTCGAACGCTTCGCTGCCCCACGGGTACCAGTTGACGGGATTGTGGGCGTGCTGGAGCAAGTAGGGGCTGGATTCGAGAAACAGGCGGTTGGTGTAAAGCGGCGAGCCGTCGGGGCGAAGGTGGCGCGTGCGGGGCTTGTAGGACGGCGGTTGCGCCGACCAGGCCCCTTTCAGCTTTTGGACCACAGGGCGCGTCAGCGGCGGCGCGCCGGGGAGGGCGTCGGGGGCGATCTGGAGAGCGCCGGCCAGCAGCGCCAGGCACACACAGGGAAGCACGTCCCCATGCTACCGCGTCAGCCCGGCGGCCGGCGGATCTGGGCTACCTCCACAACGCGGGCGCCGGCAGCAGGGTTCCGGACGGCCCACAGCAAGGCGGCCGTCATCTGCTCTAGGGTGACCAGGCCGAGGCGGAGGGCGCTTTCACGGGTCGACGGGATGACCTCAAACAGCTTGTAGAACGGGACGAGCAGCAGCGGCCAGCGGTGGCCGGGGCCGAGTATGTACCAGGGGCGGAAAATCGTCGAATCGAAGCCGGCGGCGGTAATGAGCGCTTCGCATTCCGTGCGCACGTCGATGTAGGCTTTCATTACCGGAGCCGGATGGGCGACGCTGACGTAGACGAAGTGGCGGATGGCGGCCTCCCGAGCGGCGGCGACGGCGGCGCGGACCGAGCCGAGATCGATCGCCCGGAACTGCGCGGCTTTCCATGGGGCCGGCTTCGAGACGCCTACCAGGTGGACCCACGTGTCGGCGGGCGGGACGCGCGAGGCGAAGGAGGCGGCGTCCAGCACGTTGCCCCTGACCGGTTCGCAACCCGGCGGGAGCTTGCCCTCGGAGCCGGGGCGGACCAGGGCGCGCACTTGCTGTCCCTGGGCCGCCAGGCGCGGGATTAGCGCGCGGCCCAGGTAGCCGGTGCCACCGGCCAAGAAAATCATTGCGATTTCTTGCTCCGCTTCCTGGGGGTGGGGAGGACCGTGCGGTCGATGGCAGCCTGGGCGATGGGGCCCATCACCCGGTAGCCGTCGGCGTTGGGGTGCAGGCCGTCATTGGCGTACTCGGCCTTCAGGAAGCCCTGCGCGTCCACGAGCCCTGAAAAGTAGTCGCAGTAGGTGAAGCCGCGCTGCCGGCACATCGACTCGATCCATTGATTCAACTCGAGGATCGTCGCCGGCGGGCGGGTCTTGCTCATCTCGTAGGAGGGGTCTTTGTCCTTGTGATAATCGCTGACCGGCAGGATCGACGCGAAGATGGGCTTGATGCGGTTGGCGGCGGCCAGGTCGGCGATCATCGAAAGGTTGTTGCGGATGGTCGAGACCAGGACGCCGCGCGCGATGTCGTTCGTCCCGGCCAGGATCAGCACGGCGGCCGGCTTCAGGTCGAGGACGTCGGCTTTCATCCGGCCCAGCATTTCTCCGGTGATCTGGCCGCCGATGCCGCGGTTGACGTAGGGCTTCTCCTGGAAATACTGATTCAGACGCCAGCCGTCGGTGATGGAGTCGCCGAGGAAGACCACGCGGGTCTCGCCGGACTTCGGCGGGCCGAGCGTGTTGTCCGCCTCGGCGTAGCGGCGCAGGTTATCGCGGTCGGGGTTGCGGAGCTGCTGCTCTTTGCTTTCGAGCAGGGCGCGAAAGTGGGCTTCCAGGTGGTCGCCGGCTTCGCGCAGGGTGAGCAGTTGCTTGTGCGCCTCGTCGCCGAGCGGATAGGGCTTGGGAAGGGCGCCGGCGATGTCCAGATACACGCGGAGATTGGTGAGGAGACGGTAGAGGATGCCACCGTGATTGTAAGTGGAGCCGCCTTCGAGCGCTTTGGCGTCCTGCCGGGCATTCTCGATCAGCGGGCCGCCGGCGCGTCCCAAGTCCGGGATGGCGATGGAGGTCGCTTCCATCAGGTCGACCACCTGTCGGTAGAGTTTTTGAGCGCTGACCCGGTTCAGCAAGCCGGCCGGCTGCTGCGCAGGAAGATGGAGGGCGGAGAAAAGCGCGGCGAACGCAAAGACAAGCAGGATTCGTTTCATTGATGAGGCTCCAGGACGGAGTGTCTGGCGATCTGCGCTTCGAGGGCCTGAAAAACCTGTCCAGGATCGAGCGCTTGCATGCTCCGAGCAATGCTGCTGGAGCGCTGATAAGTGGTAACGGCATCGGGGGAGCGCAGAACGGTGAAGGTCGAGCCGTAGGGGCCGTTGCGGGCCGGGTCGGTGGGGCCGTATAGAGCGACGCCGGGCTTGGCCAGGGCCGCGGCCAGGTGAAGCGGGCCGCTGTCCAGGCCGATCACGGCGCGGGCGCGTCGGGTCACACCGATGAGGCCTTCGACCGAAGTTACATTTAGGATCGCGCCGGAGGGCGGCGCCTGGTGGACGATCGCTGCAGCTTCCTCGCGCTCTGACGGCCCGCAGTTGATGACCAGGGGCCAGCCGTAGTGGTCCCGAAGCCGGCGGGCGAGCGGCGCATAATAGTCCGCCGGCCACTGCTTGGATTTCCAGCCGGCGATGGGGCTGGCCAGGACAAAGTCGGAATCGGGCAACTCGCCTTGGGGAGGGAAATCGGGGATCGGGAATTCCACCAGTCTCTGGGTGGCCCCGGCGGCTGCGACCAGGTCGAGGTTCTGGCCCACCTTGTGGGGAGCCTCGGTGTGGACCTTGTGGGAATAGAACAGGCCGGCCGCCCGCTCGCGCGCCAGAAGGTGGTGAAAGCCGAAAATACGGTCCGGGTGGGCGACGCTGGCCACCAGGGCGGACTTGATCAAGCCCTGCAGATCGACGGCCAGATCGAAGCGCGCGGTGCGGAGATCGCGGCAGACGGCGAGCAGCTCGTTCCAGTTGTCAGAGCGCCACCAGCGGCGACGCCAGCCCGACAGGTCGAGCGGAATCACCCGGTCCACGAACGGGTTGTCACGCAGGAGCGCGGCCCAGCGCGCCTCGATCGCCCAGGTCAGGCGAGCGCGGGGGAAACTGTGCTTGAGGGTGGCGACCGCCGGGAGCGTGTGGATGATGTCGCCCATCGAGCCCAGGCGGACTACCAGGATGTTGGCCGGATCGCCGGAATCCATCTTATTTGCGCCGATCGAGTGCTTGGTGCCGATCGAGTACCTCACCGATTATATTGCGTTCGTCGGAAACGTGTTCCACGCGGTCCGGGTGGAGGCACTCGAGAAGGCCGTCGAGCGAGGGCTGGGGCCAGATCAACACGTGGTCCACCACAGCCAGCGCGGCGACCAACTGGGCGCGGGCTTGCTCCGGCAAAACCGGACGAGCCTGACGGCGCAATCGGCAGAGCACCGCGTCGTCGTAGACGGCGACGAGCAAAGCAGAGCCGTCGGCGCGAAGCTGGCCGAGAAACCGGGCGTGGGAAGCCTGCAGCACGTCGAAGCAGCAGGCGGCGACGACGAGCGGCCGGCCCTCGGCGCGCCACCGGGCCGCCCGCTCCACGGCCTGCTCGAGGCTAATGATCTTGGCTCGCGTGTCCATGAATCGACAATGCTACCAACTGCCGCGCCTCCGACTCGACGGCGGCGGCTTCCACCCGGGTCATGCAGCGGTGGTCAATGGGGCACTCGCGGAGCAGGCAGGGGCTGCATTCGACCGGAGTGCGGACGATGCGGGCGAGCGTAGCCGTGGGGCCGGTCGAGTGCGGATCGGTCGAGCCGAACACAGCGATGGTGGGGACGCCGACGGCGGCGGCGACGTGCATCGCCCCGCTGTCATTGGTGAGAAACGCCAGGCAGGAGGCGGCCAGATCGATGAACTGGCCGAGGCTGGTGCGGCCAGCGAGATTGTGGGCGTGTGGGCCGATGGCGGAAGCGACCGCAGCGCACAACGGCGCTTCGGCTGAGGAGCCGACGACGGCAACCTCGGCGTCCCACTCCCGCGAGAGCGTGGCCGCGGCGCTCGAAAAGCGCTCCGGAAGCCAGCGCTTGGCCGAGCCAAACGCGGCGCCGGGGCTGACGCCGATCACCCGCTCGCCGCGGAGCCCGAAGCCGCGAAACAGCTCGCGCCCGGCGGCGGTGTCTCCGTGCAACCGGATCTCCCGGCACTCCGGCAGGCTATCCAGAAAGCCGGCGAGGCGGAGCAGCTCGATATAGTAATAGCGCTGGTGAGCGGGGATGGAGCCGCGGCGAGGCGTGGGGATCGGATCGGTGAGCAGAAAGCTCCGGCCGTCGCGGGCGTAGCCGAGGCGGCGAGGAATCCGCGCCAGCCAGGCCAGCAGTGCGGCGTCGAAGGCGTTCGGCAACAGGATGGCGCAGTCGAAGCGTTGCTCGCGCAGCTCGGCGGCCAGGCGGAGCCTGCCTCGAATGCCCGCGTGCCGGCCGGCGGCGTCGTAAACCAGGACGCGGTCGGCGAAGTCTTCCCGCGAGTAGAGATCGGCCACCCACGGGCTGGCCAGCACGGTGATGCGCGAGTCGGGCCGGCCCTCGCGGATGGCGCGAAGGGCGGGGATGGACATCACCGCGTCCCCCACCCAGTTCGTGGCTCGAATCAGAAAGTTCACAGCGCCGCTCCCTGGCGATCCCGCAGTGCAGCCCGGCTCAAGACCAGGGACAGCAACTGCTCGGGGTCGTCCACTGCCACGGAGGTCTTGAGCCAGTAGAGATTGGGAAGAGGCTCGGGGAGATTCATCAAATCCTTTTCGGTGGTGACCAGCGCGGCCGCGCCGGTGCGGCGGGTGGCCGCCTGCAGGTGGAGAACGTCAGCCCCGGAATAGCGGTGGTGGTCGCGATAGCAGAGGCGCTCGACCACCGGGACACCGATGACGTCCAGGGCGTGCCAGAAGGAAGCCGGGTTGGCGACGCCGCAAAAGGCGAGCGACGGCCGGGATTGCAAGAGCGAGAGGGAATGCTCCACGCCAGTCGAGGCATCGACCAGCGCGGACGGCTCGATGCGGGCGAAGAAAATCGGAGCGCCCGGATTGTAGCGGCGCAATTCCCGCTGCAAGCCGTCCCAGCGCTCCCACGGCTCGGCTCGGGTCAGAACAAATGCGCCGGCTCGGGCGAGAGCGGAGAGCGGCTCCCGGAGGCGCCCCAGCGGAAGCAGCTCGCGGCCCCCCAAGGGAGCAGTGACGTCGATCAGTACCAGGTCCAGGTCGCGAGCCAGTTGGTAATGCTGGAAGCCGTCGTCGAGGAGGATCACGTCGGGATGGAAGCGGCGCTCGATTTCCATACCGGCTTGGCAACGGTCGGCGGCGATGCCGATGGGAATGCGGAAGCGGCGAAGGATGAGCTGGGCTTCATCGCCGGTCCTCGCCGGAAGGGCGGCCTCGCCTGGCTCAAGGATGGTCATCTTCTCGGCCGACTCCCGGCGGTAGCCGCGGGTGAGCACGGCGCCGGTCAGGCCCCGCGCTTCGAGCTGCTCGAGCAGCCAAAGAACGACCGGTGTTTTGCCGGTCCCGCCGGCCGTCAGGTTGCCGATGCTCACGGTGCAGGTTCCGAGGCGGCGGCGCGAGAGCCAGCCGCGCTCGTAAGCGGCGCGCCGGAACCGGGCGGCCGCCTCCCAGATCCGGGCGGGCAGCCAGAGCAGCAGGCGGGTGAGGCCGGCAGGTCTCGGGTCGGGCGTGGCGAGGTGATAGAGCTGCTCCGCCCGATCGACGGCGCGCGTGGTGGCGCCGCGATGCGATTCGGCGATGCGGCGCGCACGCTCGCCGACCTCCGTCGCGCGGTCGGGGCGATCGAGCAATTCGAGCCAGGCCGCTGCCAGAGCGGCCGCGTCTTTCACCTGCACCATCGCGTCAGCGGCCAGCAGGGCGTCGGCGATGGCGCGGAAGTTTTGCATGTGCGGGCCAACCACGACGGGGCGGGAGGCGAAGGCCGGTTCGAGCACGTTGTGACCGCCCCAATTCACCAAGGAGCCGCCAATGAAGACCGCGCGGGCGAGCCGATAGAGCGACGCCAGCTCGCCCAGGCTGTCGAGCAGCAGAACACCCGGGAGCGGGAGCACCGATTGGCGATCGAGGCTGGAGCGGCGCGCGAAGCTCAGGCCTTCGGCGCCGAGCATCTCGGCCACCCGATCGAAGCGCTCGGGGTGGCGCGGGGCGAGTATCAGCAGTGCATTCTTATATTTCTCCGACAGCCGGCGAAAGGCGGCGACCACCTGGGCCTCTTCGCTCTCACGCGTGCTGCCGGCAAGAAGTATGGGGCCCGGCTTGGTTCGCTCCAGCCATTCGGCGATTTCCGCGGGCGGTGCGGCTTCCGCGGCCCGGAAATCGAATTTCAGGTTCCCGCCGACTTCGACCCTCTCGGGCGGCGCCCCCGCTTCGAGCAGCCGCCGCCGATCGAGATCCGATTGCGCGAGGATGGCGTCCGGCCAGCCCAGCACCCGGCGGAAGAAAAAGCGGAGCCGGCGATAGCGCGGGGCAGAACGGTCGGACAGGCGCGCATTCACCAGCAGCAGCCCAGCCCCGGAGCGCTTGGTTTCGCGGAACAGGTTGGGCCAGATCTCGGTCTCGGCCACAATAACCAGGCGGGGCCGAAGACGGCGCAGCACCCGCCGGACGGCAAAGGGAAGATCGATGGGCGAGTAGAAAATACCGTCAGCGAGCCGGCCCAGTTTTTCTCGGGCCATTTTCTGGCCCGTGGCGGTGGTCGTCGATACCAGGAGCTTGACGTTGGGGAAGCGGCGGCGCAAACCGGCCACTAACTCTTCGCACGACAGGACCTCGCCGACCGAAACGGCGTGTAGCCAGATCGATTGCCGGAACGTCTCATCGAAAGGAAGCCGCCCGAACCGCTGGGCGAGGCTTCCCCGGTACTTGCTCGTCTGGAGCACGCGGAAGAGGTAGTAAGGGACGAGCAGGAGATTGTACAGTAAGAACATGCCCAAGCCCGGCATCCGGACAGCACGGAATGCCTGTCCCTACTATGCCATCCTTGCAGCGCTCGTCGCCACGGTGGGGGCGCCCACGTTGGGGGCGCAGGAGAACGCGCGCTTCGAGCCGCGCCCGGTCGCCGGCTATCGGCTGCGGCAGACGGTGCAGAAGGTCACCCTCGCCGTCGAGCCTTACGACACTCCCGAAAAGGTGAAGCAGGCCTTCGGCAAGGCAGATCCCTTCCGATTCGGATTGCTGCCGATTTTCTTATTGATCGCCAACGATTCCGACCGGGCGCTGCGGCTGGAGAACATGCGGGTGCAATTGATCACCTCGGACGGCCAGAGCGCGGACGCGGTGCCGGGGGAAGACATGCTGCGGACGGGACCGGTGAAGCCGCCCAACCTGGGCGGTCCCAAGATCCCCGGGATCGGCCGCAAACAGAGGAAGCTGAAAGAGCAGGACTGGGTGATCAAAGCGCGCGAGTTTGTGGCTCCTGCCATAGCGGCGGGAACCAGAGAGTACGGCTTTTTCTATTTCCGGGTGGCCAAAACGAGGCTGCCCGGCTCGAAGGTCTACATCCGGGGCCTCCGCGACGCGCAGACGGGCCAGGAGCTCCTGTATTTCGAAGTCAATCTCGACAATAGGTAGGAAGCCTGCCGCGCCGGGCGCCCTTTGGACCCATAGGGGGTGGTGTGACGACGGCTCACTCGGATGGCGCGGAAAAATCCTTGCGCCTTTGCGCGAAATCTTTCGGGCGCAAGGGGGGCCTGCTAAACCGCGGAGCCTTTGAGCGGGATCCGCTGACGGACCGGCTTCGGATACTGCACGGGAACCCGGCCGCGCGAGCGGAGCAGTGTCTCGGTCTCGCGGCGAGCGTTGTTAACAATGGCGCGCTCGGCAAAGATGCAGCCCCACAGAATCGCCACGAGCATGGCGATCAACAGCAGGCCGCGGTTGGATAGGCCCGTCAGTGTCATGTAGAATCCCAAAATCAAGCAATTCGTTTGCCAAAGGGCCGTCTTCCAACAGGACGAGCAGCTTGGCGGAAAGTGAGCGCGCGTGGAGTGGCGTCTGATCGACACAGTGTGGCAAAAACAGGCTGCGGCGGAAGCCGTAGAGCATAATTTACATACCGCTGCCGCGGGCGGAGGCCGTGTGTCATACTGGGGGCGTGGATGAAAGGTTAAAAATTGCCGTCTTCATCGACTACGACAACATCGAGATCGGGGTGAAATCGACGTTGAGCCGGGAGTTCGATGTGTCAGCCGTGCTCGAAGGTTTGAAGGAGCGCGGTGAAATTGTTACCAAGATTGCCTATGCGAACTGGGGACGCCAGGCCCACGCGACGCGAGCGCTGACCGAGCACGGCGTCCAGATGGTGCAGCGCGACCCTTCCCCGCGCGGGGACAAGAACGGAGCCGACATCAACCTGGCGCTCGATGCGCTGGAGATGGCCTTCACCCGGGACCACATCAACACCTTCGCCATCGTCAGCGGCGACAGCGACTTCATGGCCTTGGTGGAGAAGCTGAAGCAGTACAACAAGCGCATCTTCATCGTGGGCGGCAAGGCCTTCACCAGCACGATCCTGCAGCGGAACTGTCACGAATTCATCAGTTATGAATCGCTGCTGGACAGCGGCCCGAGCCGGCCGCACCGCGCCGGAACGCACCAGCAGAGGCAGCAGCCCACGCGGCGCGGCGATGCGCTGGCGCTGGAGCACGCGCTGCCGCAGCTCGACCGGGCGCTGAAGGCCCTGGAGCGGCGGGAAGTGAAACCGCAACTGGGGCTGCTGAAGAGCACGATGCTGCAACTGGATCCGGCGTTTACCGAGCGCGACTACGGCGTGAGCGCGTTCTCGGATTTTGTCGCCAAGCTGGCCGCGGCCGGCTTCGTGCGGCTGCACAAGCGCGAGGGGAACTTCGTGGTGGAGCGGATCGAGGCGCAGCCGCAGGCGGCGATGACCCGCGAGGACGGCATCCCTCTGCTGCGATCCGTGCTCGAAACCAACCGCGCTTTCCTTTCCGTGGGCATGCCGGCCAAGGAGCTGGCGGCGTTGTTTCGCGCCGCGCATCCCGACTTCAACCTCCAGGACTACGGGTTCACGGAGTTTGAAGAGTTGTTGAACCTGGCGCAGGACAAAGGACTGGTTCGCAACGACGTCGATCCGGAGCGAGGGCTACGGGTGTTCCCGGGCGCCGAGTTGGGGAAACCCGAAGCGGAGGCGCCGCCGGAAGCCGCCGCGGCGAGCGGCGACGAGGCGGCGGCAGCCCCGGCCGAGCCGGCGAAGAAGCCCAGCCGGCGGCGCTCGACGCGGGCCCGGCGATCCTCCGGATCCGGCCGGCGCGCCCCGCGAGCGAAGAAGCCGGAAGCGCCCCCGCCGGTGGCCGAGTAGTACGCCGCCCTACCAAATGACGATCCCGGCGTAACCCACCACGCGAGAAAAATCACCGGAAACATCGGCGCTGGTGCCGTAGCGGACCAGCTCGGCGTTGCCGGCGCCCAGCTTTCGGGCGGCGATCAGCATGGCCACCGCCGGGCAGTAGCCGCACATTGTGACGTGCTCCCGGCGGACTGTGTCGTAAAGAGACCGAGGGTCGAGGGCCAGCAGCGGATCGAGCGCCAGCCGGTCTTTCACCCGCGTGGCGGCGTCGCTCTCGTAGTGATTCATGTCGCTCGAAGCGACGATGAGGACCCGCTGCGGGCAGCTCGCCGCGGCCTCCGCCAGGGCCTCGCCCAGCAGCTCCAGCGCGTCGTACGCTTCGGTGCCCACGGCGATCGGCACGAACTGCAGGCCCGGACGCAGCTTCTGCAGGAAGGGCAACTGCACTTCGAGAGAGTGCTCGTCGCGGTGGGCGCGGGCGTCTTCCGAGAGCAGGTGGCAGTGCTTCTGGAGCCGCGCCGCGAGCGCGGCGTCGATGCGCGCGTTGCCCAGCGGCGTCTGCCACTCCCCTTCCGACATGATGGCCAGCGGGGCGCCGCGGCCGGTGTGGTTCGGGCACAGGATCAGGAAGCGGTCGGGCAGCTCCAGGCGAGCGTAAACGGCGCCGGCGATCGCGCCGGAGTACACGTAGCCGGCGTGGGGAGCGACGCAGCCGATCGGCGCAGCGATCTTCTCCGCCGGCTCGGGCGCGAGAAGTTTTTCCAATTCCTTGCGGAGAACTGCGGGTTGGGCGGGATAGAACTGGTCAGCCCAGGCGGCGCGGCGAAGCATCGCACACCTCTCTATGGACCAGACCGTCCCCTGGGAAGCAGTGAGAAAATTATCGCCGCGAATGATTTCGCGGCCCCGGTCGATTCCTCACAACTTCTTAGGGTCGCGGTTCGGTAACTCCAGTATAAGTTATTCGACGACGGAGATCTTCATGGCCCGCAGGAAATCGTGATCCTGCCGGGTGAGGCTGATCTTCTCGGGTGCGGGGCGGGCGGCGGCTTCTTCCCCCTGGGTCTCGTCTTCGGCCGGGCGCTTGTTGAAGCCGATGGTGGCTTCGAGAACCAAAAAGACGTCGTAGCCGGCTTGCCTGATTTCACCGATGGCCTGGGCGATCGCTTCGGAGTCCGACAGCGATTCATTTATGGCGTTTCCCAGCTCCTGCATCAGGTGCTTCAGCCTGTCGTCCATGGCCTCATCCTTTTCGCGCCTAAACCGTACTTGCTGCATTCGCCGCCCGATGGAATGGACGCGCGCGGTCGGGAGGAAGTTCCATTCCCTCCAATTGGAGCTCCCTGTTCGTATTGAAACAAATTCGGACCAGAAAGGCAATGATCCGTTCTATTCATCTATTCATATCGGCTCCCACGGCCGTTTCGATACCGTGTTCGCCGCCGGCGCCATGCTAGGATAAACCTGAATGTTGAACCTGCGAACAGCGGTCGCCGCCACTAGGAACTTAAGGTATCTCGCTGAGGCGGCGAGCCGCATCTGGAGGGTGCTGCGCGCCCTGTTTCAAGAGGTGGTGGGCTTCGTGTTCCTGGTGCTGGCCGCCTGGGGCGCTCTCTGGCTGGTCAAGAGTTTCCAGAAGTTCAACGGCGAGGGCGAGGCGCTGTTCAAGATGGCTGTCGTGGCCATCTTTGTCGTGATGATGGGCGGCTTCGGAGTTTCTTCGTTCCGCAACGCCCGCCGCATCTCGCGCGAGAAGTCGTGATCGACTACGACAACCAACTGAGCGACCCGGGGGAATTCCCCTTCACGCGCGGCGTGTATCCGGACATGTATCGCGGCCGGCTGTGGACCATGCGGCAATACGCCGGCTACGGATCGGCCCGGGAGTCCAACGCGCGTTTCCGCTACCTGATCGAGCAAGGCGCCAAAGGGCTGTCGGTAGCCTTCGATCTGCCCACGCAGATGGGGATGGATGCGGACCACCCGATGGCGCTGGGCGAGGTCGGCAAGGCCGGCGTGTCGATCTGCTCGCTCGACGACATGGAGCAACTGTTTGTGGGAATCCGCCTCGATCAGGTCTCGACCTCGATGACCATCAACTCGACGGCGGCGATTCTGCTGGCGCTGTACGTGGCGGTGGCCAGGCGGCAGGGGGCGGATGTGCGGCGGCTGACCGGCACCGTGCAGAACGATATCCTGAAGGAATACGTCGCCCGCGGGACTTACATTTATCCGGCACGGGCGTCGATGCGGCTGGTCACCGACCTGTTCGCCTGGGCGAACCGCGAGCTGCCGGAGTGGAACCCCATCTCGATCAGCGGCTACCACTTTCGGGAGGCGGGGGCGACGGCCGTGCAAGAGGCGGGGTTCACGCTGGCCAATGCGATCGCCTACATCGAGGGCGCGCTGCGGGCGGGGCTGAAGATCGATTCGTTCGCGCCGCGGCTGAGCTTCTTTTTCAACGCCCACAGCAACTTCCTGGAAGAGATCGCCAAATTCCGGGCCGCGCGCCGCCTGTACGCGCGGCTCATGAAGGAGCGCTTCGGGGCCCGGAATCCGCGCTCTTGCGCCCTGCGCTTCCACGTCCAAACGGCCGGCTCGACGCTCACCGCGCAGCAGCCGGACGTGAACGTGGTCCGCACCACGCTCGAGGCGCTGGCGGCGGTGCTCGGCGGCGCGCAGTCGCTGCACACCAACGCCCGCGATGAGGCGCTGGCCCTGCCCACTGAAGAATCGGCGCGGTTGGCCCTGCGCACCCAGCAGGTGATCGCTCATGAGAGCGGCGTCACCAACACCGTCGATCCGGCCGGAGGCGCCTACTCCATCGAGAGCCTGACCGACCAGATCGAGGCTCAGGCCCAGGCGCTGATCGAGCGGATCGACGCGATGGGAGGCATGGTGCGGGCGGTCGAGCAGGGCTTCGTGCAGCGCGAGATTCAGAACGCGGCGTACCAATACCAGCGGGAAATCGAGTCGGGCCGGCGCGTGATCGTTGGGGTGAACCGCTACCAGACGGCCCAGGATACGCCGATTCCGATTCTGCGGATCGATCCGGCGCTGGAACAGGCGCAGGTGGAGCGGGTGGAGCGGCTGCGGGCGAGTCGCGACGCCGCGCGCGCCCGGCGCGCCCTCGACCAGGTGGAGCGCGTGGCCCGCACCGACGAGAACCTCCTGCCAGCCATTCTGGAGGCGGTCGAAAGCTACGCCACGCTGGGCGAGATTTCAGACCGCCTGCGCGCCGCTTTCGGAGAGTATCAGGAATCGGTGGTGTGGTGAGTGAACCCCCGGGTCCGTCCCGGGCCGCGACCGGAAGGCGGTCTCACGCACGGACGCCGCGTGCGGCAAGAAAAACCGTTTCTCACACTCACGGTCCCGGCTCGGTAAGCCGGATAGTTCCACTCAGGCCCAGCTCGGCCGCGCGGGCTTTCATGGCCTCGATGCAGAAAGCGATGTGTGCCTCCAGGTCCACGCCGAGCTCCGTGGCGCCGTTGAGGATGTCTTCGCGGCTGACGGAGCGGGCGAACGCTTTGTCCTTCATTTTCTTTCGCACCGACTGGGCGGTCACTTCCGACAGGCTCTTGTTGGGCTTCACCAATGTGACGGCGGTGATGAAGCCGGCTAGCTCGTCGCAGGCGAACAGGGTTTTCTCCAGCCGGCTCTCCCGCGGCACGCCGCTGTAGTTGGCGTGCGATAGAATCGCCCGGCGGATCTCGTCGCTCACTCCCAGTTCAGCCAGAATCGCCGAGCCTTTCATGGGGTGATCGGGCGCGTCGGGGTGGATCTCGTAATCAAAGTCGTGCAGCAACGCGGTTACCGACCACAACTGCGGATCCTCGCCGAACTTCCCGGCGTAGGCTGCCACGCACGCCTCTACGGCCAGAGCATGCTTCCGGAGACTCTCGGAACGGGTATACTGGAATAGGATCTCGAGGGCGCGTTCGCGCGTCATAGAGTTATTTTGGGCGTTTCCGTACCGGAGCGCCATACAAACTTTTTGTGGAACCAATTCCACAGGCCGGGGACCGATCCTGCAACCGGGCGGCGGACCTGTACATGAGAAGTCTAGTACTAACCTGTGTTTTTTCAAACACTTGCAAACACATAAATAGATGAAAAAAAACCTCTTGCTAGAAAATAGCCTCCTGTGGTACTCTAGCTGTGGCTGGGGAGAGTTCTAGGAGATAGTTAGGTTGTTTAGGACCTGGACTCCATCCTGCCGATAAGAACCACGATGGCAACCCTCATCATCGGCGTTTCGCTGGCCCTCTTCTTCTACTGGTTCCGCTACACCGTGATTTTGATCCTGCGCACGCGGTCCGCGCCAGAATACGCCCAGAAGGTAGCCGTCGCCAATCATCTCAGCTTCGTCGACGTTCGCCACAAGCTGCACGCCAACAACTCGGATAATCTGGCGGGCTTCTGCCACGCGCTGGAGCGCGATTACCGCTCGTTGAAGTACCTGCTGGGCCACGCGGCCACGTCCCAGGCCGAAAGCTACACCGCAGAGCAGCGTCTGCTGATGATCAACTTCCGGCTGCTGGGGCTTTGGTTTTCTGCCGTATCCCGATTCCGTCCGGACTCGGCCAAGCTGGCGCTGCTCGAAATGTCGAATACCCTCGAGTTTTTCGCCAACGCCATGGGCCGGCGCTTTGCCACCCTCGCCAGCGACGCCGCCCGCACTTGATCTAATCCTCTCCTCTTAGGTACCCTGGTAACGGAATACTGGTTTCCGGCGTCAATCTGCGTCAAGAGGTGTATGATGACTCCCTTGTCTGTTTTGCGTTGGACTTTGGCCGCGCTCCTGGCCGCCGGGGCGGCGGGGGCGCAACAGGCCCCCGTGGTAGTGGCGGCCAACGCAACCTCGCCCACCGTTCCCGTCGACCAAATCATCCAGAAGTTCGCCGCCAAGGAACTGGAGTTCAAGCAGGCGCGCGATAACTACACCTATCGCCAGACGGTGCGCGTCATCGAGCTGGATAACGATGGGAGCCAGCGGGGGCGCTACGAGCTTGTCTCCGACATCATTTTCACGCCGCAGGGCAAGCGGATCGAGCGCGTGGTGCGCGCTCCGATGCCGACCTTGCAGCGCATCTCGCTGGATCCCGGGGACGAGCAAGACTTGCGCAACGTGCAGCCCTTCGTGTTAACCACAGAAGACATTCCGAAGTACACTGTCAGCTACGTGGGCCCGCAGAAGGCGGACGAGCTCGAGACGTACGTGTTCGCCGTCAAGCCCAAGACCATGCAGTCCGGGCAGCGTTACTTCGAAGGGCAGATCTGGGTGGACCAGCGGGATCTGCAGATTGTCAAGACCTACGGAAAGGGAGTGGGTATTCAGAAGAAGGGCTCTGACCACCAGTACCCCCGCTTCGAGACCTACCGAGACCAGATCGACGGCAAGTACTGGTTCCCCGTTTTGACCCGCGCCGACGATGTGCTGCATTTCCAAACCGGCGACCAGCGCGTGCGCATGACGGTGAAGTACGAGGACTATAAACAGTTCAAGTCCCAGACCGGCATCCGGTACGAGGGCATCGTCGACGACAAGAAGGTCGACGACAAGAAGAAGGACGAGAAGAAATAGCAGAAGAGCAGCTATCTCTGCGGGTGAACCCGCTTGGCGCCCGGGGCGTGGATTTCCAGGCGTGAGTCGGGGAAGCGTACGTTCAGCTTGATATCGGTGAAGGTGGAGATTCGGAAATCCCCCGGAGTGATGTCGTAGAACTTCTGCTGCACCGGCTGCCAGTGGCCGGTGTCGATCCACATCTCGAGGCGCGGGAATTGCTGCAGCATCTCCTTGGAGTTCGGAACCAGCTCGAGCTTCACCGCCGCCGTGCTCCCCACCGATTCACTTCCCTCCAGCCGCACGCGGTAGTGCATGGTCAGATCGCGGCCGGCAGTGCCGAACGAGAGCAGCCAAAGCTGGTCTTTCAGATGCCGAAATTTGCTGACGTCATATTCTTCCACGGTGGCGATCTTGGGGCGGTAGATTTCCCCCTTTTTCTCCGAGAGCGCCACGTAGAAGGTGTCGGGGACCGTGAACTCGATCAGCAGGCGGGAGACGTGGGGCTTGACCCGCTTGACCCAGATCGTGCCTTCGCTGACGTCGTCGGCATCGACGATGGCGGTGTGCTTGACCATGCGGATCTGAGCGGTGAGGCACTGGAACGAGGCGGCGGCCTCATCCAGGTGATTGAGGACGGACTCCAGAGTCTCGGCTTGGAGCGGGGCGAGCAGGAGCAGGGCAGTCAGCAGGGTGCGCACGCTAAGACTTGGCTCGGACGAGATAGCCTTTGAGGTTGCCTTCGTCGTCGGTGATGGGCTCGACCTTCAGGATGGTGACCGCTTTGCCGGTGCGCTTCTGAAGCAAGGGGCCGATCTTGGCCTCGATCTGGTCGGGGGCCGTCTCCCGGACGAGCTCGGGATCAATCCAGAAGGAAGGGCGTCCGGCCTCGCCCGGCAGCATCACGATCTGCTGCGGGTTGGGCTGATCCCGAAACCAGAAGCGCGGGGTGGCGAAGACGAAGATCAAAATCAGGCCGACCATAATATCGTATTGCCAGGAACCGCGCCGGTAGCTCCAGAAGACCGCCGGGCGAATGACTCGCCACAAGCCACGCAGCATACCGGTAGTGTACCAGATAGCGGAGTTGACACTCTGCACCGATTCCGAGCCAGGCGGACGTGGAAGCGCCTGCGCCACTTGCTATAATGAGGTCCAGGAGCAGTGGAATGGACTCATTTCTGTGCCAGGTGCGGCGGTTTTTCCGGCTGGCGGCGCACATCCAATTGATGCCGGTGCTCGAAAGCGGCGAAGAGCTGCTGGTCGGCGGGCAGGCGGTGATCGAAGGCGTCATGATGCGCGCGCCGCACAGCTACTGCGTGAGCGTGCGAAAGCCGGACGGGTCAGTGGCCATGGAACAGGCCCCGCTGGCGCGGCCGTCCGAGAAGCACCGGATTTTTAAGTACCCGGTGTTCCGCGGCCTGGGGACGCTGGGACAGGCCATGGCGCTCGGCATCAAGGCGCTGCGCTTCTCGGCCAACGCCGCGCTCGAGCCGGAGCCGTCGAAGCCCGCGGCCAAGCCGGCGCAGGTCTCGAACACCATGCTGACGCTGAACGTGCTGGTTTCAATCGGGTTTTTCCTGTTCCTATACAAGTTCGTGCCGCTCGTGCTGGTGACCCGGCTGAAGCAACACTACGCGCTGCTCAACCACTACGTCTTCTTCAACCTGGCCGACGGGCTGGTGCGGATGCTGATCTTCATTGCCTTCCTGGGAATCCTGTCCCAAATGAAGGACATCCGCCGCGTGTTCGAATACCACGGGGCGGAGCACAAGGTCGTCTTCAACTTCGAATCGGGACGGCCGGTGGATGTGGCCAACGCCCGCACCTTTTCCACGCTCCACCCGCGCTGCGGGACGAGCTTTCTGCTGGTGGTGATGGTGATCAGTATGCTGATCTACGCGCTGGCGCCATTTCAAAGCTTCGCGCTGCGGCTGCTCTCCCGCGTGCTGCTGCTGCCGCTGGTGGCCGGGCTGAGCTACGAGGTGATTCGATTCGCGGCGCGGCGCCAGGGGAGTCTATGGGCCCTGATGGTGAGGCCCGGCTTGTGGCTGCAGAAAATCACAACCAAGCCCCCCTCTGACGACCAGTTGGAGATCTCGATCACCTCGCTCGATGGCGCGATGGCGCTCGAAAAACAGCAGAACGGCGAGATGGTGATCGCGTAAGACAGCCGTCAGCTATCAGCCGTCAGCAAGCGGAACCCTCCCACTGCAAGGGTTGCTGACGGCTGAAAGCTGACGGCTGATGGCTGCACTTCTGATCGCTTCTTTTATGCAGTACACAGTCAGGCTCGACCAACTCGAGGCCAAGTTCGAGGAGTTGACGCAGCAACTGGCCGACCCCACGACCATCGCCGATCCGGCCCGCTACGGCAAGTCCGCGAAGCTGCACAGCGATCTGGCCGATGTGGTTGAGAAATACCGGGTCTGGAAGACGATCCGGAAGGACCTGGAGGGCATCCAGTCGATGCTCGAAGAGTCGGACCCGGAAATGCGGGAGCTGGCGCAGCAGGAGCTGGCGGCGCTCGAAAAGCAGCGCAGTGAAATCGAGCAGGAGCTGCGAACTCTGCTGCTGCCCAAAGACCCCAACGACGAGAAAAGCATCGTGCTCGAGATCCGCGCCGGCACCGGAGGCGACGAGGCCACGCTGTTCGCCGCGGAGATCTTCCGGATGTACTGCCGGTATGCAGAAAGCCAGCGCTGGCGGGTCGAGGTCACTTCCATCAGCGAATCTTCCTTGGGCGGCACGAAGGAAGTCATCGCCCTGGTCTCGGGGCGCAAGGTGTACAGCAAGATGAAGTATGAGAGCGGCGTCCACCGGGTGCAGCGAGTGCCGGCGACCGAGCAGCAGGGCCGTGTGCACACTTCGGCGGTGACGGTGGCGGTGCTGCCGGAAGCCGACGAGGTCGAGGTGCAGATCGACGCCAAGGACATCCGCATCGATACGTTCTGCTCCTCCGGGCCTGTAGTTCTTTAGTTCAAAAGTATGTACTCCTGTGTCCTGATGATTTATTTTATGACGTTTCTTT
>JBGOUJ010000068.1:0-19662 GCA_041477005.1 Terriglobia bacterium | reverse complement strand
GCGGACCGCCACCTCTATTGCATGAGTGAAGCCGGCGTGGCCGGGCTGGTCGAGGCCACTCCGGCGGGCTACCGGGAGAAGTCGCGATTCGAGATTCCCCGGGGCGAGTTCCCCACCTGGACCCCGCCCGTCATTGCCGGAGGGAAGCTGTACCTCCGCGAACAGGACAATCTCTATTGCTACGACATCAAGCGCTGACCCGCGCGGCGTCGCAGGGACGGCCGGCGCAGCCCGGTCCCGCTTTCGAGCGTGCGGCGGCGCAGGGAAGGCCGGCGCGGCCCAGTCCGGCTTTCGAGCGCTCGGCGGCGCAGGATTTCCTTTCCGATCCGGCGTTCCCGACGCGCTGATCGTGCGGCTGGCCGGCGCGGAGCAGAGCAGAGGAGAGATAGAATAGACCCATGAACCGCCGGAGTTTTCTCGGTGTCGCTACAGGAATGGCTCTCTCGGAGGCCGGCGCACAAGGCCCCCCCATTCCTATCATCGATACGCATATTCACCTGTACGATCCCACGCGCGCCCAAGGCGTGCCTTGGCCGCCCCGGGACAACACGCTCATCTACAGGACTGTGCTGCCCGATGGGTACCGCAAGGTCACCAAGCCGCTCGGCATCGTGGGGGCGATTGAAGTCGAGTGCAGCCCCTGGCTGGAGGACAACCAATGGGTTCTCGACGTGGCCGCTAAGGACACGATTGTCGTCGGCACTGTGGGGGATCTCGAACCCGGCAAGCCGGGCTTCCGCCGGGATTTATCGCGCTTCCACAAGAACCCGTTGTTTCTCGGCATTCGGTTCGGGTATTTGTGGGGTCGCAGCCTCGCCACGGAGCTGCCCAAGCCGGAATTCATTTCCGACATAAAGGCGTTGGCCGAAGCAGGCCTGGAGTTGGATGCCGTGGGCGGTGCATCCTTGCCCGGAGAATTGGTTCGCCTCACCGATCAGGTTCCCGAGCTGCGTGTTGTGATCGACCACCTGCCATCCGTCGATCCCCCGAAAGAAGCGCCGACTCGCGCCCGCTATGATGCCGCTCTGCGGGAGCTTGCCAAGCGTCCCCAGATCTATGTCAAAGTCTCCGAAGTCCTCCGCCGTTCGGGCGATCGAGTCCCGTATGAGCTGAGCTTCTACCGTTCGAGGTTGGATGAAATCTGGGATATCTTCGGCCCCGACCGGCTGCTCTACGGCAGCGACTGGCCCAACAGCGACCCGCTGGGGACCTACGCGCAGGTGCTGAACGTGGTCCGGGAGTATTTCACCGGCAAGGGGCGAGAGGCTGCGGAAAAATACTTCTGGAAGAATTCCGTCGCCGCGTACCGCTGGGTCAAGCGCGAGGCAGCCCAGCCGCAGTCGACCAGGGCCTGACCGAAATTTAGGGCCTGCGCCGCCCGCCTATGCGCCGTCTTCAGGAACGTGTTTGACGCCGGGCGCCATTTGAAGGGTAGACCTTTTCGTCCTGCGGAATCGCGGCGTACATGAGCCGCCACAGCCTGGCCTTATCCAGTCATCCGATATCTGCGGAGCGAGATCACTGCCCAGAATCTGCTGGAGGCTGCCGGCGGCGACAGGCAGAAGTTGGTCGATGCGCATGCCTTTGTCGGGCTCGACCTGACTTTGCCCCCGAACACCAGCACGATGTCGTCGAGCCAGCACTTGCAGTGGGTCCTGGCCCACGGCAAACGCGATTCTTTCGCCTACATGCTGGCCCAGGTTTACCGCAGCCGACGCACCGACCCTCCGCGTACTTCCGTGCCCTGAGAAAGCACCTCTTGCGGCTCTCCAGATCGCCAGAAACGGCGTTCGATGAAGTCCGCCCAACATCCCGCACCTCGGAGTCGGCCAAGCCGTGCGAAAACGATGCAATTTCGGCACGGATCTCCATCGTCGCGCGGCTACTTGGAATCCACGGCCTGCATCCCGGTGTTCCCCTTTTCGCACGCGTTGCGTTCGTTGATCACATCGCCAGACCCGGGGGCTTACCGTAAGGCTTGAAGACGCGTTCCAGCCCGATCCAAACCCTTGGCAACTACCCATCTCCTTCATCCCGAATAGTCTGAATGCTGCGGTAGAATTGGACCGAGACATGTGGTTCCGCATTGGTCTGATCGCGGCGACCTTCGCGCTCTGCGCGACTGCGTCACTGGCGTGTTCTTGCGCGCCCGGTCCGCCTGGTCGCTGCCAGCTACCCACAGCCTCCGTAGCCTTTGTCGGCACGGTCATTTCGAAACAGCCGGTGGACTTCCGTCCGCCCATCGAGCCAGCGACCAGCAGCGGCAACAGGGAAGCCCGCAGGCGGTCTGCCCAAGACCCGGCGCCGCCGAGAGATGAGTCCCACATCGCAGTAACGTTACAGGTCACGGAACCGCTCCGTGGGGATTTTGAAAAGACAATCCTAATCAGGACCGATGCCGCGAACAATTCATGCAGCTTTCCGTTCGAAGCTGGCCACGACTACTTGGTCTTTGCCTATCTGCGCAACAGCAATTTGTACACTAACATCTGCGCCGGCACGCAGCCGGCCAAGCCTGAGGCTGCATTGATCCGGCAATTGCGAGCCGCGCGCGCTGGAACGGGGATGGCGGACGTCTTCGGTTTGGTTACCGAACCGCTGTCAAACTCCAGCCTGGCGGGTTTGGAGAGGTTCGAACCCGCTCGCGCGTTGACCGTGACGGCCAAGTCGGCACTTCGGGAGTATCGGACACAGACCTCGAACGATGGTTCCTACGAATTCTGGGGATTGCCTCCTGGAAGGTATGGCGTAACGCTGCAGCTACCGCCCGCACGCGTAACCTCGCAAGCCTACACTCTGGATGTGGCGCCCGGCACGCCCTGCCGGGCGGATTTTCAAATTTCCTACGACGGCCGTATCGGCGGAACTGTCGTCAACCGCCAAGGCCAGCCGATGTCCGGCATCATTTCGGCCCAACACGCCGAGCCGGAACGGGCGAATGACAACGTTTCTGTAGCCAGCGTTGACGACGGGCACTTCGACCTGAAGACGGTGTCGCCGGGCCGCTACCGGCTCCAGTTCCTCCCGAGAGTCAATGGCCGCATCCGCTCTAACGACGCCTACTACTATCCCGGGACGAAGGTCGAGGCGGAGGCAGTCGAGCTGGAGGTGGGCGACGGGGCGCGTGTCGAGGGGTTGCAGTTGACGGTTCCCTAAGCTAAGGAAGGTTCGATTCCTGCAATCGCTGCCGGTAAGCCTGGCGCGCAAACTCGTAGGCGCGCTCGGCCTCGGCGCGCTCCGGGGGCCGGATCCGCGGCTCCTTCTGCTTCCAGCATTGGTCCACGGCGCGCAGGCACCACTCGGCGCTGCGGCGGGAGGCTCGGATCGGCTGGTTGTTGACAACGACAAAGATCGGGTTGGTATGGGAAGAAGGTAGAATGCGCAGGGCGACCCAACTGCTGCGCTCGATCTTGTAGTCGAACGAAACCGGCCGCAGCGCGCCGTCAGCCTCGATCTCCTGGCGGGCGACAGCCTGGCCGTTGACCACCAGCTCGAGCGGCACGCGGCGGGTGCTGCCGATGCGGGCGCGCTCCACGTCCCAGTAGGGCTTCTGGTCGTAGGGCACGCGGCGAAGGGCCTCATTGGGCGTCTCGTCGAGCAGCGCGGCGACGCGCGCCGTCACCCGCACGGCCCCGGCGCCCGGCAGCCGTAACTCGCTCGCGCCATCGCCCATTTCGACGTTGTTCACTTTGAAATCGAGCAGGTGGCTCTTGCCGTCGGAGACGTAGTTGCGGCCCTCGCGGATGCCGAGGGCCCAGTCGCGGTAGTCGAGCTTGTCGTCTTTTTGCCTTACGTAGCTGCGGCCGAGCCCCACGCGGTCGCCGTAGATGCAGGGAAAGTCCGTCTCGCCGCTGATGCGGGCGCGGTAGCCGACGTTGAGGGTGTGGTACCAGATGTTCAGCTCCCAGGCGTAAGGCGTATCCACCGTCGAGATGAAATCGACCAGGTTGTGGGTCACGCCGACGATGTACTCGTTGGCCCCGATGCCGTCGAACGGGGGGATCTCCTCGGTGGGGAGCTTTTCCTGCTTCACCGCCAGGCCCCAGCCGGAATGGGCGAAGCCGGTGATCGCGTCCTGCGCCTTGGCCCAGCGGAAGACCGGCAGGCCCCAACTGGGCCAGTCCTCGATGCGCTTGCTGCCGGGATAGTCCTGCTCCTTGAGACTCAGCAGGACGATGTGACCGGTGTGGCTCGACGGGAAGCCGGAAACCTCCACGTCGTAGCGCATCAGGTTTTCCTTGGTCGAGAGCGCGTGGTCCTTGCCTTCGAAGAACGTCTTCTGGAAATACCAGCCGGGACCCCAGCTCAGCACCGCGCCGACCTTCAGGTCTTCGCCCAGAATGTGGCGCATCATGTCCTGGGGATAGACGCCCTCGGTAGGCTTCTCGTAGTGGGCGCAGCCGGCGGCGTGGATGTGGTGATCGCCGGAATACCAGCCGAGCTTGGCCGGGTCGACCCAGCGCTCCAGGTGAAAGGCGATCTCCAGGGGCTTCTCTTCAACGTGAACCCGCTGCGTCTTCTTGCGGTATTCGGGGCCGCGCGTGTATTCGATCGTGTAGTCGCCGGGCGGTAGCAGCAGCTTTTCGCCGTCGGCGCGATAGACCTGCGGCTGGAAAGCGAAATCGGGCGCCAGCCGCTTGGCCTGTGAAGGATAGACCCGCCCGAAGGAATCGCGAACCAGGAACATGGCGGTCGTGGGCCGATCGTCGAAATCGACCACTCGAAGAGTCAGCGCAGTGGCGGGACGCGCGGTAAACAGAAGGTCGGTCTCGTTGCGGAAGCCGAGATCCTGCGTGCCCTGGCCGACGTCGAAGGCGAGCTTGGCCTCGCGCTTGCCCCGGTCGCGCGAATAGAGCTGGAGGATGCGGTATTCGACCTCGAGGCCCGAGAGCGGCGGGCGCATCGGCTGCTTGGTGTACATCTGAATGTCGAGGAAGCGGCGCGAGACGGTCCCCTCCGGGCTGCCGGCGAGCCGGCCGGCGTTGGGACTCGAGACGGCGAGCACGGCGGTCACGCCAGCTTCGTTGCGAACCTTGACCAGAAACGTCCGCCAGCCCTGCTCCACCAACTCCGGCCGGGCCGGCCCCGGGCCGACCTCGACCCGGCTCTCGGGATTGATGTGAATGCCCACCAGGCAATGCCGGTCGAGGATCTTCTGCATCTCGACCACGGCTTGCTTGGGATCGGGCGCGCCCGCGGCCAGCCGCCGCAGCTCGGCCGTTTCGGCCGCCGGCAGCGCTTCGCCCAGCAGGTCGAGCGCGTCGACCACGCGGATGACCTGGGCCGCCAGCGGCTGGTAATCGACGTCGGCCACGATAGGCAGCTCGTCGGCCCGAGCGCCGGCGGCCAGCAAGAGGAAAACCACAGGCAGGTAGCGCATGATGCTATACAGTGAACCATATTCCGTTGTCTAATGGAACCGCAGATGAGGCACTTGTCTGCCGTTCCTGCGTATCCAGATGCTCGGCCGCACCATCTCCCATTACCGCATCGAAGACAAGCTCGGCGAGGGCGGTATGGGCCTGGTTTACCGCGCGTTCGACCTGAGCCTGAATCGAAGCGTCGCGATCAAGTTCCTTTCCTCCGAAATTGCCGATGCGGAGCACCGGCGGCGCTTCCAGCAGGAGGCGCAGACCGCCTCGTCGTTGAACCACCCGCACATCCTGACCGTCTTTGAGGCCGGCGCCATCGACGATCAGCAGTACCTGGTTACCGAGTTCATCGACGGCTATACGCTGCGCGAGTGGGCCAGGCGCGAACAACCTTCGGTGCGGCAGATGGTCGATCTGGCGATCACGATTGCCGACGCTCTCGCCATCGCTCATCGGGCCGGGATTCTGCATCGGGACATCAAGCCGGAAAACATCCTGGTGGCGAAGAGCGGGTACGCCAAGCTGGTGGATTTCGGGCTGGCCAAGCTGCTCGAAAACCTGGACCCGGGCCAACTGGCCACCCGGACCATCAGCGCGGGCCCGACTCGGCCCGGGGTGATCTTGGGCACCGTCGCCTACATGTCACCGGAGCAGGCCGCCGGCAAGCCGGTGGACGTTCGCAGCGACATCTTTGCGTTCGGTATCGTTCTTTACGAGCTGCTCGCCGGCCAGAGACCCTTTGTGGGCGAATCGGATCTGCTGGTGCTGCAGGCGATCCTCCACAGTCTGCCGCGTCCCCTGGCGGAGATCCGGCCTGACGCGCCTTACGAACTGCGCCTGGTCGTGGAGAAGGCGATCGAGAAGGATCCCGGAGACCGCTACCAGTCGATGCGCGAGCTGGTCGTCGATCTAAAACGCGTGCAGCGGCTCAAGACTTCGGAAGCGCCGGTTCCGCCGGTCGCGCGGCCGGCAAAGCGAGGGCGGGCGTGGCTTCCTGCGCTGACCGGCGCACTGGCTGCACTGGCGCTGGCGGCTGCGGTCTGGTCGTGGCGCCGCCCGGAGCCTTGGGAGAATCCGCTGGCAAACGCGCAGTTCACCCGCTTCACCGATTTTGAAGGGGCCGAGCTTGACGCCGCCATTTCGGCTGACGGCAAGTTTGTTGGGTTCCTGGCCGACCGCGACGGACCCATGGACGCCTGGGTGAGCCAGGTGGGTACCGGCGAGTTCCTCAACTTGACCAAGGGCCGGTTTCTCGAGCTGCTTCACGAAGAAGTGCGCAGCATCGGCTTCTCTGCCGACGGCGCGCAAGTCTGGCTGCGGGTGTTTGGGACGGGCTCCTCCGGGAGGGCGTCTATATGGCTCGTACCTACGATGGGGGGAGCGCCACGGCCGTTCCTGGACAACGGCATAACGGCAGCCTGGTCGCCGGACGGAACCACGATCGCCTACCACGAAGGGGGGCCGGGGGACCCCATCTTCCTGGCGGATCGGAACGGGAGTAATCGCCGGCAGCTCTTCACCGAGAATCCCGGGCGGCACTGCCACCATTTGACCTGGTCGCCGGACGGACGGTTCCTCTACTTCGTCCGGGGCATTCCGGACATCTTTCAAATGGATATCTGGAGAATTCCGGTTGCCGGCGGAGATCCCGAGCGCATCACCAACCACAACTCCATCGTGAACTATCCGGCGCTTGTCGATCGCCGCACGCTGCTCTACACCGCAACAGCCGAAGATGGCTCCGGCCCCTGGCTGTACTCGATTGACGTGGAGCGCCACGTGCCACACCGCGTCAGTCTGGGTCTCGAGAAATACATGTCGCTTTCGGCCAGCGCGGACGGCCGGCGCGTGATCGCCACGGTCGCCAACCCGGTTGCCAACCTGTGGACGGTCCCTGTTGCCGGCGGTGTGGCCGATGAGCCGGCTGCCAGCCGCGTCTCCCTCCCGGTGGTGCGGGCATCCACGCCGATGTACGGGCCCGACTTCATTCTCTATCTTTCTTCCCAAGGTGGGGCCGATGGGCTCTGGAAATTCAAAGATGGCGTGGCCACAGAGCTGTGGATGGGAAGCGACGGAGCCGTGGCGTCCGCGCCGGCCGTTTCTCCCGACGGCCGGCAAATCTGCTTTTCGATTCGCAAGCAGGGGCGGGTGCAGCTTTACTTGATGTCGGCCGAGGGGATCAATAAGCGCCCACTGGCGCCAGCGCTCGATGTGCGGGGGACCGCCGCGTGGTCGCCGGACGGAAAAACAATCGTGGTGGCCGCCGATGAGGGAAAAGGCCCTCACCTGTTCCAATTGCCCGTTGACGGTGGGGCGCCGGCCCGGATGCTGGAAGAGCCATCCACGAACCCCGTCTGGTCTCCGGACGGACGATTGATCGTCTACTCGGGACCGGCGATTGGAGGCCGGTCGCCGGTCAAAGCGATTACTGCAGACAAAAAGCCCTTTCCCCTTCCCGATTTTCGGGTTCTCCGGACCGCAGGCCATCGCTACCGCTTCCTACCCGATGGCAAAAGCCTGTTGCTGCTGCAGGGGGAATTTCGGCAACAGAACTTCTGGCAGCTCGACTTGGCCACCGGCAAAGCTCGAAAGCTCACCAATCTTCGCGGCAGCTATTCGCTGCGGAGTTTCGACGTCTCCCCGGACGGCAGGAAGATTCTCTTTGATCGGGTGCGGGAGAACTCCGACGTTGTGCTGATCGAGCGCTGAGACCGAAAAGGAAATGGAACCACAGATGAACACCGATCAACACAGATTGGGCCCTCGCTCTGTCTGTGTTGCTCATCGAGGCTCACCAACCATGAAATCCATCGTCCTTGTTCTGCTCGCAGCTTGCTCGGCAGCGGCGCAGACGGATTACGATCTGTTGCTGAAGGGCGGCCACGTCATCGACCCGAAAAACAAGATCAGCGCCCGCCGCGACGTGGCCATCGCGCGCGGCAAGATCGCCGAGGTCGCGCCGGACATCCCCGCTTCCAAGGCGCACAAGGTCGTCGACGTCTCCTCGCTTTACGTGACGCCGGGGCTGGTCGACATCCACACCCACGTTTTCGCCGGCAGCGGGTTGCGGGGCTCGCTGCCCTGGGAACAGAACGTCCTGCCCGACAGCCACACGTTTCGCAGCGGCGTGACCACGGTGGTCGATGCCGGAACCACGGGCTGGCGCAGGTTTCCGGAGTTCAAGGAAAAGATCATCGAGCATGTGCGAACGCGGGTGCTCGCCCTGCTGAACATCGTGGGCAGCGGCGAGGCCGGCGGAGGGCTCGAGCAGGACTCCGGCGATATGGACCCCAAGGCCACGGCCGAGGCAGCACGGCGCTACCGCGACATCGTGGTCGGCATCAAGACCGCACACTATGCCGGCCCGGAGTGGGTCGCGGTCGAGCGGGCGGTGGAGGCGGGGACCTTGGCCAACATTCCGGTGATGGTCGATTTCGGCACATTTCGGCCGGAGCGGCCGTATCAGGAGCTGGTGCTGAAGAAGCTGCGGCCCGGCGACATCTCCACGCACACTTATCTGGCGCGGGCGCCCCTGCTCGACGACCACGGCCGCGTGATGCCCTACCTGTTCGAGGCGCGGAAGCGCGGCGTGATCTTCGACGCCGGCCACGGCGGCGGCAGCTTGGTGTTTCGGCAGGCCGTGCCCGCCATCCGCCAGGGCTTCCTGGTCGATTCCATCTCGACGGACCTGCACACAGGCAGCATGAACGCCGGCATGAAGGACATGCTCAACGTGATGTCGAAGTTTCTGAACATGGGCGTCTCACTCGACGATGTGGTCCTGCGGGCGACGTGGAACCCGGCGCGGGAGATCCATCGGGAAGAGCTGGGAAACCTCAATGTGGGCGCGCCGGCGGATGTAGCCGTGCTGCGGTTGGAGAAGGGCCAGTTCGGTTTCGTCGACGTGCTGGGCGCGCGGTTGCGCGGGACGCAGCGCCTCGAATGCGAGCTGACGGTGCGCGACGGGTTGGTGGTTTGGGATCTGAACGGCATCACCCGGCAGGATTGGGACCGCCTCGGCGACTATGAATCGCAGGCTGATCCGCGTTGGGATGGCACGCTCGGGGCGCCCAGCCCGCGGCGATAGAATAGATAGGTGGTCTTTCGGTCGATCGCGGCTCCGCTTAGGCTCGCTCGAAGTAGGCGTGGCGGGGGGCGCGGTAGGCGACCTTGAGCTCCGGGGTCTCGATGCGCTTCTTCTGATAACGCGACTCGAAGAGAAACGACAGGGCGCCGGAGGTGAGCAACGTCCGCTCCACGGGATAGACCGGCCGGCCGGTGACGAACAGTTCCTCGATGCAGTGAACCAGGCCATCGAAGTGGACCAGCGGGCGGCGGTTGTCGAGCGCCCCGAAGTTGGTCGAGACCGGCTCGGCGCGGTCCTTCAGCTTGGCGGCGAACTCCCAGCCGGCGACGTGGCCGTTGAGCATATAGACGGCGGCGGGCAGGCCGTCGCGGTACTGCAGCAGGAACAAGACAGGGCGCTGGACGTTCTGCTCCGGCGGGCCGGGCTTGGCCTTGGGGTTGCGGCTGAGCGCGGCTTCGAGCAGCGGGATGCTCCACTTGCCTTCCCCGTCGCGCCAGCGCCAGACCGCGTCGCCTTCGAGCATCTCGACCGCCGCGATGCCCGTCTCACCGCCGGCGCGGCGCTCCACCATGCACTGGAACGCCTCGAGCGTATGGAAGCCGTAAGCGTCCATGTCGCCGTAGCCGACGCCCACGGCGCGCTCGATCGGCGTATCGATGGGAATTTCCAGCTCCGGCACGCGAACCGTCATCGGAATCGACGAGCCGGCCATGAAGGGAATGTGAAGTTGGCGGGACTGGTCGTACATCATCTTGGCCTTGAGCCACGAATAGGAAAGGTGCTTGTCGGAAAACAGCGGGACCACGCGGCCGCTGCGTCGAAAGACGTCGATGATGTGCTCGAACAGCTCAAAGCGCGGGTATTGCTTTTGGCCCTTTTCGTTGGTCGGATAAGTGCCGTGCTCGCCGACCAGCAGCACGGCATCAACGGCGAGCTTGTCGCCGTCGAGGGTGAGCGCTTGGGCGATGGTGGGGTAAATCGGGAAGCCGTGCTTGGCGGCCAGGCCGCGGCTCAAGTCCTTCTCGGCGATCTGGTCGGTGTACATCGAGACGATCCTCGTGCGCGGCTCGGTGCGGACGCCGTCGGGATCGTAACCGTTCAGGAGGCGGCCGACAATTACGTCGGCGTGAGAGAGCAGGCGATATTCCGTAACGACGGCGGCGACGGTCTTCTTGGGCGCGGTCTCTTTCGGCGGGGCCGCGAGGGCGGCAGCGGTCCTTCCTGGCGCGCCCGCGGCCCAAGCCGCGGCGGTCTTCCCCGGCACGCCCACGGCCAGAGCCGCGGCGGTCTCCTTAACTGTCCCCGCGGCCAAGGCGGCGCCCGCGGCGACAAAGTTTCGTCGAGTCATCATGGATTGAGTCCCCAGAGCGGCCGGCGAACGCGGCGGTAGGTGAAGCGGGCGGGGTTGACGGCCGTCACGCCCGGCGTATCGACCAGGATGATGCGGGCGGCGACCGGCTCGTAGGCGGCGCGCGGGGCGATGGCGCCTTTCGCCACCAGGATCTTCTGCCGCTGCGGATAGATTCCCAGGCTCACAATCTGGTTCAGGCTGTCGGGGCTGGTCCGGATGGGAGTGAGGACGAGCAGATTGGGCAGATCGCGCGTGGACCCCTCGGCTTCGATGACCGCCGTCAGGCCCAGGTTGAAATAGCGACCGCCACCGTGGCGCACTTCGGTCTCGATGTATTTTCCGTCGTGGAGCGATTTGACGCGGCCGCGCACGCGGACCGGCTCGCCGTGCATCTTATCGGTCTTGCCGCCGACCAATTGATTGAAGGCCCCGCCGACGCCGGCCTGGAACGCCGCGCGGTTGGCCGCCGGATCGCAGATCACCACCACCCAGCCCTCCGCCTTCTGGCGCAGCAGTTCCGCCAGGACGAAGGTGCTGTCGCCGGCGGAGCCGCCGCCGATGTTGTCGCCCATGTCCATCAGGGCCACGGGAAATTTGTCGTTGGCCATGGCCTGCTTCACGGCGGCGGCAGCGTCGGGCAGGTTGAAGGTCATCCGGTCGCGCGCGGCCCAGAGCATGTCCGACAGCCGCTTCGCCTCGCGCTCGGCCAGTGCCCGGTCGTTGTCGGTCACCACGATCACGCTCGGACCCATCTGCGGCACGTCGGCGTATTGGTAGCCGCCCGGAACGCTCACCGCCAGAATCTTGGGGTTCTTCTCCAACCGCCGGCTCTCTTCGACGATCGGCAGCATCGGCTCGCTCTTGGTGTGGTGAAAGACGATGTTGAGGAGCATCGGCGGCTTCACGATCACCTGCACGGGCTTGACCTTGCCGGCCACCGTGGCGGCCATGATCTGGGCAGCCTGGATGCCGCGCTCCTTGGGGTCCAGGTGCGGGGTCTCCTTGTAAGTGATCAGGGCCGTCGAGAGCTTGGCCATCTCCGGGTCGACGTTGGCGTGGAAGTCGTGGTTCACCACGATCGGTATGTCGGGACCCATGGCCTGGCGAACGCGGCGCACAATCTCCAGGTCGCCGCTAGGGTAACTTTCGGCGACCATGGCCCCGTGGAGCGCGAGCAGAATGCCGTCGAGCTTGGGCGCCGCTTTAAGCTGACGGATCAACTCGGTGGTGAGGGTGTTGAAGGCGTCATCGGTCACCGTGCCCTTGGGCGTGGCGGCGCTCACGAACGTGGGATAAAGATCGAGGCCGAAGCGCGCGGCGCCCTCGATGTAGCCGCTCACGGTCGTGTTTGCTTTGGCGTGGTCGCGCAGGAGTTCCTCGCGAGAAATCTTGTTGTGCGGACCGAATTCGGCCAGGCTGGTCTTGGCCGGATTGAAGGTGTCGGTCTCGTGGCTGATGCCGCCGATACCGATCAGCGGATGGCGAGGCTGCGGCCAAACCGCCGCCGCGGAGAGCAGGAAGAACAGCAGGCATCGCATGGGCAACCGAGAGTCTAGCGAACTACGACAACAGGATCAAGGTTCGATTTCAATTTCGAGCCGCGACCGTAAGGGAGTCGGTTTTCCAAGCGGCGGCTGTGCTTCTCGAAGAACCGCTCCCTCACGGTCACGGCTCGCAAACACTCCACGCGGGATGAAAAACTCGGGTGGGCGGGCGCAGTATTGCGGCGAGCGAGACCCGGGCCAGTGATGACTTAGAAGCTCTGCGTCTCCGCGTCTCTGCGGTTGATTGTACGCTTGTCGGCCGGGGTTCACCGCAGAGGCGCGGAGACGCAGAGATCTCCGGTTCGGAATCTGTAAAGCTGCCGGCGGGCCGCATCCGCCAGTGGGAAGGCGCGATGAGGCGACAACGCCTGACCTGCGCCGCGGCGACCAAGGCTTTGCCGCCACCGGTCACTTTGTGTCGTGCACCCAGCCGCTTCCCGACCCGTCGCGGCAGTATATTACAGAGGGGGAATCGTCCATGATCAAGACCGGCGAAATGCATTTGCAGTCCCTGCGCGACGGGCGGGAGGTCTACCTGCTCGGCCAGCGCGTGGCGGACGTGACCGTTCACCCGGCCTTTCGAAACTCCGTTGCCTCGGCCGCTCACCTCTACGACTTTCAGAGCGCGCCCGAAAACCTCGAGAAGATGACCTTTCCCGCTCCCCATACGGGCCGCCGGGTGAGCCGCTGCTGGCAACTGCCTACCAGCTATGAGGAGCTGGTCGCGCGGCGCGAGGCGCTGGCGGCGTGGGCCCAGACGCACTTCGGCTTCATGGGGCGATCGCCCGACCATGTCGCTTCCTGCATTTCCGGCATGTACATGGGGATCGAGCAGTTCGAGGCCTATGATCCCAAGCGCGCCGCCGCGCTCGGCGACTACTACCGCTTCGCCCGGGATAACGACCTGTTTCTCACCTACGTCATCATCAACCCGCAGGCCGACCGCGCCAAGAGCGCTCACGAGCAGGGCGACGAGTTTCTCACCACCCGCCTCTGCGACCAGGATTCGCAGGGCATTACGGTGAAGGGCGCCAAGATGCTGGGGACGAGCGCCGTCATGGCCAACGAAGTCTTCGTCACGTCCATTCAGCCCCTGCAGCCGGGCGACGAGCCCTTTGCGCTGTCTTTCGCCGTTCCTATGAACGTTAAGGGGCTCAAAATCCTTTCCCGGAAATCCTACGAAATGGAAGCCGGGTCGGTGTTCGACAATCCGCTGTCGAGCCGCTACGACGAAAACGACGCCGTCCTCTACTTCGACGAGGTGAAGGTGCCCTGGGAGCGGGTCTTCGTCGCCGGCGATCTGACGATGTGCCAGAAGCAGTTCCACGCGACCCCCGCCCATGTGTATCAGAATTACCAATGCCAGATCCGCTTGATGGTCAAGTTCCGGTTCCTGGCCGGGCTCGGGCGGAAGATCGCGGCGGCCAACGGCATCGACAGTTTTCCCCAGGTGCGGGAAACACTGGGGGATCTCGCGGCCCAGGCGGCGATGGTCGAGGCCCTGGTCAGCGCCATGGAGGTGAAGGGGCGCCGGTGGGGCCCCTATTACGTGCCGGACCGCCATCTGCTCTACGCCGCCCAGGTGCTCACGCAGCAGTTGTATCCCGCGGTCATCCACACGCTGCGAGAGCTGGCGGGCGCCAGCCTGATCATGTTGCCCTCGGGAATCGAAGACTTCGCCAACCCCGAGGTCGGCGACTACGCGCTTCGGGTGCAGCGGTCCTCGGCCTCGGGCCCCGAGGAGCGCGTCAAGTTTTTCAAGCTGGCCTGGGACGCCGTGGGCTCGGAGTTCGCCTCGCGCCACACGCAATACGAGATGTTCTACGCCGGGGCCGGCTTCGTGACCAAGGGCCACTCGTTCCGCACCTACGACTGGGACGGCGCGACGGGGATGGTGGACCGGCTTCTGGCGAGCTACAACCTGGCCGAGGAATTGCAGAAGAACGACCTGCGAAAAAATGACCCGCGGAAGAACTCCGCCTGAGACGAATGGGAGCGCCGGCATGGCCATCGAAAAAGAGCACAAGGAATTCCACGCGGTCAACCTGAACGAGGGCTGGGAGACGCCCCCCGGCTATCCTCGCGGGATCGAGCAGAAGATTCTCTCGGGGCGTCTCGATGAGGGGAACAAGAAAGGCAGCCGGACCCGCCTGTTGCGTTTTCATCCCGGCGTCTTCACCACCAAGCCGTTCGTCCACGACTACTGGGAGGAGGTCTATCTGATCTCGGGCGATCTCATTGTCGGCAACGACGAGAGCGGCCGGAACGGCGAGCGGTTCGCGCCCTATACATACGCCTGCCGCCCGCCGGGCGTCCACCACGGCCCGTTTAAATCCGAGACGGGCTGCCTGCTGCTCGAGATTCACTACTTCGATCCGGCGTGAGAAAAATAGGGTAATAATTAACTTGAAAAATCCAAGCCGTGCATCGGTCCTGACGTGGCAGGCCGGAGGTCAGGCGGGCTTATTAGCCCGCTTCTTCCCGAAACAGACTGTCCAGCATCTCAAACGGCGTTCCATCTGGTCTATGAGGGGGCGGCAGTGCTGGTTTCATGGCAACCCAATGATACTCCATCACTCCATCCGTGCCGGCTGCGACACGTCGGAATCCGTGCTATCATCTCGGCTGTGTCTACCTCACCAGCATTCGCCGAAACAACTGGTGGTCCTTACCTAGTCGCAGCATTTTTTTGTGAAAAGGTCCTTCGTGAAGCTGACGGGGTGTTGAGTTTCATCCGGGTAGTGGACAGATGGACGGTGGTCGGGCCAGCCGAAACAATGCAACCGACCGTAATCCAAGCCATGCTGGTGATTCTTATGAAATCGGGGATGCACCGAGGCAATTCTGAGATCAGGATGGAGCCAGCGGACCCTTCCAGGAGTCCAATGCCCGCACTGACGTTCCCTATACTCTTTGAGGGCGATGATTACCGAGGCTCTGGCATGATTGGTCCGCTAATAATCCCCGTCCGAGAACCTGGTGTCTACTGGTTCCGCATATCCGTTGACGGGCAGTTTTTTACCCAGGTGCCTCTACAAATCGTCTATCAGAGGATAATGGGCCCCGTCCAATTTCCAACGGCGCCGCCCAAACAATGATTCCTTCGTCGGACGATCCGGCAACGACCAGGCTTGCCAGCAGATTTGCCAACTGCATCAGGGGATTCCAGCTCGGTGGTATCGGCTCAGTGCTGCTCCACCATTTTGGTCCGGTGTTGAGCCATGCCGATCTTAACTCTTCAATGGAAGCATTCACATCGTGATGCCCAAATTCGGTTCCGCAAGAGGCACAGATATTGTAATCACGAGGAGGCTCCCCCATGCTGTATCCGCAAACTGGGCACATGTTCTCTACCATTTCTGGCACTCCCGTTGAAAATATAATAAGTTTGTCGCCTCGATGTGGCAACGACCCGCTCGCTTCATTGCGGATCTCTGCGGAACCGGTATGGAGTTGCATGGCACCGGCTTGAAGTACGTTCTGATGACTCGATTTCTTCCTAGCACACCATACGCCTCCGTTGACGGATCGTACCGAATGACATCGCCGAACGTCCGAGTGCATTCTCGAATGTGCGCGGGCCTTGTGCTTCTCCAAAACTCATCTGCCATCTTCTCGTATTCGGCAGGGCTACTGGCTCCGAAATCCGCACCGTGTTCCGCATAATGCAGACCCAACTGACGGGCATTCAGGAAGCCGCTGGTGTTCGCCACATCCGACCGGTGAATGATACACCAGATGAATCTTTTCCCGCTAGCCCTTTATCGACCAACTAGCTGTCTTTAGTTTAGACCACGCCGATTGCCTGAATGTCGCCTCATTCTGCTAAGTCGTTGAAAACATTGATTAAATATGGCAGAGAGGCGACGTGAATGGATGAGACTTCCGCCTCCCCCGTGGCAGGCGCCCGGGCTAGAGGGCCGCCGTTTCTGCCACCTTGCCCTCGGTGACTTGCTTCCAAGTACGCGCCGTCCCACGATCCCGGAGACGGCCATACTAAAGCGCTCGGCATCGGTGAGCTTCCGCTCGTTGTACCGAAACGCCTGCTCATCAAGGTACCTGAACAGATGGAACGGCTCGACCGAAACATAGGCGCCGTTGATGCCGCGCCTCAGCAGCGACCAGAAGTTTTCCAGCCCGTTGGTGTGGACCCTGCCGTCAACGTACTCTTCGGCGTGGTCGATCACGTGATGGGCGTATTCACTCTCCAGGCCATCGTAGGACAGGTGACGGCCTGCACCGGCCTCCCGGCCTCTTGACACGGACCGTCACAAGTGTCACAGTAACGCTGTGACACTATTCCGGTTCAGTCTGCGTCCGGGGCAATCCATCTTCGATCAGGTGGTATTCGCCGCAAAAAAGGCCTTCATCAGCGGAGAGCTTCGGCCGGGGCAGGCATTTCCTTCCGTGCGAGCGCTGGCGGCGGAGCTGAAGATCCACCCAAACACAGCGCACAAAGTGGTGCAGCACCTGATCCAGGAGCGGCTGCTGGATGTACGGCCTGGCATCGGAACCGTGGTCGCGGAAATGCCGGAGGCGCGAGCGGGAGACAGAAAACGGCTCCTGCAGCAGGAAGTGGAGCAACTCGTGGTGGAAGCGAAGCGCCTGGGGCTGGAGCTGGAGGGAGTGGTGCAAGCTATTGAAGCCCAGTGGGCAAGGCTCGAGAGGCCGTTGGAGGTAAGTCGCAAATGATTCGAGCGGACAACTTGTGGAAGAAGTTCGGACGTCACGACGCTCTTCAGGGACTGAGTTTCGCGGTTCCCGAGGGAAGCGCGTTTGCGTTGATCGGGGCCAACGGCGCCGGCAAGACGACCACGATCAAGGTTCTCATGAACATCCTGGAGCCTTCGAGCGGCAGCGCGACGGTGCTGGGCGTGGATTCGCGCAAAATCTCGCCTCGAGAACTGGGCCAGATCGGGTATGTGTCTGAGAACCAGGACATGCCCGAGCGGTTGACGGTGGCTGAGTACCTCGACTATTTGCGGCCGTTTTATCCGCGGTGGGATTCGGCGCTCGAAGCATCGATCCTCCGCCAACTGCGGTTGCCGCCCGAGCGCAAGATCGGCGATTTGTCGCACGGGATGCGCATGAAGATGGCGCTCGCCTGCGCGTTGCCCTTCCGGCCGAAGCTGCTCATTCTCGACGAGCCTTTCAGCGGACTGGACCCGCTGGTCCGCGACGAGTTCATGGAAGGGCTACTGGAGCAAGCGGGCGAGATGACGATCCTGATCTCCTCACACGAGCTCGCCGAAATCGACGGCGTGGCGACGCACGTGGCCTTTCTGGACGAAGGGAAGCTGCTGTTCGAGGAATCGATGAGCGACCTGACCGGGCGTTTCCGGGAGGTGCACGTGACCTTGGAGCGAGAGGCGTTCGCGCCGGGCCAACTGCCGAAGGACTGGTTGCACGTGCGAGCGGCGGGGAGCGTGCTCACGTTTGTCGATACTCGTTTCTCGGAAGCGGGATTGGGGGAGCGAATCCAGTCGCTGGTCGACGGTGTGCGAAGAATTGATGCGCAGCCGATGGCGCTGCGGTCCATCTTTACAACGCTGGCGCGCGCGGCGAGGGATGGGGCGGTCTGAACGAAAGGATGAAGAAGATGGTCTGGCACATTTTCAAGAAGGATTGGAAGTTGCTGTGGCGGCTCGTGGTGGGCGTGGCGGCGGTTCACTGGACCACCACGGTGATAGCCTTCAACTTCGGCCACTTCGGCGAGAACCGCACACTGGCGCCATTGCTGAACCTGTTTCAGGTTATCGCGTTCCTGGGCAGCGGCTGCCTGATTGCGGCGGTGGTGCACCAGGATGCGATTCCCGGCGTCCGGCAAGACTGGCTGGTGCGGCCGGTGCAGCGAAGGGATTTGCTGCTGGCCAAGTTCCTGTTCGTGTTGGTGATGGTGCAAGGTCCGATTCTGGCGGCCGACCTTGTTGAAGGGCTGGCTAACGGGTTTCCTCTCAGCCAGTCGTTGGGAGCCGCCGTTTCACGAGGCGTCTATTTGCTGCTCGGCTTCAGTTTGCCCGTGCTGGCATTCGCGTCGCTGACGAGAAGCTTGGCAGAGACGGTTGTTGGAGGGGTAGCAGCTTTCTTTGGCTTTGCCCTGTTCCAGATGGTTTCCGTTAGTCTAGCTCGCGGCGTGCGCTTGCCCTTTGAACCAACGGGAGGGACCGGAATTGGTTGGGTGGCGGAGTCAGGTCGGTTTGCGCTGGCTTTACTGGTAACGATTGCTGTTCTTGGATTGCAGTATTTCCGGCGGAAGACCACGCCCGCGCGCGGGGTGACGGCGGGCGTTGCCCTGCTGTGCATGTTTACGCAGTTTGTGCCATGGCAGCCCGCCTTTGCGATCCAACAAAGGCTCTCGCAAAGTGCCGGCGCCAGCAGCCCCATCCTGATGGCTTTCGAGCCAAACCTGGGCAAGCTCCGACGCCCACCCGGGCTGAACTTCGAAGAAGCGGCAAGGTGGAGCCGCACGCGCTGGGACGAAGGAGACGCGACCCTGTACCTTCCACTGGGCGTCGCCGGGCTGCCCTCCGATGTGGTGTTGAAGGCCGACCGGTCCGAAATGCGCCTCGTCGGCGCGGACGGCAAGACGGAGAACCTAGGCCTCGGCGACGATCTGGAGATCCGCAAGGAGGGACCGAGCGACGGCGAAACACGGATCCACCATGCGATTCACGTTCGAGGCGACCTGTATAGCCGCATCAAGGATCAACCGGTGCGGTTGGAGATCGTTTATTCGTTGACACTATTGCGACTGGCCTCTTCGCATGCGATTCCGGCGTTAGGCGGCGACCAACGGATGCCGGGTGTGGGGTGGTGCGAAACCAAGGTGAATCAAGCTGGAACGGCCGTTCGGCTGCGCTGTCTCCAGGCAGGCAAAGGAACGTCTTGCGGGACGGTTTTCCTGGAACACGGTGCGAGCGGGCGGCGGAATCCCGCGATGTCTGCCTGCTCTGCGGATTACGCACCATACTTCGGGCAGTATATTCCGGACGCAATGAGCCGCTTCGGAGTGAACCTGCCATTCCGGGACCCGACAGGGTTGGCCCGGTATCCGGTCGACGGCTCACAGCTTCCGGAATCGCACGTGGTGCTGCGAGTGTATCGGGTGGAGGATCATTTCACCAGACGACTGGTGATTCCTGGGATCCGCCTAAAGGACTGGGAACCTGAGTAGGAGCGAGTGTCCAGAAATACGGGCGGGGGGGCGCTCCTAATTTGCCGGTGGGCGTGGGGAGCGCTTGGTCATCTCGACGTCGATTGTGATGGTGACGTCGTCTCCGACCACCACGCCGCCCGAACGATCGCGCG
>JBGOUJ010000067.1:0-19771 GCA_041477005.1 Terriglobia bacterium | reverse complement strand
GGCAGCCGGCGCCACGTTGTCGGGCGAAAGGCCCGCTCCCATTCCCGTGCCCCATGCAGTCACAAACTGGCTCGGCTTGGCCGTGCGGGTGAGCGAGTTAACCGGCTGGTCGGTTTGCGAGTTGAAGTTGGTGAAAATGCCCGGCCCCATGCCGTTCTGGTTGGCGGTGAACATGGCAAAGCTGGAACTGGCTACCTGGACCGTAAATGGCGCGCTGGTGCGCCCGCCGAACGATACTGTGACCTGCACCTGGCCGGTCGGGGCGTCTGAGGGCATGATGGCGTTGATCTGAGTGCCGACCACCGCCAGCGGGATGGCATCGACCGCAGTCGCTCCCTGGGTGACCTTGAGCGACACGCCGCCCAGCGCCGGCTGCAGCGGGAATTGAGACGCCGACACCAGGGTGTTCGGTCCGATGCCCTGGCCGAACGCGCTAAAGATCGCTCCCCGGGCGATGGCGCCGTTTGGCAAAGCCGGGTTGGCGAAGCTGGCGCCATTCACCGCGCCGCTGATCACCGGCGCGGGGCCACCGCCACCGCCCGAGCCGGCCGTAATGGTCAACGTCACCGCAATCGAAACGGCGAAGGCCTGCGCCGGATTCGGCGAGATCGCTGGGTTCGAGGAGGTGATTACTATGGTGTCGCTATAGGTCCCAACCGCCAGGCCGGAAGTGTTCACCGAGACCGTGTGGGTATTGCCGATGCTCGACGGGGTCCCCGAGGTCGGGGTGACCAGCGTCCAGGGCTGGCCTTTAGTGATCGTGTAGTTGATCGTGGCAACGACTTTGAAGGTTTGCACCGGCGGCGTAGATCCAGCCGTCGCGCTGAAAGTGATGGCATTGACCGAGGATGTGATCGGAGTCCCGCCGCCCCCACCCGCGCTGGTGTAAATGAGCTGGATTTGCAGCGTGCCCCCAGCGTCGTTGCTGCTGGTCTGCCAGGATGCGCCGAAGAGCAGCGTGGCATTCAAGGTGAGCGTGATCTGGCTGCCGCTCGCCGCCGGCACCACAGCGGCGTTGGAAGTGGTAAAGCTTAGGTCCTGGATGCTGCTCGGACTACCGACCACGGTCTTCGCGCCGCTGCCCGCCGCGCCCGCCAGGTTGATGGTGTGCTCGCGGTCGACGCCGTAGCCGGTTGTATCCCAGTGGCCGCTCATCGAAGCCGCGAAGGAGGTAGTCGCTCCCGGGTTCACCAGCAGCGGGGCTTGGGTCAGATTGACGGTCGAGCTGGCAATGTTATGGTTGGGGCCAGTGGTGGTGTCGGGCCAGTTGAGGTTCCAGCCGAAACTGAAGGAGCAAGTGTTGGCGGCGAGGGTGACCTTGCCCGGCTGCTGCAACTGCTGGCCGGTGCCTGAGCCGGCCCCGTAGGTTCGGGTCACCGCGATGCTAGTGAGGGTGTAGGCGCCCGAGCCACCGGAAGCGGGTGCACAGGCGCTGCCTCCTCCGCCACCGCCGGTGCCGGTGTTCACCACTGCGTTTATGTTCCCTGTGACGGTCGGCGTGATGGTCTGCCCGGAGAACAAGAAGTCACCCAGGGCAACATAATAAGTGGCGCCGGCCTGCAGGGGTGGGGACGAGGAAGCGTCAATGGTGAGGCCCTGGTTGCCGCCCGTCTGTGTCGACGCGTAATCAAACAACACTGTGCCCGACGTGCCCCCGGAAAGGCCCACCTGCGTGCCTCGGCGGACGTACAAGTTGATCTGTGCGTTGGGCGTGGAACTGGAGACCGTGATCTGAAGCTGGGTTGCGCCCGCGGGAACGGCAACGGTCCATGGGGTGCCGGGCAGCGCGGGTGTTGGCGACTCGACGGTCCCGGTGTCGGTGAACAAGGTGTTCCCACCGACCGGATCGAAAGAGAACGAGTCCAGGATCCCGCAGGGGGCCTGGCCCGACGAGTCGATGGTTGCAGTGATACTGCCGTGGAACGCGGGTGTGGAGTGCGGTCCGACGAGAGCCATGTAATAGGTGATCGCCGCCAACGCATTTCCCGAGCACGGTGTGATTCCAAGGGCTACGATGCCGGCAGACCCTCTGGCCAGATAGCTGTACGAAATGGTCGTGTCGGCGTTGAACAAGTCCGTGCCTGCTCGGACCAGTAAAACCAGGTCCACGATGTCGGTGTTCAGCCGGATGTCCAGCCGCTTGGCTCCGGCGGGCACCGTAATCTGCCAGGAGGTACTGTCGGTGTTTAGGAAAAGCGTGTCGGCAGCGGTCGCAGGGTAGGTGAAATTAAACACAACCCCATTCGTCAGTACGACATCCACAGGGCCGGTTCCGGAGGTAGCCGTTGCCTTTACCGCAAAAGTTCCGCCTGCACTAACCGCCGGCAACGGCGAGGCTGCTGTTCGGGCAGCCGCCGCCTCAGCGGCGCTCGCCGGCGCCGCCAGCACCAAGCCAAGCAGCAAAGCTGCAAACGTCCTGCGGTTTCCTGACATGCCTGCTCCCCAAACCATATTCGTTCGGTCAAGCTACCACGCCCGTCTGGCAATGGCAAGCGGGCTCGTTTCGGGGCGTAAACCAGGCGTAAACTACTTGTAAACAGCCGAAGCGCCAATGAACTGGGCGAACAATCCGTACCCCGCGTCGAGCCCGGTGGCGGCAAACGTGGGCAGGTTGCCGGTCGGGGTGGCCCCCAAGAAGAGGAATCCGACCGACTGGCTCGGCTGCTGCAAGTTGCTCGGCGGCAAGCTGCCCAAGATCGTTGGTGAAACCGTGAAGCGGCCCGCGTCGAGCGGCGCCAGGCAAACAAACACCGCGCCCGCTTTCGCTTGATTATCGACGTTGCCCCCCAAGATCAGTAGCGCTTGGCTCGAGGGGTCGCCTCCGCTCCACGTCAGCGTCGCTCCTTGGGAGCGGTCGATCAAACCAAGCTGCTGCTCATTGGTCCAGGTGACGGAGCCGGCAACCGGAATCGTTACCGAAAACGGCCCCACCTCGGGACCGCCCGAGCCGGTCACCGTATAGGAGCCGGGGTCCAGAAATAGCGGCAGGCTCGGCGGGCCCGGAACCGGAAGCGAGCCGCCCAGGAGCGCGGAGTAGCGATTGCCGGTCGCGCCCGTAAAGGCCGGGATCGTCCGCGTGCCTTTCGGGCCGGTCACCGAAAGACCAAGGCCCGCGTCCAGAGACCGGCCGCTCGAAGGGACATTAGCAATCTGTCCGCTCAGCAGCCCCGACACGTTGATGCCGGCGGCGGAGAAAACCGAGCAGCTTCCCACCGGGGGCAGGGAAGACAGGGGATCGAACCCGAACGGGCCGCCCGTCTGCTGGGAGAACGTGGCGGAGCCGAAATCGGCTGCCACATTCGTGAAGCCGCCCGTTGGGTCGAGCTGCAGCCGGGCGTTGAAGCGCAACAATTCCACCGATCCCAGCTTTCCGCCCTGCACGGTGAATCGGCTGAGCGGATTGGCGGGATCCGAGCAGGCCGCCCCTTGAGGGTCAATCGCCATCGTGGCCACGTTGGCGGGAGTGCCGTTCACGCGGATCAGCACGGGCACAAAGCATCCCTGGGGCGCATCGCCAGGAACGCGGAAGACGATCTGGTCGAGCCCCGCGCAACAAGGCGACCGCCCGGAGTATTGCTTGTCGGTTACGGCCTTGTTTCCGACCAGGATATCTACCGAGGCCGGCAACGTGCCGGCGGGCGGCGACTGGTTGTCCGGGGCGGTGATCGGCCCGAGTCCCGTGCCCCAGGCAATGACGAGCTGTCCCGGCCGGGCCGGCCGCAGAGGGGAGTTCGCGGGCTGGTCCGTCTGCGAGTTGAAGTTAGTGAAAACGCCCGGCCCCATCCCGTTCTGGTTAGCGGTGAAGAGGCCTAAGCTCGAACCTACTACTTGTACCGTGACCGGAGCGCTGGCCCGGCCGTTGACCGTCACGGTCACTTGCACCTGACCCGTGGGGGTATTGGACGGCAGGATGGCGTTGATCTGCGTGCCCACTACGGCCAATGGGATCGCGTCGACCGAGGTCGATCCCTGGCTCACCTTCACCGACACGCCTGCCAGCACCGCCTGCAACGGGAAGGAGGAAGCCTGGGCCAGCGTCGCGGGGCCGACCGCCGTGCCGAAGAGCGAAAAGATGGACCCCCGTGCAATAGCGCCTCCCGGCAGCGCCGGATTCTGGAAGCTCGCGGCATTGACAACCCCCGCGCTGTTGATCGCCGGCGTCGGCCCCGGTTGCGCCGTCAGGATCAACTGCACCCCGACCACCGTGGGCGCCGCCTGCGCCGGACTGGGCGCGGGCGAAAGGCCGGAGCCGGCAGAGGGCGTGAGCGTGATCTGGGCATTGAACGTTCCCGCCCCGGTAAACGCGGCTGGGTTGCCCAAGATGTCGACCGAGACCGCGATCGTGGCCGTGTCTCCTCGCGAGCTGCCCGACGTGGGAGTGACCACCAGCCAGCGCTGATTCGTCGAGAGCTGGTAGTTCAGTGTGCCGGGTCCCGAATTGCGCACGGCGAAGCTCTGCGGCGGCGGGTTGGCGCCGAATTGAGCGTTGAAGGTCAGGCTCGTCGTCGAGACGTCGATGGTGGGCGTGGTCGCCTGGCCCGACTGGGTCACGGTGTAAGTCTGGCCGGCGATGGTGAGGGTGCCGCTGCGGGAGCTCGTCGCGGTGTTCGCGGCGACCGAGTAACTCACGGCGCCGTTGCCCGTCCCGCTCGCTCCCGATGGGATGGTGATCCACGGCGCATTGCTGGTCGCCGCCCAAACGCAGCCGACGGCGGTCGTCACGCTGACCGTGGCCGTCCCTCCGGTCGAGAAAAACGACTGCGCGGCGGGGCTGATCGAATAGGTACAGCCGCTGGCGGTCCCGGCGCTGTAGACGAGCCGGATCTCCATGGTGGCCCCGGCGGCGCTCGGGTCCGTTTGCCAGCCGGCGCCAAAAAGGATCGTGGCGTTAAGGGTGACCGACAATTGCTGATTCGCGTCGGCTTGAGGCACGGTGATCGTGTTGGAACTGGTGAAGCTCCCGCTCTGCGCGCTGCTGGGGTTGCCGCCGACGCTGAATTGGTTTGTTCCCGCCACGCCGGTCAAGGCAATGGTGTGATCGTGCGGATTTTGGTAGCCGGTAGTGTTCCAGGCGCCGTTCACGGAGGCCGCGAACGTCACCTGCGATCCCACCGCCACGATCGCCGGCGCTTGCGTGAGCGTCGTGGTGGAGGAAGCCGTGTTGACATTGGGCCCAACCGCCGGGTCGGGCCACTGGAAATTCCATCCCAGATCGAAAGAGCGCCGGTCCGGGCCGAGCACCTGCTTTCCGGCGGGCTGTGACACCGACGGCGCCGGCACGCCGGGGCCGTAGGTGCGGGTAACCTCGATGCGGCTGAGCGCGTAGGCGCCCCCGCCGCCGCCGCCTTGCACGGTCACGGTGAGCGTTCCGGTGATGACCGCCCCGGTGGTACTGCCGACGAACAGCGCGATGAAGTAATTCCCTCCGGTGGCTAAGGGCGGGGAGGAGGCCGGCGTGACCTGGATCCTCTCGTTGCCGGTTGGCCCTTCGCCGCGGTAATCCGCCACGATTGCGCCGGTCGTCGAGCGGTCGATGTTGCTTCCAAATCGCACGTACAGATCCAGGTTGACGCCGGGAGTGGCCGTCACCAGATTGACCGTCAGTTGCGTGGCGCCGGTCGGGACCGGAATCCGGTAACTGCTGTCGCCGGCCAACAGCGTGCCCGCCGGCTGGGGATCGAACGAGAACGACAGCGGCGTTCCGGAGCTCAACGGAATGCAGGGCTCCGGGCTCGCCGGGCCGTCGATAGTCGCCGTGATCGTTCCGGTGACGGCGGTTTGCGTCGTGAGCAGGCCAAAAGCAATGAAGTACGGGCCGCCGCGCAATCCCGGCAGCGAGCAGGGCGTGATGCGCAGTGAGACGTTTCCGGTCAAGCCTTCAGCCGAGTAATCGGTGGCGGCGGTCAAGTCGGAGTTCAAGCCCACGTCGTTACCGTAACGGACGAAGAGAGACAGATCCACGCTGGGGCTGGCGGTCACGCGGAAATCGAGCCGGCGCGCCCAATCGGGCACATTGATCTGGAACCCCTTGCCGCTGACGCCGTTGAAAATCGACGGATCGCCGACCGCGTCCAAGGAAAACGGCGTGCTGACGCCGGGGATGAGCGACGGACTCACCCGGACGCCGCCATCGCCGGCCGCCGCCAGCCGCACGATGGTCTTTCCAGTGCCGGGCGCCGCCAGCCACACGATGGTCTTTCCAGTGCCGAGCGCCGCGGAATTGGTAGATAATGGTTTCGCCGAAGAGTCCGCCGCCGGCGCGGAAGCCGCGAGCGCAAAGACCGCCAGCGCACAACGGATCGTCAGCGTCCCAGGGAGACTATGAATCCGTAACATGGCCGGGAAAGGCCAAGCTAACATGCCGGGCGGAAAGTATCAAGACCTGCTGAAATCGGGCGGCTTCCAATGTTTCCTTTGGACACAGTTCCTGGGAGCCTTCAATGACAACCTATATAAGTATGTAGTCTCGGTGCTGGCCGTGGAGATGGCCGCCCGCCCCGGCGGCGGCAGCGAATACCTCTCGGAGGTGCTGGCGGTTTTCATCCTGCCGTTTTTCCTGTTCTCCGGCTACGCCGGCCACCTCGCCGACGCGTTCAGCAAGCGGTCCGTCCTGATCGCGACCAAGTCCTTCGAGATCTTCGCCATGACCATGGCCTTTCTCGCCTTCTTCTCGGGTCGCATCGATTGGATGCTAGCGGTGATCTTTCTTACATCGACGCAAGCCGCGTTTTTCAGCCCGGCTAAATACGGCATCGTGCCCGAGATGCTCCCCGATCGAGACCTCTCGCGGGCCAACGGCCTGCTCGAAATGAGCACGTTCGTGGCCATCGTGCTCGGCACTGCGCTCGGCGGCTTGATGCTGCACGCCTGGCGGGGCGGGACGTACAAGATCGGGTTGGCCTTGCTGCTGATCGCCGTGGCCGGTACCCTGACCAGCTTTGGAATCTCCCGGGTGCCGCCCTCGGGCGCCCACGAGCCCGTGCGTAGGAATCCCTGGGCCGAGGTCTGGATTGGAACCAAGCGGCTCTATCGCGACCGGCCACTCTGGCTGACCGTGGTCGCCATTTCCTACTTCTGGTTCCTGGGCGCCCTGGTGCAGACCGAGTTGATCCTGTTCGGCGCCGAGGTCCTTCGAGTCGACGAGCGGTGGACCGCTGCCCTAGCCGCTTTTCTGGCCATCGGCATCGGCGCCGGCAGCATGGCCGCGGGACGCCTGTCGGGCGACAAAGTCGAGCTGGGACTGGTCCCGCTCGGCTCCATCGGCATGGCCGTCTTTGCCCTGATGCTTGCTTTCTCGCCGCCATCCTATCCATTGGCCGCCACCGCCCTGACCCTGCTCGGCTTCGCCGGTGGATTTTTTGTCGTTCCGCTCAACGCCTTCCTGCAGCAAAAGAGCGGGGAAAACGAAAAGGGGCGGCTCATCGCCACTAACAATTTCCTGAATATGGCCGGCGTTCTGATGGCTTCCGGCGTGCTCTGGCTGCTAGGCCATCGAATGCGGCTCCCCGCCGACCGCATCGTCCTGATCTTCGGAGTCTTCACACTTTTCGCCACCGTCTACATCCTGACCATCCTGCCGGATTTTCTGATCCGCTTCAGCTTGTGGTTGCTCACCCACACGATCTACAGTATCCGCATCGTTGGCCAGCACCATGTGCCCTTCCGCGGCCCGGCCCTGCTGGTGAGCAATCACATGTCGTTTGTCGACGGCCTGGTGATCGGGGCTTGTGTGCAGCGGTTCATCCGCTTCCTGGTGTATCGGCCTTATTACGAAATGAAGGCCATCCATTGGCTGCTGCGGCTGATGCGGGCGATTCCGGTGGCCGGCGGGAACCGCAGGGAGGTGCTCGAATCGCTCCAGCGCGCGCGCCAGCAGCTCCAGGAGGGCCACATCGTCTGCATCTTCGCCGAAGGCTCGGTGAGCCGGACCGGCAAGCTGCTCCCTTTCAAGCGAGGCTTCGAGCGGATGGTGGAAGGGCTCGACGTGCCGGTCATTCCGGTGCAGCTCGATCGATTGTGGGGCAGCATCTTCAGCTTTCAGGGCGGGCGCTTTCTCTGGAAGTGGCCGCAGCAGATTCCGTTTCCAGTCACGGTCTCCTTCGGCCAGCCGATACCGGCCACCTCGACGGCGCAGCAGGTGCGCCAGGCCATCCAGGAGCTGGGCTGCGCCGCGGTCGATCACCGGCGCGAGCCGGGCGACCTGCTCCATGTGCGTTTCCTCAGAATGGCCAAGCGGCGCTGGTTCTCGTTGTGCATGGCCGACTCCACCGGCCGGCAGCTCCCTTTCGGCCGGACGCTCATCGGAAGCCTGTTGCTCTCGCGGTGGATCCGCCGGCATTGCTCCGGCGAAAAGATGGTCGGCCTGCTCCTGCCGGCTTCGATCGGCGGAGCGCTGGCCAACATCGCCACGCTGCTGGCCGGCAAGGTTCCGGTGAACCTGAACTTCACTATCGGCCCGGAGGCGATGAGCTCCGCCATCGAGCAGTGCGGCATCCGGACCATCCTCACGGCGCGCGTGTTCCTGGCTAAGGCCAAGCTCGAGCCGAGGGAGGGCATGGTGTTTCTCGAAGAGGTCTTGGCCCGGACCTCGGCCCTCGCCAAGGCACGCACCGCCGCCGCTGCCTTCTTGCTTCCCTCGGGCCTGCTGCGCCGGCGCTACAGTCCCGAGCGGAAGAAGCCGCAGGACCTGGCGACAGTGATTTTCTCCAGTGGCAGCACCGGCGTGCCCAAAGGCGTGATGCTGTCTCACCACAACATAATTTCCAACATCGAAGGCGTCGGCCAGGCGTTTTGGGTCACCCGAGACGATCGGATCCTGGGCGCGCTGCCGTTCTTTCATTCGTTCGGCTTCACCGTGACCCTGTGGTTCCCGCTTCTGGCCGGCTTCGGCGTGGCCTTTCACCCCAACCCCATGGACGCCAAAGCCGTTTGCGACATGGCCTCGCAATACAAGATCACGATCCTGATTTCCACGCCGACGTTTTACGCAAACTACATCCGCCGCTGCTCGACCGAGGAATTCCGGACGCTGCGCCTGGCCCTGGTCGGGGCCGAGAAATTGCGCGAGCCGCTGGCCGGGGCTTTCCGAGAGAAATACGGTCTGGACCTGCTCGAAGGCTACGGCGCGACCGAAATGGCCCCGGTCATATCCGTTAACACCCTGAACGTGGAGCAGGGAAGCGAGCTTCAGAACGGTTTCAAGCCCGGCACGGTGGGTCACCCCATTCCGGGGATAGCGGCCAGGGTCATCGATGCTTATACCAACGAACCTCTAGGCAACAACCAGGAAGGGCTGCTCCTGGTCAAGGGTCCCAACCGCATGATCGGCTACCTGGGCCAGCCCGAAAAGACGGCCGAGGTTTTCGCCGACGGCTGGTACATCACCGGCGACATCGCCTGCATCGACGACGACGGCTTCATCCGCATCACCGACCGTCTTTCGAGGTTCAGCAAGATCGGCGGCGAAATGGTGCCGCACATCAAGGTCGAGGAAGCCATCAGCCGGATCCTCGGCGATGCGGCCTGCGTGGTGACCGCCGTTCCCGACGAGCAGAAAGGCGAGCGCCTGGTGGTTTTCTACACCCGCCTGGAAATCTCCCCAGCGGTAATCTGGGAGCAACTGAACCAAACCGACCTCCCCAAGCTTTGGATTCCCAAGCGCGAGAATTTCTATTACGTCGAGACCATCCCCACCCTGGGCACCGGCAAGATGGACCTGCGGCAAGTCAAAGCGATGGCCGCCAGCAAAACCGCGTCCGAGGCGGGACGCCCTCCGGGCCCGTGAGGGAGGGTTCGCGAGCCCGCCCAACGCTTCCGCAACCGCTTCCTCGCGGTCGCATCTCGGAATCGGTGCGTACTGTCCACGCCGGCTCAGGCGAGCGCTACACGAAGGGAACAGAGGCTGTTCGGCGGGCCGGAGAGTGTCCCCACGCCAGGGGCTGGCTTTTTCTCGACAGGCCGGGTGGTGATTTATCATTGGCAGCAGATTGTCATGGAAACTACGTCGATGGACCCGCCAAATGTCGGCCGGTGGGAGGGGGCGAGGCGAGGACCTCTTTCAGAAGCGGCAGAGTAATCGAAACCGTCGTTCCCTTACCGGGCTGGCTCTCTACGGAAACAGAGGCGTGGTGATCCTTCACAATCTGGTAGGTCACGTATAATCCCAGGCCGGTACCCTGACCGGGAGGCTTGGTCGTGAAGAAGGGTTCGAAGATTTTGTCGAGGCTCTCTGGCGGGATTCCTTCGCCAGCATCCGAAATGAAAACCTGTATTTCCTTTTCTTGTCCCCCGCTGATCGTGCTGATGATGTAGATCTGCCCTCCGGGCGAAGAAGCGTCGATGGCGTTGGTGAGCAGGTTGACGAAGACCTCCTCCAGGCGATTGGCGTTGCCATAAATCCTCGGCAAACGCTGCAGCAAGTTGAGATTCAGGGTCAGGCGGCGGGCCTCCAGCCGGTGCTCGATCAGGGGAATGCTCTGCTGAATCACTTCATTGATGTCGAGCGCTGCGAACCCGTCGGATCCCGGCCTGGAGTAAGTTAATAATTTCTGGACGACCCCGGCCACCCGTTGCGCGTGCCTTCGCAGGCTTTCGAGATCCTTCTTCAGGTCGCTCGAATAGTGCTTTTCGTCGGCCTCCAGCAGCATTCGTTCCGTCTTCGTGAGAATGACCGCGGCTGGGTTGTTGATCTCGTGAGCGATGCCGGCCGTCAGACGACCGATCAGAGCCATCTTCTGGGCTTGCTCCAGGATCCGGGCGGCATTCTGAAGCTGGGCCAGAAGTTCCTCGGCATTTCGGCGAGCCTGCTTCTCCCCATCGGCCAGCAAGCCGATCGACCATCCGATGAGATACAAGAAGCCAAGCCGCACGGTCGAATCGAGCCACGGCTCCGCCTGAAAATTCTCCAAAGAGCTCAGGACCAACAACACAGCGGCGAAGGTTGCGAGCAGCATGCCGATGCGCAGGCCGAAATAGAAACTATGCAGTCCCACCAGCAGGTAGAAGCCCAGCACGAACACGCTGTTGACGCCGCTCGTTTGCCCCACGAGCCGGAACAGGAGGAACAAATCCAGCAGCAGCGCCGGGAAGTAAATGCGATCAACGGGCCAGCGGGTGAATAGAACGAGAAGGTAAATCAAGAAGGTACAAATCAAGAAGGTGAAAAACAGGCCGGCGAACTGGCGCCGGTGCTCTAGCCGCGGAGTCAGCAGCAGCCAGGCGGCGCCGAGCGCAATCACGACCAGCCGCAGTCCCGCAAAAAACTTGTCCGTAGCGTAAAGGCGCGAGAGGCCACGGTCGGATGCAACCACCGGCATGCCACCAGATGCAGTCAAGTGCGCGCTATTATATCATCTGTGCGTAAGGACATGGAGGAAGCGGAACACCCCGCCGACGCCGACGCCGGCTCCGACTGCGTCCTGCTGATCGACGATGAAGCGGACTTCGTAGAGGATTGCGCTGCGATTCTGAGGCGCCTGGGTTACTGCTGTCTCACGGCCCATTGCGGGAAACTCGGCCTGGAAGTTTACCGAGAGCACCGACCGGGCATTGTGCTGACCGATCTCAGCATGCCTGACATGGACGGCCTGGCGCTGCTCAATTCCATCAAGATCCTCGATCCGGAAGCTGTCGTCATCCTAATCACCGCTTACGCGACGATCGACACGGCGATCGAAGCTACGCGGGCCGGATCCTTCGACTACCTGCGAAAACCTTTCACCACGGCGGAGCTCCAAAAAGTTCTCCAGCGCGCCGGCGATCACAGGGCGCGCAAGCTGCAGCAGGGCGCACCGGGCGGGGCCGCCACGCGAGAGCTGGACTTTAGCACGATTATAGGCGCCAGCGAGGCGGTGAAAGAAATGTGCCGGAGCGCCGCCTGCGCCGCCCAGGGCGACGCCAACGTAATCCTGGTGGGAGAGACCGGCAGCGGCAAGGAGATGCTGGCCAAGGCCATCCATAACAACAGCCTGCGATGCCGCGGGCCTTTCATCCCGGTGGACTGCGCCGCTTTGCCGGAGCCGCTGCTCGAGAGCGAGCTATTCGGCCACGAGCGGGGAGCTTTTACCGGCGCGGTGAGCCTGCAACGGGGGCTTCTGGAATTGGCAAACGCAGGGACGCTGTTCTTGGACGAACTGGAGGAACTAAGTCTCGCCATTCAAGCCAAGCTTCTTCGCACTTTGGAAGAAAGACAAATCCGGCGTCTCGGAGGGCAGGCGTTTGTCAACCTCGATCTCCGCATTATCGCCGCCACGCACCAGGACTTGGAGGGGTTGGTGGCGGTCAAGCGATTTCGTGAGGATCTGTTCTACCGGTTGAACGTGCTGGCCATCCGGGTGCCGCCTTTACGGGAGCGGACCGGCGATATCATTCTCCTGGCAGACCATTTCCTCGACACCTTTGTGCAGCGGACGGGAAGACCAGTGGCGGGCATCTCTGCGGCAGCCTCGCTCATTCTGGAGCAGTATCCATGGCCCGGCAACATACGGGAACTGCGCAACGTGATCGAACGGGCTGTTTCCCTGACTTCCGAACAGTACATCTCTCCCCTCGACCTTCCCGACGAATTGCTGCGTAAGTCCCAGCAACTGCGCACTGTTTTTCGGCAGGAAAAACGGAAAAGTGTGGAGAATTTCGAGCGGCAAAGCATCGCCGAACTGTTGACGCGCACACAAGGAAACGTCACCGAGGCGGCTAAGATCTCCGGGATGGACCGTGCAGCCTTCCACCGCCTGATGCGCAAGTACGGGATTGATTCGCGGACCTACCGCCCTCAAACGGGACAAGAGCCCGGTTAGCATCCTCGGCTCTGTGACGGATTTGCAACACAGATCCTTGCCCCGCCATTTTCCCCGACAAATGGGGTGTTTCTGTGCGGCGGAACGACAAACGGGCGGCCAGCAGTGTGACAGACTCGCTTCAGACTGCCGGCGTTTTCGCAAGCTGAAGCCCTGCCCTGAGAGCCTCCTCCTCTCATCTAAGCCTCTCTGAATGAAAGAGTTACGGTGATAAGCCAGTGGCCGGCGGGGAGTTGGATAGTCGCTGGAACTATACATGCCCCGCTTGGCGTCGCGAGCGGTGTATGGTTAAACGCCTGGCTGCGATTCGCCGTGCCGGCTTCTGGATGAGCTTGCTGCTGCTGGCGTCCGGGATCATGAGCGCCCAGGGCCAAACGCTGGCGGGGGATGGCTCGCCGGTGGTTGAGCCGGCCGCCGCTTCCGTGGAGCCGGAGACGTGCAGGCGTTGCCATCGCGATTATTACGACGCCTGGGCCGGCTCCACGCATGCCCGGGTCGACGGCCGTTTATTCAAATCCGCCGGTAAAAAAGGTTGCGAAGGGTGCCATGGCCCGGGCGCCGAGCACGCGCAATCCGGCAATCGGGCGCTCATCTTTAGATTTACCGGCAGCTCTCCGGAGGCGATTGAGAACGCCTGCCTGAAATGCCACGAGCGGGGCAACCGGCTCTACTGGCGCGGTAGCGCACACGAATCCCGCAACATCACCTGCACCAACTGCCACACCTTGCATAAGAAGCCCGATCCGGCGCAGCACGCTTCCCGGTTTCTGGAAAGGCCGCTCGAGACACGCCTGCTCGCCAGGCAGACCAGCATGGAAGTCTGTTTCCAGTGCCATCTGATGCAGAAGGCGCAACTCCAGCGCTCCTCCCATATGCCTCTGCGGGAAGGCAAGATTACCTGCGTCGATTGCCACAATCCCCATGGCACGGCGACGCCGAAGCTGCTGCGGGAAAACTCCGTCAACGAAAATTGCTATCGCTGCCATACCGAAAAAAGAGGCCCGTTCCTTTGGGAGCACCCGCCCGTTGCCGAGAACTGCCTGAACTGCCATCAGCCCCACGGGTCGATGCACGAAAAGCTGTTGAAAGTGCGGACGCCGCGTTTGTGCCAGCAGTGCCATGTGCGAGGGGGACACTCGACGCTGCCGCAGCTTGCGAGCAATCGCTTGATTTACAACCTGGGTTGCACCAATTGTCACTCCCAGATTCATGGCTCCAACCATCCATCGGGAGTTCGCTTCCACCGCTAGCAGCCGAAAGAGAGGAGCCCGTCAAGACGGGCGGCCGAACATCATGGAGGCCAAGACGAACGCGGGCATCGTCCTGTTGCTTTGCCTGTTCGGAAGCGGTCTATGGGCGCAGTCGGATTATCCCTCGACGGAAGCCGTTCTGATGCGCCAGCGCCCGCAGAAAACAGTTGTGGAGATCGGTGTCAGAGACATTTCCGGAGATACGGGGGTGGCGAAATTCTCGGAGTATCGTGACCTGGGAACGGGCGCCTTCGTCAGGAACCTAAACTTTCTCTCCGAGCTCCCGCTCACCGGCTATTACTTCCGGCTGCAATCCCGCGAGAACGCCGAAGACGACCTGCAGGCCCTCGCCACCGCCGGAATATACGGCAAGCACAAGATCACAGTCTCCTGGAACCGCATCCTCCACGACGTTGTGACCAACGGCCGGAATTTCTCCGTGCGCACGGGGCCGGGAAAGTTTCTATTGCCATCCGGCTTCCAGGCCTTGCAGGGCGCGCCGCGCGAGAACCTGCTCACGAAACGCGATGCGGTGGGAATCGGCTACGGCTTTACCCCCAGCGAGGCCTGGGATCTGCGCCTGCAATACTCGCCGGAAAGGCGGATGGGTTCCCGCCCCAGCGGAAACAATTTCGCGTTTACGGTCTTCGAATTGCCGGAGCCCATCGAATACCGAACCGACGACCTGAAAGCCAGCGTCGAAGTTGCCAAACCCAAGTGGACCATCCAGGGGTCGTCGCAAACCTCTCTTTTCCACAACGACGTCAAGTCCCTGGAATGGACCAGCTCCTTTCCGGCCAATGATCCGCTGGTCCCAGGCGCGGGACGCAAGGCGCTGCCTCCGGATAACTCGGCCCAGAATTTCATGCTCTCCGGTGCGCTGGACCTCGCCCGCTCCGCCAGGGTCGTGGCAACGGTATCGCCCGGGTGGATGCATCAGAACGAGGCGTTCTTGCCGTTCACCATCAACCCGTCGATTCAGGCGCAGGCTGGATATCCCGCTCTGCCCGCGCCAAGCCTGAACGGGAACAAGCAAACCTTGATGATGAATTACCTGCTGACCGGCCGGGTTAAGGAGCATTTTTCGTATAACGCCCGCTATCGCTCCTACCGGCTCGACAACGAGACGCCCAGCTTGTTGTTCTCCAATTACGTAGCCTACGATTCGCAACTCCCGCCCTCGACCCAGCCCGCTCCGCGCAGCCGCCGCAATCTTCCGTATGGCTACACGAAGCAAAACGTCAATTTCGACTGGATCTGGGCGCCGGCCAAGACCGCCTCCGCGAGATGGTTCTATCAATGGGAGTCCTGGGATCGCAGCTACCGCGAGGTCACGCGTTCCAACGAGCACACGGTGGGGGCCAGTTGGGACTGGATGAACCAGGGAGGCTGGGGAATCCAGGCGCTGATGCAGCATTCGCTGCGGCGCCCTGAACAGTACAACCCGGAATCCTTCGATGCCTCGTATCCTGCCGGCCTCGGCATTTACAATCTGGACCAGTTGCCCGGGTTGAGAAGGTATGACGAAGCAGAACGCTCCCGGAATTATGGCACGGTTTCGTTGCAGACGCCGCCGATCAAATCCCTCGAATTTTCGCTCAGCTACATTGTGGATCGGTCCTTCTTCAATCAGTCCCAGTACGGCAGCTTGTTTGACCTCAGCGACGGCATCTCCTGCGAGCTGTCGTACCCGTTGCGATCGTCGGTTTCTCTCTTTGCCGACTATACCTTCGAACGGTTGCGGTATGCTCTGCGCTCCCGGCAGCGCCTCGACGCTGCACCCGGCGTGGCATTCGCCGATTCTGCGAACAACGACTGGGAAAGCCATATCCGCGACCAGATCCATACCTGGGGCGCCGGCGTAAATACCGGTTTATTCAACAATAAAATCGTTCTGGATGTGTATTACGGCTTCTCTCAGGGGAATGATTCCGTCACCACGGCCGCGCTCGGCGACCCGACGCTGGCGGGCTTTCTGGTCAGCTCAGCGGAGGATTATCCGCGGCTCAGCAATCGTTTCCAGCGCCTGAGCTCCTCGTTGAAGTTCCCCATTACAAACAGCATTTCGTACCGCATCGAGTATGCCCACGAGCGATACGGCGAGCGGGACTTAGCCCTGGAGCGGGCTGTTCCATTCGTGGGATTCACGAATCCGGGGGCGCCGAACGCCGGGTTCTTGGGAACGACGCTGCCGCGCTACCACGTAAACATCTTTTCGTTTTCTTTGCTCTATGTCTTTTGACGCGCAGTGGGGCTGCCGAATGACCGGCCGGCAAGGTGAGCCATGAGAATCAAACCAGTTGGTTGGGGCATTTTCCAGACGCTGCTGTTAGCGGGGGCGTGGAGCATGCATTGGCCGGTTGCCGCCAAGGAGATCGTTCCGGAGATCAAAGAGCCGCAAGGCGTGCAGGAAGCGGAAGAATGCATCAAGTGCCACCAGAAGTTCACACCCGGGCTGGTGGCTGCCTTTCTGGCCAGCAGCATGGGGAGACCGGGCATTCAGAATCCGGCGATTTATGAGGAGGTCAAGAAGCAGCGGGCGCCAAAAGAAAAGACCGAAAAACGCAAGGCCTACATTGTTCGCAATGGGCAAATCACCTGCGTGCTGTGCCACGGCGATAACCACACCACCATCACCGAAACTCGTGGCCGGGTGTCGAACGCGGTTTGCGGGGGTTGCCATGATGCGATCGACCAGGAATACGAGAAAGGCGGAGGCCACAGCCTGGACCCTCCGGAAGAATACTTCAAACGGAGCCTCGCCGCGCCGGAATTTCTCGGAGTGCCCTTCCGCGTTCTGCAATTGAGCCGGGATTTCATCATCTCCCAGCAGGGGGCGACGGCGCCGCCCTACTTCGATCCGGATCCAGAATCGGAAGGAACCGGCCGCATTCACCGCAACGGCTGCATGTCCTGTCATACCCGGCACCGATTTGACGTCGCCGAGGCCCGGCACTCGGAAAGCTGCCAGACCTGCCACTCGCGCGCCGGCAACTCGGTTTTTGACTCCTATATGCAATCCAAGCACGGATCGATTTACCGGGCGGAGGGCGACGGGTGGAATTGGAAAGTGAAAATGCCGGAAGCGCTGACCAAGGGCGGCTATGGCGCTCCCACCTGCGCCACTTGTCACATGCTGGAGTCGGAAAGATATGGCGATACCAAGATCACCCACAAGATCACCGGCAAGAGCATCTGGAGCCGGGGCCTTCAGCCCCTGCTGGTGGAAGGGGATCAGGCCACCGAAGCGGGCTACAAAGCTTTCTTCCAGAAGTTCCGGGAACAGGCGGAGCCGAAGCGGAAGGCGATGATTCTGGTCTGCCGGAACTGCCACTCGGAGAAGTTCGCCGGCGACTATCTGAGCGCCTGCGACGAGGTGAAGCTCTCGGCGGATCTGCTGGTGCTTCGAGCCCGCTCGATTCTGGATGGGCTGGCGCGCGACAAGCTGCTGCCGGCGCCGACCCTGGCTTTGACGGCCCCAGTCCCGCTCCCGGGCGATGGTCAAGCTGCCGCCGCCCCGCCAAAACCCGAACGGCCTTTGACCGCCATCGAGCGGGAATATCTGGAGATGGCCCGTCACGAAAATGTTCGGACCGCTCTGGGCGCGTTCCACCAGTCGCCAGGCGATGTCTTTTGGGAAGGTTACGCCCGGCTTCAAAACAGTCTGAGCCATATACAGGCACTCGAAAAAGAGATGCGCGAGGGCGCGACAAAGTAGATAAAGGGGGATTAATTCACATGAAAGGCCGGAAGCTGATTTATGCTTTATTTAGCTTGGTATTGCTAGCCGCCAACATAACGATTGCCGGTGATGGAATCAAACCCATCTATCAGCCTAGCCAGAAGGCCTATTACCTCACAGATGCTCAACTGTCATTCGTCCGGCCGGGCCTGCACTTGCAGATCCAGAAGGTTGAGCTCAGCGCACCCAGTGTCGTCGTTACATTTCGTATATCGGATGACAAGGATCAGGGGCTGGACCGCCTGGGAATTGATACGCCTGGCCCGCTAACCATCGGTTACACTCTGGCGCGGATCAAACCGGGAGACCAGCAGTACACTTCGTACTATGTGGCTCCACCCACCGGCATCACCCAGCCCAAGGATTTTACGGACCAGGGTGGCACATATCAGAGCGTCGGAGACGGGGTTTACAAATACACGATGGGGCTGCAACTGCCGGCCAACTTCGAAGTGAACTCCACGCACACCTTGGGCATATGGGCTTCCCGGAACTTGGAAGACTTCGAACTGGGTGTGCCAAATGCCAATGCCGTGCTCGATTTTGTGCCTTCCGGAGCCCCGGTCACGCAGGTGCGAGACATTGTGCGCACCGAAGCTTGTAACCAATGCCATGATCCTTTAGGGGCACACGGCCAGGCACCGACCGACTTTGATCGCCGGGAGGTGCGCATCTGTATCCTTTGCCATTATGCCGGGCAGATCAATCCTGAAACCGGCAACACTATTGATGAGAGGGTTTTCATTCATAAGCTTCACATGGGCGCGAATCTGCCCAGCGTGACCGGGAAACCGCTCAATGTTTTCGGAACCAGCGGAAGCGGCACCGCTACAACTGCGACGGGAGCCTTGCAGAATCCCATCCCCGCCGGCTATGATCCGGCAAAGCTACCCGGGAAACCTTACCAAATCATTGTGACCTCTGAGGGGGAGACGTTTGATGGCTCCACGATCGTATGGCCGCAGGACGTGCGCAACTGCACTACTTGCCATCAGGGAGGTACGCAATCCGACAACTGGAAGACCAACCCTTCTCGCGCGGCTTGCGGTTCGTGTCATGATGACGTAAATTTTGATACCGGCAAGAACCATGCTGGCGGTGTCCAGGTGGATGACAGCCAATGCAAGACGTGCCACCCGGCCGATACTGGTAACGAGTTTGACCTCTCTGTTGCGGGAGTTCACACGATCCCCACTAATTCCAAACAACTGGCCGGTCTCAACGTGAAGATCCTTGAGGTGACGAACACGAATTCGGGAAGCAAGCCCCGCGTCTCCTTCACCGTAACCGACAACAAAGGGACCCCTGTGGATGCTTCCAAGCTCGATCGCTTATTGCTGACCATCGCCGGTCCCACCTCCGATTACGCAACCGATCCCCCCTGGCAGGAAGACGCGCGGAAAGCAACACCGGGACCTAGTGCATATACTTACACGTTCACTGGAGCGCTTCCCAAAGACGCCAGCGGTACATGGGCCGTCGGAGCCGAAGCCTTCCGAGTAGTTTCGATTCCGGGATCTCTCGTCGGGCAGAGCTTCAGCGTGCGGGAGTCCGCTTCCAATCCTGTGCTCTACTTTGGAATCGGGGGAAGCCAGGCTGTTCCACGGCGCGCCGTGGTAGACCGCAATAACTGCAATCAGTGCCATAAAAATCTGGCCCACCACGGCGGCGCCCGAAGGAACATTGAGTACTGTGTGATGTGCCACAACCCCAACCATAGCGACAACCAGCCGGTACCGGAAACGGTGAATTTCCGCACCATGATCCACCGGATTCATATGGGCGTAGAGTTGGACGAGCCCTATAGAGCCGGGGGGACCACAGGGACCGACTTCACCGGGGTTCGTTTCCCCGGTGACCCGCGGAACTGCTCCAAGTGCCATGTGGGAACTTCTTATACGGTGCCGGTACCGAATGGGTTGATCCCCACGATAGCAAAGCCTTTCTTTTATAGCCCGTTGCAGCCGACGGCTTCCGCGTGCCTG
>JBGOUJ010000066.1:0-19841 GCA_041477005.1 Terriglobia bacterium | reverse complement strand
CCGGCCGCCGGCAGACGTCGAGATCCGGCCGATGAAAACGGAAGACCTGGCCGGGTGTGCGGAGCTGTGCAAGCGGGTGCACCGCTTCGACCGCACGAACGAGTTGCGCGGCGCCCTGAACGGGTCTTCTCCCTTGGTTGTCACGCGCCGGGGCCGCATCACCGCCTATGCTTCGTCACCGTATTTCTGGCCACCGAACCACGGCGTGGCCGAGACCGAGCCGGACATGCAGGCGCTTCTGCTGGGCGCCGGGGCGGCAGGGTCTCAGCCGCTCGCCTTTCTGCTCCCCACCCGGCAGGCGGGCTTGTTCCGGTGGTGCCTGAGCGAGGGACTACGGGTCGTCAAGCCGATGACGCTGATGGCGATCGGAGAGTATCAGGAGCCGCAGGGCTGCTTCTTCCCGTCGGTACACTACTGACGGTAGCCCGGCCCGCGCAGCACTTTGCCTGGCAGCGCGCCCGTGGGCTTGCCGCCGTCGATCACCGGCACGCCGTTGACCAGCACATACTGCATGCCCTCGGAGAGCTGATTCGGGTTCTCGAAGGTGGCGCGGTCGCGGATGGTTTCCGGATCGAAGACGACGACATCGGCCCATAGGCCGGCCTTCAGAACGCCACGGTCTTGCAGGCGCATCCGGGCTGCGGGCAGGGCGCTGAATTTCCGGATGGCGTCCTCCAGCCGCAGCTTTTTCTCCTCGCGGACGTACTTGCGCAGGATTCGCGGAAACGTCCCGTAGGCGCGGGGGTGGGGATGCTCTTTGCCCAGCAGCCCCTCGGGCGAGGTCCCCTGCGAGTCGTTGTCGACCGAGGTCCACGGTTGCTCGAGGGCGAGCGCCACATCCGGCTCCGACATGCCAAAGACTGCGACAGAGGTGAAGGCGCTGTCGTCGATCAGCAGATCGCAGATCGTGTCGATGGGATCTTTGCCCCAGAGCTTGGCGATGTCGGCGATGGTCTTGCCCTGGAGCGGCAGCAGCTTGGGATTCTGCACCACGCTCACCAGGATCGCCTCCGGCCCGGGGATCGCGCGCCATTCGTTGTCCCAGGCGGCGCTGGGGGTCTCCATATCCTTCCGAATGCGCGCCCGCGTGTCCGGGTCCTTCAGCCGCTCGATCAGCCTGGCGTCGCCGCCGTCATGGGCCCAGGGCGGGATGAAGGCGGAAAACGAATTGAACCAGGCCGGATAGGCGTAAGTATTCGCGCCGATGTCCACGCCCGATTGCCGGGCCTTATCGATGTGCGCGACGATCTCGGGCATCCGGCCCCAGTTGTTCTTCCCCGACGCTTTCAGGTGCCAGATCTCGATGGAAATCTTGGCCTCGCGGCCAATGCGGATAGTCTCGTCGAGCGCGGCGATGATCGCGTCGCCCTCGCTGCGCATGTGCGTGGCGTAGACGCCGCCGAACCTGGATGCCTCGGTGGCCAGCGCGATCAGCTCCTCGGTCGAGGCATAGGGCGCCGGAGCGTATTGGAGCGACGTGGAAAGGCCGATCGCGCCGTCCCGCATGGCGTCACCGACCAACGCCTTCATGCGCTCGAGCTCCGCGGCGCTCGGCGCCCGGTTGTCGTCACCCAGGACCATCCGCCGCGCCTGGGTCGCCCCCATGTAGCTCGCCAGGTTGATGCCCATGCCCTGTTTTTCCAGGCGCGCAAAGTACTGGCGAAACGTCCGCCAATCCGGGGTGATCTTCAAGTGCTCGAAGCCGACGCGGTCGGCCCTTATAATCGCGTCATTGAGCGGCGCAGCGGTGTTGCCTTCCCCGGTGATCTCGGTGGTGATGCCTTGGAAAATCTTGGAGGGCAAGTGCGGCTCGACCAGGATGGTCAGCTCCGACTGGCCGAGCATGTCGATGAAGCCCGGCGCCACCACCATTCCGCGAGCGTCGATCACACGCTTGGCTTTGGCGCCATCCAGCTTGCTGACAGCGGCGATCTTGCCACCCTGGATGCCGACGTCGGCTGCATACCACGGCGAGCCGGTCCCGTCGATCACGTGACCGTTGCGGATGACGAGGTCGTAGGTCTGGCCAAAAACCGCCGAAGAAAACCAAATGAAACCGCAGAGGAACGCGGATGAACGCAGATAAAACCCTCGTCCGGATCTGCGTTTATCTGCGTTCATCCGCGGCTCCTATAGCTTTTCCGAGATCGCCTTGGCCTGGGTAAACAGCAGCAAGTAGTCCGGGCCGCCGGCCTTGGAGTCGGTGCCGGACATGTTGAACCCGCCGAAGGGGTGGCCGCCCACCAGGGCGCCGGTACACTTGCGGTTGAAATAGAGATTGCCGACGAAGAAGCGCTCCCGCGCCTTTTCGAGCTTCTGCCGGTCGTTGGTGAAGACGGCGCCGGTCAGGCCGTATTCGCTGTCGTTGGCGAGATCGAGGGCGTCGTCGAAATCGCGAGCCCGCGTCATGGCGAGCACGGGACCGAAGATCTCCTCTTGAAAGAGGCGCGCCTGGCGATCGATGTCGGCGATGATGGTCGGCTCGACGAAATAGCCGTCGCCCGGCGCTCGCTCGCCACCGGTAATGACCCGCCCTTCGCCGCGCCCCAGGTCAATGTAGCGCAGGATCGAGTTCATCGCCCGCTCGTTGATCACCGGGCCCATGTAGCTCTTCGGATCCTCCGGCGGCCCGACCGTGATTTGGCGGGCTCTCTCCGTCAGCCGCTCGAGGAACCGGTCGTAGATCGAGTCGACCACGATGGCGCGCGAGCAGGCCGAGCACTTCTGGCCTTGGAAGCCGAAGGCCGAAGCCAGCACGCCGCCAGCGGCCTTCTCCAGGTCGGTATCGGAGTCGACGATGATGGCATCCTTGCCACCCATCTCGGCCACCACGCGCTTGATCCAGCGCTGGCCGGGCTGGGGCCTGGCGGCCAGCTCGTTGATCCGCAGACCGACTTCCTTCGAGCCGGTAAAAGCGACGAAGCGGGTGAGCGGGTGCTCGACCAGGGCATCGCCGATCGTCGAGCCGCTTCCGGTCAAGAACGAAATCGCCTGCGGCGGGCAGCCCGCTTCGAGCAACGCCTCCACAAGCTTCGCCGCGATGGTCGGCGAATCGCTCGATGGCTTGAGCACCACCGTGTTGCCGGTGACCAGGGCGGCCGTGGCCATGCCGGCCGCGATGGCCAGGGGAAAATTCCACGGCGGAATGACGACCCCCACGCCCAGCGGAAGATAGCGTAGCTCGTTCTTCTCGCCAGGTATTGGTGTGAGCGGTTGGGGGCCGCTCAGGCGCAGCGCCTCGCGCGCGTAATATTCGCAGAAATCGATGGCTTCGGCGACGTCGGCGTCGGCCTCGGTCCAGGTCTTGCCGACCTCATAGATCATCCAAGCCGAGAACTCGTGCTTGCGCTGGCGGAAAATACGGGCGGCGCCGAGCAGCACCTCGGCGCGCTCGGCGGCCGGACGACTGCTCCAGCAGGGGAAATACTCATGGGCGGCGGCGATGCTCTGGCGGGCTTGGTCGGCGTCGGCGGCCAGATGTACGCCCACGACCTCATCGGGACGAGCCGGATTGGTCGACCGCAGCCGCCGCTCGGTCCGGACCCGCTGCCCGCCGATCAGTAGCGGGTACTCCCGCCCGAGATCGAAACCAACCTTCGCCAGCGCCGCTTCCATCGACGCGCGGTTTTCGGGCCGGGAAAAGTCGGTCAGCGGCTCGTTGCGGAATTCCGGCAAGCTCATCTCACCAACCGCAGAGGAATACGGAAGAACGCCGACAACGCGCTCGGTTGAGTCGGCAGTTACCGGCGTTCATCGGCGCTACAGTCTCACTGCTTTGCGGCCGCGCTCGAACATCTCGGCGGCGTCGTCGGCCAGGTCCTTGCCCTTCTCATAGATGTCGCGGCCTTTGGAGTAGACATCCCGGCCGGCCTCGACCAGGTAGTCGCGCCCGTCGGCGGTCGTGTCCGTGATGAGGCGCCGAATCTCGCGGCCGGATTTGGGAGCAAACAACAGGCCCAATGCAGCGCCCACCGCCGCTCCAGCGAGAAACCAGATCAACTTGTCGCTATCATTTTCATCAGCCATGGCTGTGTTCTCCCTACCTAGATTGTAACCCTTTCGACCGCCGCGGCGGGGCCTGGCGCCGCATTTCGTCGGCCTGCTCGGATCGCTCCTCCTCGGCCCGCAACAGCTCATCGGCGACCCGCGCCGTCTCCACCATAGCCGGCACGTCGTGCACCCGCACGATGTGGGCGCCGTGAAGGATGGATGCCGTCACGGTCGCCGCCGTGCTGAACAAGCGCTCCGGATCGGAAACGGGCCCGCCGTGCGCCGCCGCCCCGTGAGCCAAAAATGACTTGCGGGAGGTTCCGATCAGGATCGGATGCTCCAGGGCGTTGAGCCGCTCCAGTTGCATAACGATCTGGTAGTTCTGGTCGCCCCGCTTGCCGAAGCCGATGCCGGGATCGATCAGGATGCGGCGGCGCTCGATGCCCGCGTGCCGGGCGCGGCCCAGCGCGGCCTCCAGATCGCGCAGGATGGTTCCCATTACGTCGGGCAGCGGCGCCAGTTTTGCCCAGCTTTCCGGCGTCCCGCGAATGTGCATCAGCACCAGGCCGGCGTCCCGGCGATTGATCACCTCGGCCAGCGCGGGGTCGAAGGTCAGCCCGCTCACGTCATTGATGACCTCGGCGCCCAGCTCGAGCGCGCGCTCCGCCACCTCGGCCTTATAGGTGTCGACGGAAATCGGGATGTCCAGCTTGCCACGGAGCTTCTTGAGCACCGGCACGATACGGACCAGCTCCTCCTGCGCCGAAATCCGGGCGGCGCCGGGCCGCGTGGATTCGCCGCCGATGTCGATCAGGTCGGCGCCCTGCTGTTGCATGTCGAGAGCCCGCGCGTAGGCCACATCGGGATCGAGATGCAGGCCGCCGTCGGAAAACGAGTCCGGCGTGACATTGAGCACGCCCATGATGAGGGTCCGGACCCCCAGCACGATCGAGCGATCCCGCGGCTTCCACTCGTGGCGTTTTCGGATCACCGGGGAAACTCCAGTCTCTTCACAGTGTACCGTTCGAGCCGGTCGCGATTCACGGCAAAGTCACCGGCCGGGAGGTGCATCATGCCGTCGGAGTCGATGTCGAGCAGCGGGTCGACGAGATCGTCGGCATACCAGCGGGCCGAGGCCTCCACGTCGGTGGGGTAAACGAAGCCCGGCAGCGTGGCGAGGTGCAGGCCCTGAGCCGAAGCGATGCCCAGCTCGGGCATGGTGCCGAGCCAGCAGTCGAGCCCCGCCGCGCGCGCTCGATCGTGTATGGCCTTGGCGGCGGCGATGCCCCCCACTCGCTGGATCTTGATGTTGATGATGCGAGCCGCTCCCAGGCGGATGATCCTCTCCAAAGCCGTCATCGACTCGGCCGACTCGTCGGCGCAGACCGGCGTGCGAACGCGCTGCTGCAGTTCGGCCATGCTCTCCAGCGCCTCCCGGCCGAGCGGCTGCTCGTACATCATCAGGCCGAAGCGGTCGAGTTCTTCGAAGATGGCGAAGTCTTTGGCCGTGTAAGCCGCGTTGGCATCGACCATCAAATCGATCGAGCCGAACCGCTCCCGCACCGCCCGGACCGGCTCGATGTCCCAGCCGGGCTGAATCTTGATCTTGACGCGCCGGTAGCCGGCGGTGCGGTAACGATCCACCCGGTCGAGCAGCTCGTCGATGGTGTCGAAGATGCCGATCGCCACGCCGGAAGGAACCGGCCGCAGCTCGGAGCCGAGCATCCGCCACAGCGGCTCGCCGGAGCGCCGGCAGGCCAGATCCCAAAGCGCCCCTTCCAGTCCCGCCCGGGCAAACGGCTCGCTGGGATCGTCGTCGGGCAGCGCCACGGCAAAGGGCGCCCCGACCACCGCCGGAACCAGCCGCTGTACCAAAGCCTCCCAGGTCGATTCCGGCGTTTCGGCGGAATAGAAGGATCCCGCCATGGGCGAGGCCTCGCCGAAGCCCGTGAATTGGCCCGCCTGCGCCTCGACGACGATGCTGTCCTTCACCGCCACCGAGCCGTTCGAGATGCGGAACGGCTCGAGGAACAGGATCTGGACCCAACGGAGGATGATTTTGTCGATGTTCATATTGCCGGCTATCCGTACTCAAAACCCGCTACAGCAAAGACGCGCTCCGGGTGGCCCGGCAGGCCGGCCTCAGGCCGCAGCGCCATCCGCACCAGCTCGCGCTGCCGCTCGAAGCCCGTATCCCGAGCGAGATCGACCACGGCGGGCTGGTCCGGGAACAGGTCCCAGTAGAAACTCGGCGCAGAAGTGCGCTCCAGAAAGCAGCGAATCAGCCGCTCGGCGGCTGGGGCGTCCGCCGCCGCACAGGGACCGAGGAAATACGAATGGCTGCCGGGCCGGCCCAGGACGAACCCTTCCGGCTCCCAGACACCGTGGCCCGGGAAGGCCTTCAGGAGCTGCTCGATCAGCCGCCTGCGATCGACGCCGAAGCTCGCGCGGTCCAGGGAAGCAATCGCCGGCAACGGAAGATCGGAGGCGGGCAGCCCAGCCTTCCCGGCCTTTCCTTCACTGGCCGGCCCGCGCCAGCGCTCGATGATCCGCTCCTCTCGAAAGCCGAGTTTTTCGTACAGAGGCCGGCCCATGGCGGTCGCGTCGAGCTTCACCTGGAGAACGCCGCGCGCTTCGAGCCAGCGCAAGCAGTGCTCCATCAGGCCACGAGCAAATCCCCGGCCCCGAAACCGGGGATCGACGAGAACCATTCCGATCCATGCCAGCCCGGGGGCCACATCACGGGCTAGGTCACGGGCCATCCCGGCGGCCGGGTCTGGGGCCGGTCCGGGGGCTACGTCGGGGACTGGGACTAGGCGGGGCGCTCGGCTCGGGGCTAGATCGGGGGCTAGGCTGCGGGCCAGGTGGGGGGCTGGGCTCGGGGCTAGATCGGGGGCTAGGCTGGGGGGCAGATGGGGGCCCGGGCTCGGGGCTCGATCGGGCACCGGGCTCGGAGCTGGGCGGGCCGCTGGGCTGGGGGCTAGGTGGGTGGCTGGGCTGGATGCCAAATCGGCGGCCCGCCCCTGGCCGTAGCAGACCGCCACGGTCGAGGCGACAATCTCGCCACCCTGCTCCTCGAGCCAGCAGCTTTCCGGTTCGAGCGCCAGGACGTTGGCCCAGTCCTGCTCGGTCTGGTTCCAGCCGGCCGACTCCTTCAGACGCATGGCGGCCGGGATGTCGGCGGTGCGCATCACTCGAATCACGGCCGTTCCCCCCTCCGCCGGCTGCGCTCGTAGAGAAGATAGCCGCCGGTCGCGAGCACCGCCACGGCCACGGTGATGAGCATGCGCCGGTAGTCTTTCTGGTAAGCCTGCGAGCCGAGCAGGATGCTCAGCATCATTGCCGGCGATCGCGCCAGGCCGGTGATTACGATGAACTCGACGAGGCTCATGGTCGAGAGACCGGCGCCGTAGCACAAGGCGTCCTTGGGCAGGCCCGGCAGCAGGAAGAGCAGGAAGATGGCCGACTTTCCCTTCGCATTGTTCAGCGCCCCGTCGATTTTATCCAAGGTCCGGCCGGGAACGAATCTTTCGAGCGCCGGCCGGCCGAACACCCGGGCAAAGTAAAAGTTGAACGCCGAGCCCATCATGATGCCGACGATCGAATATAAAAAGCCCCACCAGGCGCCGAACACGTAACCCGCCGCGAACTGGGTGATCTCGCCCGGAATCACGAAGATCACCACCTGCGCGACCTGCACGGCGATGCACAGCAGCGGCCCTTTGACGCCGGCCCCCCGCAACTCCTGTATCAGCTCATCCTTATTCGTAAGGCGTTGGAGGACTCCCGCTCGCCACAAGCCGTAGCACAGCGCGGCGGCCAGGAGCACCAAAATTATCGCCGGCAGCCTTTTCTTCCAATTGGCGGTCATTGTATCTTGAAGAATCTGCCGAATCTGCGTTTCATGAACTACCGATGGCTCCTCAGCCTGTGCGCCGCGGCGGCCCTGTCCGCCGAGCAGCCCGTCGTGTTTCCCCACAACAGGCACATGGCGCTGGGTCTGGAGTGCCTGGACTGCCACCCCGGCGCCGACAGGCGCGCCGCCGCAGGCATGCCCTCGGTGCGCAAGTGCATGCTATGTCATGAAAAGCTGGCTACCGAGAGGCCGGGCGTGAAGAAAGTGCGCGATTATGCCGCCCGGAAGACCGAGATCCCCTGGGAGCGCGTCTACGGCTTCAGCCCCACGGCCCTGGTAAGGTTCCAGCACGCTCCCCATTACCGGGCAAGAATTGATTGTACAACGTGCCACGGCGACGTAGCGAAGGCCACCGTCGCCCCGCTGGCCGTAAAGCACGACATGGGCACGTGCCTGACCTGCCACCGGCAGCGAAAGGCCACCGAGGACTGCGCGGCATGTCATTACTAGCAGGTGCCAGGAACCAGGTTTCAGGTTTTAGGTTTCAGGTGCCAAGAACCAGATGTCAGGTGCCAGGTGCCAAGAACCAGGTGCCAGGTGCCAGGAACCGGGTGTCAGGTGCCAGGTGCCAGGTGCCAGGTGTCGGGCCAAGTGCCGGTGGAGATATACTGACACCTGACACCTGAAACCTGAAACCTGCTTTTTTCACATGGATCGCCGCAACTTTTTCAAAATCGTCTCCACCGCCTCGACCGGCGCGCTGACGGGCGCTTGCGGGAAGAAGTTGGACAGCTACATCCCGCTGCTGGTCTCCGACCGCGAGATCGTGCCCGGCGAGGAGCAGTGGCATCCGGGCATTTGCGGGGAATGCACAGCCGCCTGCGGCGTGATCGTGCGGGTGATGGAAGGCGAGCGGGTTGTTGAGCGCAACGGCCAGCCTTTCCGGCAAAAGATCGCCGCCGTCAAGAAAATCGAGGGTAACCCGCTCGACCCGGTGAGTGGCGGCCGGCTGTGCGCGCGGGGGCAGGCGGCGGTGCAGGGGCTTTATAACCCGGACCGGCTGCGCGGCCCGATGCGGCGCCAGGGGCCTCGCGGCCAGGCCGACTTCGCGCCCACCTCCTGGGACGAAGCCCTCGCGGTGGCGGCAGAAAAGCTGGCGCGCGTGCGCGAGCGGGACCCTTCTCGCATCCTGTTTTTGGCGGGACCTCAAGGCGGCAACCGCGTCCTCACCATCGCCCGGTTTCTCGAAGCGATCGGCGTGCCGCCAGCGATTACCTTCGAGATTGCGGATTTTCCCATCGAGCGCAAGGCCGCCGAAGCTGTCTACGGCTGGAGTGGCTTGCCCGTTTACGATCTGGCCAACGCCCGCTACGCGCTGGGCATCGGCGCTGATTTCCTCGGCGGCTGGACTTCCCCGGTCTTCTACGCGCGGCAGTTCGGCCACTTTCGGCAGGGCCGCCGGGCCGTGCGCGGATACCTGGCCCAGGCCCAATCGCGCCTTTCGATCACCGCGCAGAGCGCGGATCAGTGGATCCCGCTCCGGCCGGGCGCCGAGCTGGTCTTCGCGCTGGCCCTGGGACGCCTCCTGCTCGATCTCCGGCTCGCTCGCCATCCCGAGGCCGTACCGCCGCCGGTGCTCCAGGCCTTCCAGACCGCCGACCTCGCGAGCGCCGCTCGCACCTGCGGCCTTCCGGAAAAGCGACTGGAGCAGGTGGCGCGCGACCTCGGAGAATCCGAGGGCCCGCTGGTGATTCCGGGGGCCTCGGTATCCCACACCAACTCGCTCCCGGCAGTGATGGCCGCCGGCTATCTGAACGTGCTGCTGGGCAACGCCGGACAACCGGGCGGCGTGCGCCCTCCCGCCGCGGACGCAACCCCGGGCCAGCCCGCGTTCGCCAATGCGCTGCCGCAGTTGGCGCGGGCGCAATTCCTGTTCCTCGACGGCAGCAATCCGGTCTACACGCTGCCCGACGCAGCCCGCGTGAAGGAAAGATTCTCGCGTCTGGAAAGCGCAACCGCCATCAGCTTCTCGCCGTTCCTGAACGACAGCGCCGCTTACGCGGATCTGCTGCTCCCCGATCACCACACTCTGGAATCGACGGCGGCGGTCGTGCAGCCCGTCGGCCCCGGCCCGGGCATCGTTCTGGCCACGCCGTTTGCCGAGCCGCTCTATGACACACGGGCGACCGAGCAGGTGCTGGCCGAGCTGGCCCGGAAATTGGGCGCGACGGTGGCGCCGGCCACAGCCAGGTCCGTGGCGGAGCCGCTGCTGAACGCGGGCCAGTCCTGGGACGAGGCAACGCGGCAGGGCGGCGTGTGGCGCGAGGCCGACCCCGCAACGCCGAAGCGTGCCGAGGCGCTGAACCGCAAGCCGGAATTGGACCTGACCGAGGCGAGCTTCACCGGCAACCCGGCACAGTACCCGCTCCATTTCCTGCCGTATTTCTCCCTGCAGTTTCACGATGGACGGAGCGCGAACCTGCCGTGGATGCAGGAGCTGCCGGACCCGGCGTCGAGCGCCATGTGGGGCCTGCCGGTCGAGATCGATCCGAAGACCGCTTCGCGGCTGGGCGTTCAGACCGGCGATCTGGTGCAGGTGGAATCGCCCTACGGGCGGCTGGAAGCGCCGGCTTACGTGCATCCCGCGGCCATGCCCGGGGTGGTCAGCATGGCCATCGGCCAGGGGCACCGCCACTTCGGGCGATACGCCTCCAATCGCGGCTCGAACCCGGTGTCGATTCTGGCGCCGGTGTGGGAGAAGACCACCGGCGCTCTGGCGTTGGGCGCCACGCGCGTGCGCCTCACGCGCTTGCAGGCGCGCGCGGAGCTGATTCAGTTTTCGCCGCAGGACCGGGAGCTCGGTCCCTGGGGATATAGATAAGGGAGCCACCATGGAACACCGCTGGGGCATGGCGATTGATCTGGACCGCTGCACGGGCTGCGAAGCCTGCGTGGCGGCCTGCCACGCCGAAAACAATCTGCCGCTGTCGGACCCGGAGTCGGCCAACAAGGGGCGCGCCGTGCATTGGATCCGCGTGGACCGCTACTACGAGGGCGAGTTCCCCGACGTGCGGGTCAAGTATATGCCCGTCCTGTGCCAGCAGTGCGACCACGCGCCGTGCGAGCCGGTCTGCCCGGTCTACGCCACCTACCAGAACGCGGAAGGCCTGAACGTCCAGGTTTACAACCGCTGCGTGGGCACGCGCTATTGCGGCAACAACTGCCCCTACTCGGTGCGCTTCTTCAACTTTTTCGCGCCGCGGTGGGATTCGCCCCTCGAGTTGCAGCACAACCCGGACGTGGCGATCCGGCCGGGCGGGGTGATGGAGAAGTGTACGTTCTGCATCCAGCGCATCCAGCGGGTGAAGGGCGACGCCAAGGCGGAAGGCCGGCCGGTCCAGGACGGTGAGGTGCAGCCGGCCTGCGCGCAGTCGTGCGCGGCCGAGGCGATCACGTTCGGCGACCTGAACGACCCGGAGAGCAAGGTTTCCCGCCTGGCCGCCAGCGGGCGAGCCACGCGGCTGCTGGAGGAATTGGGAACGAAGCCGAAAGTGTTTTATTTGCAGCGGGTGAAGTGAGGAAAGCAGTCGTCAGCAACCTGGGGCTCCGGTCGCTGATAGCTGTTTGCTGATAGCTGTTTGCTGATAGCTGTTTGCTGATAGCTGATGGTTCTTTGCTGATAGCCGTTTGCTGACGGCTGATAGCTGTTTGCTGATAGCTGTTTGCCGATAGCTGACCGACGCAACGAGTGGGACCGGGGTTCCACCGGTCCACGAACTAATGGCCACGGCACTGGAAGTGGAACACGACAAAATCCGCGACGATCTCTGGCGGCCGCTGAGCGGCGCGAGCTGGCGCTACATCGCCGCCTTGTTCGCCGCCACTCTGGTCGTGACCTGGGGCCTGATCTGCTGGGGCTATCAGGTCAGCCACGGCATCGGCGTGGCGGGCATTCGCCGGCCGGTGATGTGGGCGTTCTATATCGTCAACTTCGTCTTCTGGATCGGCATCTCCCACGCCGGGACCCTGATATCGGCGATCCTGCGGCTGACCAACGCCGGCTGGCGCCGCCCGGTGACGCGCGCCGCCGAGGCGATCACCGTCTTCGCCCTCATGATCGGCGGCCTGTTCCCGCTGATCCACCTGGGCCGCGTCTGGCTCTTCTACTGGCTGCTTCCCTACCCCAATTCCCGGTTGCTCTGGCCCAACTTCCGCTCGCCGCTGCTATGGGACCTGACGGCCATCTTCACCTACCTGACCGGCAGCGTGATCTACCTCTACCTGCCGCTGATTCCCGACCTGGCGCAACTGCGCGACCACGCCCTGGGCTGGCGGCTGAAATTCTATGGCCTGCTGTCGCTCGGCTGGACGGGCAGCGGCCGGGAATGGCAAGCCCTGGAGCGGGCCATGAAGCTGATGGCCGGCATCATCCTGGCGGTGGCCGTTTCGGTCCACACGGTGGTGGCCTGGGATTTCGCCATGGCCCTGTCGCCCATGTGGCACAGCACCATATTCGGCCCTTATTTCGTGGCCGGCGCGATCTTCAGCGGCATCGCCGCCCTGCTGCTGGTGATGTCGATCATGCGGCGGGCGATGCACCTGGAGGCCTACCTCGAGCCGATACACTTCGACAACCTGTCCAAGCTGCTTCTGTTGATGAGCCTGCTGTGGTTCTACTTCACGGTGGCCGAGCATCTCACCGTGTGGTACGGAAACGAGCCGGCGGAAATGGCAGTGTTCGGGGCGCGGCTGCGCGGCGAATATGCCCCGTTTTTCTGGACCATGGTGCTCTGCAACTTCGTGACGCCGTTCGTGCTGCTGGGCATCCGGCGGCTGCGGTCGATTCAGACGGCCACCATCTCGGCGGTTGCCGTGCTGGTGGGAATGTGGCTGGAGCGCTACTTGATCGTGGTTACAACGCTCTCCCACCCGAGGCTCGCCGCCGCCTGGCGCGGCTACTCGCCGACCTGGGTCGAGATTTCGATCAGTTGCGCCACCTTCGCCGCGATGACGCTGCTGTACCTGGTCTTCTCCAAGCTGTTTCCGATCATCGCGATCTGGGAATACAAGCATGTACCTCGCCGGTGAATTTACGGAGTCCGAAGCGGTAGCGGCGGCTATCGACGCGCTGCAGTTGCGGCGCCTGGCGGCGTCCGACCTGGAGGTGTTCTCCACCGAGCCCGTCGACGCGGCCTCGGAGCTGCTGCCGCGCGAAAGCCGCATGTCGCTGGCAGCCGTGGGCGGCGGGGCAGCGCTCGGCCTGCTGGCCATGGGATCCGTCGTCTATACGCAGCAAGCCTATCCCCTCATCACCGGCGGCATGCCGATCGTTTCCTTCTGGGCCACCGGCGTCATTTTTTACGAATTCACCATGCTCGGCGCCATCGCCGCGACGTTTCTGATGTTTTTGCGGGAAAGTGGACTGCTGCACCGGGACCGCACCGAGCCCGTCCCGGCCATAGCCGCCGGCCACATTTACCTGCGCGTGGAGTGCGAGCCGGAGCAGGTCACGACCATCGGCGAGTGCCTCTACCGGGCGGGGGCGATCAGCGTGAAGAAAGCGGAGAAGGTTGCATGAGGCGCGGCCGGGCTGGAGCGCTGGTGGTCTTGACGCTGGCCGCAGCAGCCGCCGCCGCTCTGGGCGCCGACCGCAAAGCCCCGCCCTGGGAGCGGCGCAAGGACCTGGGCCAGGATCTCTACCGCGAGCACTGCGCCGTCTGCCACGAAATCAACAAGAAGCAGACCAAGAAGTTCGGCCCGAGCCTCTACCACCTATTCCAGAATGAAAAGCTGCCGCTGTCGGGAGGCAAGCCGACCCGCGAGTACGTGGTGGTGAAGATCAAGTTCGGCGGCCAGTTGATGCCGCCCTTCATCAAAAAGATGACGGAAACCGAGGTCGAGGCGCTGGTGGATTACATCGAGACGAAGTAGCCGAGAGTCAGCCATCAGCCATCAGCTTTCAGCTATCGGCTTTCAGCAACCAGCTCGGGCCGGAGGGCGGTTGCTGACGGCTGATGCCGATGGCTGATCGCTGCTGGCTGACGGCTGCTGGCTGAGGGCTGCTGGCTGACGGCTCATGGCTGATGGCTGATCGCTGATGGCTGATCGCTGACGGCTGATCGCTGATCGCTGATCGCTGCTGGCTGCTGACTGCTGGCTGACGGCTGATGGCTGATCGCTGCTGGCTGACGGCTGCTGGCTGATGGCTGATGGCTGCTGGCTGATGGCTGAGGGCTGCTGGCTGATGGCTGACGGCTGATCGCTGACGGCTGATTCCCTGTTCTCTTCGCTATAATGGCCGCATGGCCACAACGGAGAAGCCTTCGGTCGAGAGTATTCTGGGACGGGCGCCGGAGGAGTTGACGCTCCCGGAGCGGTCGGGGCTGGCCGGAAGCTGGATCGCGATGGAGATCTACACCCCGAAGACGCTCCCGCTACGCCGCATCGAGGCCGTCGGCGACTCGGTGGACGAATGCATCGCGCTGCTCCGCCGCCGAGGCCTGGACCCCGCCAAGTTCGAGTTCACGATCCTCAAGCCGGCCTACTGACACACTGCTCTTTCGAGCTGCGACCTTAAGGGAGCGGTCGCCGCGCCCTCACGGTGACGCCTCCGGCGCCGCCACCGGCTGCTACGCCGTCGCCCGGTGGGCGTTCAACTGGCTTAGCGTCTTCTCCCATTCCCGGCGCTGCTCATCGCGGCGCTCGAGGACGTATTTTTTGGCTTCCTCGAAGCTGTGGAAACGATGGCGGCCCTTCAACAGATTGCAGGGCCGGCAGGCCGCTACCAGGTTGCGCGGGTCCTTCTTGCCCTTGAGGGCCCGCGGAATGACAAAGTCTACGGTCATCATCAAACCATTCTCGAAGTTGGCCAGCCCGTCCAACCCGCAATACTGGCATTGGAAGTGATCCCGCAGCAGGATCTTCATGCCTTCTTCCCGGGTCAAGGGTCTGGCGCGACGGATGGCGTGGATCAGCTTATGGATCGGCATCGAACACCTCCACGCGAAGGGACTTCGTGCCTACAGTATGCTCCTGTCGGGCCAAAGTTCCAAGACCGTTTTTGCTGGGACGTTTTTGCCGGCGTGCCCTGGTCAAGGATAACACGCATCAGCGAGCGAGCGCCGGCGCTTGGAGGCTTTGGGCGGCGAAGTCCAGAACAGCTTTGACCTGTTCCCGCGTCAGGCCATCGTACAGTTCAACGAGTTCGTCGATAGTGATGCCATCTTCGAGGTTCTCGAACACCACGGAGACCGGCATCCGCGTTCCTCGGAAGACCCATGCGCCGCTCATTTTTCCCGGCACACTCTCCACGGCTGGACACTGTGACCAATCAAGCGCTGCCATGACGATTAGCTCCCAGGTTCGTATCTCTTTTCAGCCTAACGCATATGCGGCCAATTGTCACGGATTACAAGGGCGGAACACGGGAGCGTCGAGGTCAAGAGGCCACCCTTTCTCCCGCCTCGAAGAAACCTCCCCAAGCTTTTGCTGTCACGAGGTGCTGATCGGTCCGGATCGACACCCGGGTAGGCCCGCTGGAATTGGAACCCACCAGTAGGGATCACATCGCCGGTGTTGCCGGGTGTTGCGGGAGCGCGGTCGCTGGCGCCGCTTTGAGGGCATTGCCAGGCATGGGTCATTGACAGGGCGGTCCCATTATGGGACCATGAGGCCGGCCCTCATGAACGTCGTTAGTCACAAGGCGATCCGGACCTTCTGCGAGAAGCATCGGGACGCAGGGAGTCCTCTTGATCACTGGTACAGAGTTGCCAAACGGGCCACCTGGGTCAATTTCGCGGAAGTGAAGCAGACGTTCAACAGTGCGGACTTCGTCGCCCCGTACGTTGTGTTCGATATCGGCGGCAACAAGTACCGGCTCATCGCGGAGATCAACTTCAGCCGTAGGGTCGTGTTCATCCGCGGCATCCTGACGCACAAGGACTATATGAAAGGAACGTGGAAGCCATGAGCGCTACCCTGACAGTCGACCGAAAGAAGTATGTCCGGTTGGCAAATCGCATTGTCGTCAAGGCCATCGAGACCGAGAAGGAGTACGACCGGATGGTTGCCGCTGTGGAGGAACTGATGGACAAAGGCGGGAATCATTTGTCCACTGAGGAATCGGCGTTGCTGGAAACCATGGCCATCCTGATTCAGGCCTACGACGACCGCAACCACGCGCTGGCGCCTGTGCCCCCGTACGAGATGCTGGCTTACCTGATGGAAAGGAGCGGCCGAACCGCGAAAGACCTCCTGCCCGTGTTCGGCACGCGCGGGCGCGTTTCGGAGATTCTGAACGGGAAGCGTTCCATCAGCAAGGAGCAGGCAAAGAAACTCGCATCGCTTTTTAAGGTCTCGGTCGACCTGTTCATCTAACTCGGCAGCGTTCCGGGGCTCAACTGTACGCCCCTGTCGGGCCAAAGTTCCAAGACCGTTTTTGCTGCGGCCGTCCTTTGCGACCGTCTTTACTGCGGCGAGGACTTGAGGAAAGCGATCAGGTCTTCCAGTTGCCCTCGGGTGAAGATCCGGCCGTAGTCGCCGGGCATCGGAGAGCGCCGCTCGGGCTGGATGTTGCTGATCTCGTCTTTGTAAATGGTTCGCAGGACCGGGGGCAGGCTCCGGGTGTCGTAAATCCGAATCAGCTCGCGATTCTCCTGTTTCTTGATCCCGGTGATCCGCTCGCCGGACTTGGTCGCGACCGTCACCGGCTCGATGGCCAGGCGAGCATCCGGCTCCACGATGTCCTGGAGGATCTCCTGCGGCGGCTTGGAGCCGACTGCCGTCAGATCAGGTCCGACGTCGGCGCCGCGGCCCTGGAAGCGATGGCAGACGGCGCAGTGCTTGGGATTGGTGGAGTCAAAGAAAAGCGCCCGCCCGCCCTGAGGATCGCCACCGGCAATCGGGGACCGAGGCCCAGGGACCGGGAGCGACTCGGGGGCCGGGGGCTGGGGATTGGGGGTCGGAGATTGTGGCTCGGGGACCAGGGATGGCCCGGAGGTCGGGGCTGTGCCGGCGGCCGGGGGCGGGGGGTTGGGGGTCGGGAATTGTAGCCCGGGGGCCAGGGACGGCCCCGGGCTCGGGGGCGTGTCGGCGCCTGGGGGCCGGAGGTCGGGGGCCGGAGAAGATAGGGTCAGAATGTAGGCTACCACCGACCAGATCTCGTCGGTCGAGAGCTGGCTTTTGAAGGCCGGCATCAGCGAATTGTTCACGCCGGAGGAGATGGTCTTGAAGAGATACTCCTTCTCCAACTTGCGCCCAGCCAGCCTAGGTCCCCGGCCGGCCCGCCCTTCCTTGCCGTGGCAATATCCGATGCCGCAAGTGGTCCCAAAGATCGCGCTGCCACGCGCGATAACGGGGGGATCCTCAAGCTTCACTGTAGGTGTTTGGGCCCACAGGGAAGTCCCGCACCCCAGCGCAACCAGAAGCAACCGGCCCCTTGGAAGCCGGGAAGGAATCGAATTGGGCCGCGAATGAACGCGAGTGCACGCAAATAAGGGGACCGTCTTCATTCGCGTTTAGTCGCGTGCATTCGCGGCCATAACTTGTTCCCGGCTTCTTACCAGCCTCACTCCACCAGGGCGAAGGCGAAGATCGTGGAGCCGCCCGGGATGCTCTCGGTCTCCGGCCACAACTGCGGCAGCAGGCCCGCCAGCGCCGATCCCCAGCCGCTGGGGGTGGCGATGTATTGCCGTCCCTTGACGGAATACGTGATGGGCGATCCCCGATGGCCGGAGCCAGTCATAAAGCTCCACAGCTTTCGGCCGGTTTGGGCGTCGAGCGCGAAGAACTGTCCCTCCGGGTCGCCGGTGAAGAGCAGGCCGCCGCCGGTGGCCAAAGCCGAAGCCAGCAGCGGGTACTTTGACCGGTAGATCCACTGCTGTTTGCCGGTGATCGGGTCGTACGCGCCGAGATGTCCGCCCGGTTGACCCTTCGGTGTAGGTTTCATCTCGAACTCACCGGCCATAAAGGGTTTGCCCTCCTGCGGCTTTGTTACCTGCGGCGTCACCGATTCGCACCATTCGATGCCGGTGGTGTAGAACCAGCCGGTCTTGGGGCTGAAGGCGCCGTGGTTCCAGCTCCGGCCGCCGCCGACCGAGGGGCAGATAAGGTTGGGCTTGCCCACCACCGGCTCGTTGCGCCCCACCAGGTTCCCTTCCTCATCCACGCCTTTGATCCAGTTGATGTTCTCGACCAGCGGCCAGGCGGAAACGAATTTGCCGTTGGTGCGATCGACCACGAACACGTAGCCGCCCTTGTTCACATTGAGCAGCAGCTTGCGCTTCTGGCCCTTGTGCTCCAGGTCGAGCAGGACGTTCTCATAGACCGCGTCCCAATCCCAGACGTCATAGGGAATCTGCTGGTAATACCATTTCAGCTTTCCGGTGTCGGCGTCGAGAGCGACGGTCGAATCGGTGTAGAGGTTGAGGCCGCGGCGCTCGTCGCCGTAAAAGTCGGCCGCCGGATTGCCGATGCCCCAAAAGATGAGATTCAGCTCGGCATCGTAGGAGCCGGTCAACCAGGAGGAGCCGCCGCCGTATTTCCAGCTTTCGCCCTTCCAGGTTTCGTGGCCCGGCTCGCCAGGGCCGGGGATGGTCCAGAAGCGCCAGACCTGCTTGCCGGTGCGCGCGTCGAAGGCATTGATGTAGCCGCGGTGGGCGCTGTCGCCGCCGGTCACGCCGACGACGACCTTATCCTTGACCACCAGCGGCGCCCCGGTGATGTTGCAGCCGCACTGGCTCACGTCCTCGATGTTGACGTTCCACACCTCGCGGCCGGTTTTGGCGTTCAGGGCGAGCAGGTGGTTGTCGAGGGTGCCCATGAAGACCAAGCCGTAGCCCAGGGCCACGCCCCGGTTCCAGGGGGCGTAGGAGCCGGCGATCTCCTTGGGCTTCTCATAGATGTAGTGCCAGAGCTCGCGGCCGGTGGCGGCGTCGAGGGCGTAGACCCGGTTCCACGAGGTGCTGACGTACATCACCCCGTCGGCCACCAGCGGCGTGGCCTGCAATCCGCCCTGAATATCGCCGGTCTGGAAGGCCCACACCGGCACGAGCCGCCGGACGTTCGAGCGGCTGATCTGGTCGAGCGGGCTGTAGCGCCAGGCGTTGTAGGTGCGCGAGTACTGGAGCCAGTTCTGCGTTTCCTTGTCGGCGTTGATCAGCCGCTGCGAGTCGATCTCTTGCGCCAGGACGGCGTGCGCCCAGAGGGCGCCGGTCAGCGCTAGTGCGAGCAGAATCCGAATCATGGTTTCCCTTTCGCCGGCGCTTCCTTCGCCGGCGCGTCTTTCGCGGGCCGGTCTCCCGCCGGAGCGTCTTTCGCGGGCCGGTCTCTCGCCGGCCCGGTTGGATAGATCAGCGCGTAGTTCTTTTCCTTCCACTCCTTGAGACCGCAGTATTGTACCGTTTTGTAACCGTGCTTCTGAAGCAGTTCTGCCGCACGGGCAGCCCGGCCGCCGCCGTTTCAAGCGGTGACGATGTAGCGGTCCTTCGGCGCCTCGTTCAAGCGGCCTTCCAGTTGCCCGACGGGGATGTTGACAAACCCCTTCAGCGTGCCGAGCTCTTCGATCTCCTTGGGCTCGCGGACATCGAGAAAGAACAGGTCTCTCCCCTGGTCGACGTGCTGCTTGAGGGCGTCGATCTCGATGCGGGGCGGCTTGGAGTCCCGCGCCCACAGAGCCAGGGCAAGGGCTCGCGCGCCCGGAATCCTGCGGGATTCGCGGCGAAGCATACCGGCGCCTCCACGATGTAGTATAGCGTCGTTCCGAGGCTGGCTAGCCCGAAGTTCCAACTAGCGAGAGGGACTATCCGACTGATTTGGCTTGGGAAGTGGCCGCGAAGGGCCTCTGGTTTCTGGCTATAGGCTGAGAAGCTGAAGCGCGCGGGCTTGCAGAGGAGTGGCTTGGGTCAGTTGCCGGAAGGTCGTGCCGTTTGGATCAGAGGGGATCCGGCAGGTGTTGTGGCAGCGGGTGGCCAACTCGCGCAAGAGAGTGTCGAAGCTG